>NZ_BRXS01000002.1:617805-926708 GCF_030159095.1 Roseisolibacter agri
CAGCCGCCGCCGCTCGCGCCGGTGATGCACGCACCGCCGCCTCCGCCCCCGGCGCCGCCGGCCCCCGCGCCGGAGCCCAAGCGCGAGCCCGGCGAGTTCACGCGCATGTTCCAGCAGGCCGCGCCCGTCGCGCCGCCACACGCGCCGTCACCCGCGCCGGCCCCGCCGCCGCTCGCGTCCATCATGCCGCCCCCGATGCCGCCGCTGGCGCCCGTCGCGCCGCCGGCCGCGCCGCCCATGCCGCCCATGCCGCCGATGCCAGCCGCGCCGGCCGCCGCGGCCGAGCCGGCGCTCCGCCCCGGCGAGTTCACGGGGCTCTTCCAGCAGCAGGCGGCGCCGCGGCCCAGCACCCCGCCCGCGCCGTCGCCCTTCGCGCCACTCGGCCCCAGCGCGCCGCCCCCGCTCCCGCCGCCACCGCCACCGCCGTCGGTCGGATCGGTCGGCGGGAGCGCGACGGGCGCCCTCGCCGCGCGCGTCCCGCCCCCGCCGCCGGCCTTCGGCGGGTCACCCTTCGACACGGGCGGGTCGGGTGGTCTGCCGCCGGTCGGCCCGCCGCCGCTGGCGCCGCCGCCGCTGCCGCCGCTTCCGCCACTCCCCACGCCTCAGGGCGCGCCGCCCGCACTCGGCGGCCTCCCGCCGCTGGGCGCGTCCGGGAGCCTGGGGAGCGCCGGGCTGCCCCCCGTCCTCCCGCCGCCAGCCTTCGGCGCGCCGGGCGGGCTCGGGTCCACGGGCGGGCCGTCGCCGTTCGGCGCCCCGGCCGCGCCGGCCGGCGGCAGCGAGTACACGCGGATGATCCGGCAGAGCGTCACGCCGCCCCCGCCGCCGGCCACCGCGCCGGCGCCGGCCGCGGCGCCGCTCCCGGCCACGCCGCGCCGCACGATCCCGATGCCGCTGATCGTCGTGATCAACCTCGTGATCCTGCTCGCGCTGGCGCTCGTGCTCTACTTCGCGCTGCGCCCCAAGCCCGAGACGGCGACGTCGACCGGCACGCCGACGGTCCCGGCGGGCACGCCCGTCCCCAAGGCGCCCGCCGTGCCCGCCCCCACGGTGCCGCCGGCGCCCGCGGTCCCGGTGCCCAAATAGATCGGCTACGTGCTCCGTGCGGCGCGACAGGCCGCGCGGGACGCGTCGGCGCTCCGCGGAGATGGTGCTCGTTGGAGGGAAGCGGATGCTCCGGATCTGGACGGATCGTTCGGATCGCTCCCTGTAGCGCACGGTGCGTCGCCGCCACGCGGAGCGATCCGGAGCATCCGCCTTCATCCGGAGGATCCGCATCCCCAAGAGGCACAGGAGTCCAGCGCGCCGGACCCAAACGACAACAGCAGCAAGGATGAAAGTCCGAGAAGATCGGATGACGACGGATGGCTCCGGTGGAGTGCGAGATCCCTCGCCGCCACACGGAGCCATCCGTCGTTATCAGATCCTTTCAGATCTTCATCCTTGCTGCCGTTCGCAGTTCAAGGATCCGCAGCCCGCAGTCCGCAGCCCTACTGCAGCACCACCACCAGCTCCAGCCGCGCCTGCGGGATCTCGGCCGGCACGAACACCGCCAGGTTGCGCGCCCGCGTCACCGCGTCCCACGCCGCACCCGCGCGCCCGACCGCGAAGTAGAGGAAGTCGAGCTTCACCGGCACCGCCGCCGGCGGCTGCGGCACGTGCACCAGCTCCAGCCCCGGCAGCGCCTGACGGATCAGCGTATCCACGACGTCGGCCGAGCCGACCTTGCAGCCGTGGACGACGCGCGAGACCAGCTCCGCCTGGCGCATCGGCGCGCTGACGGCGAGGTACCACTGCGGCGCCGCGAGCCACTTCTCCTGGTCCAGCGCCGCCGCCTGCACGAGCGGCGCGACCGTGCGCAGCGGGATCGCGATCGCCGTCTCCGGCACCGCCGTCTCCAGCAGCTCCAGCAGCCGCGCCTCCAGCTGCCCGAAGCACTCGCCCAGCCGCATGTGGTCGTAGACCGGCAGCGGGCGCCCCGCGGGCGCGAACGTCGTCAGCGCGCCGGCGAGCGCGATCATCGCGTCCCACAGCGGCTCCGGATGCCCGCCGCGCACCTCCGCCAGGTGCCGCAGCGCCGGCAGGTGCGTGTTCAGCGTGTACAGCAGCCAGAAGCTCGCGACGTCCGTGATCGAGAAGTCGGCCAGCCCCTGGTTGCGCTGCCGCCGCGAGCCGGCGAGCGCCGTCGCCTTGGCCGTCACCCGCTCCAGGACGCGCCGCGCCATCCCCATCAGCGCGTCGCTGGCCGAGAGCTCCAGCAGCGGCGGCACGAACGTCGGGTCGAGCGTCACCTCGCCGCCCGGCGCGCGCAGCAGCCGCGCGATCGGCATCGTCGTGTAGCCCTCGGTCGCGTCGCCCTCCAGCAGCAGCCGCAGGTTCGACCGCGCCACCTGGATCGGCCGCTCCGCCAGCCCCGTGGTCTCGTCGCGCGCCAGCTGCTCCTCCGCGCGCCAGCGCGCGGTCGAGGCGCCCGCCGCGTACGTCTCGCGCCCGGCGATGTTGCGCGCCCCCGCGCGGTACTCGGGCACCGCCAGCGACACCAGCAGCGCGCGCTGGTCCTGCGCCCACGCCACGTCCAGCGCGCGCGGCGGCGGCGTCGGGTCGGCGCCCGGCGCGTCGAACAGCAGCCCGTCCGGCATGCGCCCCGAGACCGCGCGCACCACCAGCGTGCCGCCCGTCAGCGCCTCGCGGTCCAGGTCCAGCCGTGTCAGCCCCCACGGGCAGAAGGTCAGCGCGCCGAGCTGCGCGCGCAGGAGGTCGTCGTGATAGCGGTCCTGCGCCTGGAGGTGCTGCGGCGTCAGGAGCGTGCCCTTGGTCCAGAGCACGGGGTGCAGGGAAGGCATGCGCTACAACGTACGGTGGTCGCGCGATCCTGCCAGCGGACGCGCCGCCGTGCATCTGACCCTGGACGCTCCGCGCGGCACGTCCCACTTTGCCTCGCCGCCGCCCGCCCCGGGCGCGCCGCCGCCTCTCCGCTGGATTCCGCCGCCTCGCCTCTCCCGCCATGAGCACCGCCGCGCCGCCGACCGCCGCCGCCCTCACGCCGCCCGCCGCCCTCCCCATCCAGCCCGAGGCGCCGGCTGCGGCCTTCGACGCGGCGCGCGCGCTGTTCGCGCGCGTCGGCTTCGACGAGCCGACCATCGCGCGGCGCATGGGCGGGCCGAACCTCTTCGGCTTCCCGCGCCTGGCGGAGCGCCGGGCGACGATGGCCGGTCCGGTGGAGGACGCGGGCGCGGCGCTCGTCCGCCTGCTGCTCGACAGCGAGCCGCTCCCGCGCGCGCTGGTCGAGTCGCTCGTCGGCGGCGACGACGTCGCCAACCTGATCGCCCTCGGCCTCCTCGCCCGGGATCCGCAGGACGGCGAGCGCCTGCGCGGCACCATGCTCCTGACGCCGCTGCAGGGGCTCTGGCTCGTGTCCGACATCCCGCCCTTCTCGCGGCGGCCGCGCCTGGGCAGCGAGTCGGCGGACTTCGTCTTCCCGCCGGCCAACCAGCTCACGCGCCAGTTCCTCGACACGATCCCGCCGCTCCGCGGGCAGCACATGGTCGAGCTGTGCGCGGGCTCCGGGATGGTGGCGCTCAAGGCGCTGCGCGAGGGCGCGCCGAGCGCGTGGGCCACCGACATCGCCGCGCGCAGCGTCGCCTGCTCGCGCTTCAACGCCCGCCTCAACGCGCTCGAGCAGCTCGTCGCGGTCGCGAGCGACGCGTGGTCCGCGATGGACGGCGAGACGTTCGACTACGTCTGCGCGCACCCGCCGTACGTGCCGACGCTGGCGCACGAGTACGACTACCGCGACGCGGGCGAGGACGGCGAGCAGGTCACGCGCAGCATCGTGCAGGGGCTCCCCGAGCACCTGCGCCCGGGCGGCCGCTGCTCGTTCACGGCCGCGCTCTCCGACCGGCGCGGCCAGCCCACCGTGCAGCGCATCCGCGCCTGGCTGGGCGCCGCGGCCGACGAGTTCGAGGTCGTCGTGATGCGCCGCCGCGACTGGGACGTGATGCACGCCTACCGGAACGTCGCCGGCGCGGGCGCGGCCACCTTCACGGACCTCGAGCGCTGGATGAAGCACTTCGACGCGCTCGAGATCGAGCGCTTCGCCCTCTGCTCCGTGGAGCTGCGGCGCGAGCGGCGCACGCGCGTCCCGGTGGCCGACATGCAGATGGCCGGCACGCAGCTCGACGCGGCCACCATCGACTGGCGCTTCCGCTGGGCGCACCACGCGCTCGCGTACGCGGACTCGGTGGAGCGGCTGGCGGGCCAGACGCCGCGCGTGGTGCCGGGTGCGCGGCTCTCCGTGCAGCTGCGCGCCGACGCGGACCGCGACTGGGTGACGCAGGGCGCGACGGTGGACGTCGACTGGCCCGTGGGCGCGGCGGTGCGTCTCCCGCCCTCGGCGCCCACGATGCTGGAGCTGTGCGACGGGACGCGCGACGTGCCGGCGCTGCTGGCGGAGCTGCGCGCGCGCGGGCTGGTGGAGGAGGACGTCGTCGAGCGCGACGTGGCGCGGCTGGTGGAGCTGCTGGTCACCGAGGGCGCGCTCGAGATCCCGGCGTGTCCGCTGCCGCCGCGTCCGGCCGACGCGCGCAGCGACGACCACTCGTCCGAGTGGCGCGCGGTGCTGAAGCCGGCCGACGACGCGCAGCCCGCGTCGCACGCTCAGCAGGCGACGACCGCGACCTCCAGCGTGCCCACGCAGTCCACCAGGCAGTAGCCGGGCGGGACGCAGACCCCGCGCTCGACGGTCGCGTCGAGCGCGGGGGCGACGAGCGACGTCGAGGGCCCGCCCGCCGACGGCAGCCGGCGGGCGCGCGCCACGTAGTCGGGCGCGACGTAGCCGACGTGGCGCCCCGGCTCGCGGAAGCGCTCCCAGCTCTCCGAGAACCAGTAGGAGTCGTGGCGCGGCATCCCGCGCCCGGTGACCGTGCCCCAGCGCGCCAGCGTGCCGTCGTCCATGTGGGCGGCGGCCTGCGCGTCGGGGATCAGCAGCCGCCGCAGGAACCAGGGCGTGTCGCCGCCGCGCCCGGGCGGCCAGGCGGTGGCCGGCGCCGCCGCCGCGGCGGCGTCGATCGCCGCGTCGGTCGGCAGCGCGTCGGTCGGCAGCGCGTCGGTCGGCAGCGCGTCGGTCGGCAGCGCGTCGGTCGGCAGCGCGTCGGTCGGCAGCGCGTCGGTCGGCAGCGCGTCGGTCGGCAGCGCGTCGGCGCGGCCGACCACCAGCGCCAGCCGGTAGCGGAGCACCGCGTGCGCCTGCAGCGGCTCGGGCTCGCGCCGCGCGACTCCTTCGCGCGCGAGGTGCACGGTGAGCGTCGTCGGCTCGTAGAGGATCACCGTCGCCCAGCGCGCGCCCGGGGCCAGTGCCGCCGTGGCCGCGGGGAGCCGCGCCTCCAGCGCCGCCACCCGCCGGCGCGCGGCGCGCACGCGCACGTCCCGCGCGTCCTCCACGCTCTCGGTCGATGGCGACTCCGCCGGCGGCGCGACGGACGGGGCGAGCGCGCGCTGGAGGGCGGCCCGCGCCAGCAGGCCGACGGCGAGCGGCAGGCGCACGACCGCGGTGGGGTTGGTGACGATCATCCGGCCGCTGAGGGCGCGCACGAGCGCGAGCAGCGCCGGCGGCGTGACGAGGCGCGGCGAGAGCGGCGGCGCCAGCCAGGGGCCGGCCGCGTGCGCGAGCGCCCGGTGCGGCGCGTCCACCAGATCGGCGAGCGCGCGGGCGATGCCGGCGGGCGGCGCGTCGGCCCGGAGCGGCGGCGTGGCGGCGAGACGGGTGAGCATCATCGGCGGCGGACGGCGTCCGCGGCAGTACAGCGCGAGTTCCGGGCCGTGCGCGGCCGCGCGCGGCGCGGAGCGGGTCGAATGACCTATGCGCCGTAACGCGCGCGCGGCCAGAATCAAGCGTCAGCGCCGGCCAATGCCGTCACGAATGCACGCGCGCGCGCCGTTGGGCGCGACTGTGGCGCGGATTCGCTTGACTTCATTGTCACACGGCTACACTCTGGGGCGCCCTTGGCCGTCTCGCACACGACGGCCGGCGGTCGCGCCTCTCGGCGCGACCGCCGCGTCGTTGCGTGCGCCCGGACGCTAGTGGGGGGAGCACTCGCTCTCCCTACGCAATCCCCGTGCAATCCCTGCAGGAGTCCTTCATGGCCGACAGTACCCAGAAGAAGCTCGAGCGCGTGCGCCCGCCGCGGATCCAGATCTCCTACGAGGTCGAGACCGGTGGCGCCATGGAAATGAAGGAGCTGCCGTTCCTGATGGGCGTGCTCGGGGATTTCACCGGCCAGCCGACGGAGCCCCTGGCGAAGCTCAAGGACCGGAAGTTCGTCGAGGTCACCCCCGACAACTTCGACGACGTGCTCGCGAGCATGAAGCCGCACCTCGCCTTCACCGTCGAGAACAAGCTCAGCGACGAGGCCGACGCGCCCAAGCTCGGCGTCGACCTGAACTTCCGCAGCCTCGACGACTTCTCGCCCGACGCCGTCGCGCGCCAGGTGAAGCCGCTCAAGGAGCTCCTCGACCTGCGCACGCAGCTCGCCGACCTGCGCGGCTCGCTGCAGACCAACGAGAAGCTCGACGAGGTGCTGCAGGCCACCCTCGGCGACGCCGAGAAGATGAACAAGCTCCGCTCGGAGCTCGGGATCACGGAGGGCGGCAACAATGGCTGAGACCCAGGCCGGCCAGCAGGCCGCAGGCTACACGGCCGACGCCGAGTTCTCGCTCCTCGACCAGATCGTCCAGGACGGGCGCGTCGGGCGTGACGTCGAGACGCAGCAGCGCGGCAAGGACCTCGTCAAGCAGTTCGTGGCGCAGGTGCTCGAGGGGTCGATGACCGTCTCGCGCGACACCGAGACGATGATCAACGCGCGCATCGCGCAGATCGACCACCTGCTCTCGATCCAGCTCAACGAGATCCTCCACCACCCCGAGTTCCAGAAGCTCGAGGCGTCGTGGCGCGGGCTGAAGTACCTGCTCTCGCAGAGCGAGACGGGCACGACGCTCAAGATCAAGGTCATGAACGTGAGCAAGAAGGAACTGCTCCGTGACCTGCAGCGCGCCCCCGAGTTCGACCAGAGCGCGCTGTTCAAGAAGGTGTACGAGGAGGAGTACGGCGTCTTCGGCGGCACGCCCTTCGGCGCGCTCGTCGGCGACTACTACTTCGACAAGACGGGCCAGGACATCGAGCTGCTCGAGAAGGTGTCGCAGGTGGCGGCGGCCGCGCACGCGCCGTTCATCACCGCGGCCGAGTCGGCGATGTTCAACCTCGAGAGCTTCTCGGAGCTCGACCAGCCGCGCGACCTCGCGAAGGTCTTCGACACGACGGAGTACGCCAAGTGGAAGGCGTTCCGCCAGAGCGAGGACTCGCGCTACGTGGCGCTGACGGCGCCGCGCGTGCTCGTGCGCGAGCCGTACGGCAGCGCGACGGTGCCGGTCGAGGCGTTCAACTACGAGGAGCGCGTCGACGGCACCGACCACAACGCGTACCTGTGGGGCAACGCCGCGTACGCGCTGGCGGCGAACGTCAACAAGGCGTTCTCGCTCTACGGCTGGTGCGCGTCGATCCGCGGCGTCGAGAGCGGCGGCCTGGTCGAGGGGCTGCCGGTGCACAACTTCCGCACCGACGCGGGCGAGCTGGTGATGAAGTGCCCGACCGAGGTGCAGATCACCGACCGCCGCGAGAAGGAGCTGGCCGACCTCGGGTTCGCGCCGCTCGTGCATCAGAAGGGGACGCCGAACGCCGCGTTCTTCAGCGTGCAGTCGGCCCAGAAGCCGAAGGTCTACGACAAGCCGGCGGCCAGCGCGAGCGCGCGCCTGTCGGCGCAGCTGCCCTACATCTTCGCCACGTCCCGGTTCGCGCACTACCTGAAGGTCATGATGCGCGACAAGATCGGCGGGTACACGTCGCGCACCGAGATCGAGTCGTTCCTGAACGGGTGGATCAACCAGTACGTCGCGCTCGAGAACGCGCCGGGCATCATCAAGGCCCGCAAGCCGCTCTCCGAGGCGCGCGTGGACGTCGTCGAGGTGCCGGGCAAGCCGGGCGTGTACCGCGCGGTCGCGTTCCTGCGGCCCCACTACCAGCTCGACGAGATCTCCATCGCGATGCGCCTCGTCGCCGAGCTGCCCCCGCCGGCGAAGTGATGCACGCAGGGCCGGTCATCGCTCGCGGATGACCGGCCCTGCCCCGCCCGACGCGGCGCGCGCTCCGCGCGCCGCGCTGCTGCTCCCACCACCCTCACCACCCGCGGGATACGACCATGGCATTTGATACCTTCCTCGAGATCAAGGGCCCCGACATCGCCGGCGAGTCCACCGCCAAGGGCATGGAAGGCAAGATCGAGATCTTCTCGTTCTCCTGGGGCGCGTCCAACCCGACGACCGTCAGCTCCGCCAGCGGCGGCCTGACCGGCGGCAAGGTCTCGGTCTCGTCCTTCAACGCGATGAAGAAGACCGAGAAGTCGTCGGCCCTGCTGTTCCAGGGCTGCGCCACCGGCCAGCACTACGAGACGGCGACCGTCACGATGCGCAAGGCGGGCGGCGACGCCGGCCAGAAGGCGTTCCTCATCTACAAGTTCGAG
Source organism: Roseisolibacter agri (assembly GCF_030159095.1). NCBI lineage: Bacteria > Pseudomonadati > Gemmatimonadota > Gemmatimonadia > Gemmatimonadales > Gemmatimonadaceae > Roseisolibacter > Roseisolibacter agri. Next base: position 626,373 of record NZ_BRXS01000002.1, read on the forward strand.
GACGTCATGGTCGAGTCGATCCAGTGGTCGGGCTCCACCGGCGGCGACGACTCGCCGACCGAGTCGATCTCGCTCGCCTTCGGCAAGGTCGAGATCGAGTACTGGGGCCAGAACCCCAAGAAGGGCGACGTCAAGCCGATGGGCCAGGCCGCCTGGAACATCACGACCGTCTCGTCGAAGTAACGCCAAGCATCAGGAAGGATCACCACGCACACGCCGATGCCCACCGCACGAGAGCTGTACGCCGCCGGGCGGCTGGACTCGGCGATCGAGGCGCTGGGGACGGAGGTCCGGGACAACCCGACCGACGCCCAGCGCCGCACCTTCCTCTTCGAGCTGCTGACCTTCGCGGGCCAGTACGACCGCGCCGAGAAGCACCTCGACGTCCTCGCCCGCGCCGGCGCGCAGAGCGAGGCCGGCACGCTGCTGTACCGCGCCGCCCTGACGGCGGAGCGGGTGCGCGAGCACATGTTCGCCACCGGAGACTTTCCGAGCGCGCCGGCGCCCGGACCGGTGGCCGGGACCGTCAACGGGCGGCCGTTCCTCTCCATCGAGGACGCGGATCCCCGCCTCGGCGCGCGCCTCGAGGTCATCGCCGGGGGACGCTACCTCTGGATCCCCTTCGCGCACCTCGCGGCCATCCGCCTCGAGCCGCCCAAGCGGCTCCGCGACGTCCGCTGGGCGCCGGCCCGCGTCGCCACCGGGCCGTCCGTCAAGGACATGGAGCTCGGCGAGGTCCTCCTGCCCGCGCTCTCCCCGGCCGCCTGGCGCCACGACGACGCCGAGATCCGGCTCGGCCGCGCCACCGACTGGGAGGAGCTGCCCGACGGCGACTACGCGCCCGTGGGACAGAAGCTGCTGCGGATCGACGACCAGCTGGTCCCGCTGATCGACGTGCGCGAGCTGACCATCACGCCCGTCGAGCTGCCGGCGTAGCGCCGAACCCCGCGCCGCGCACGTGCCGCCCCGCGTGTAACGTGCGGTAGTCCCGTCGCGTCATTCCCGGCCCGAGCGCGCGACGCCCCCGTGGCGTCCCGCGCGCTCGGGTCGCCGGTGTCGTCTATCCTCCCCGTCGTCCCTCGTCGTTCCCGCCGCACATGCCGATCAACGCCGCGCTCGTCGACGCGCTCCTCACCCCCGTGCCCGGCGACAACGCCGCCGGCCAGGACCTGCGCTACGACCCGCGCTACGACAAGGTCAAGGACGCGCGGCGCGAGGACATGGAGCTGCCCACCGGCGGGCTGGCCACCGAGCGCAAGCTCGCCGACTGGCCGCAGGTCATCGCCCTCGCGACGCTCCTCCTCGAGAAGGAGACGAAGGACCTCCAGCTGGCCGCCTGGCTCACCGAGGCGCTCCTGCGCCGCGACGGCCTGGGCGGGCTCGCGACCGGTCTCGGCGTCCTGAAGGGGCTCCTCGCGTCGTTCTGGGAGACGTGCTACCCGGAGCTCGACGAGGACGACCTGGAGCTGCGCACGGGCCCCCTCGAGTGGGTCGGCTCGCGCCTCGCCGTGCCGGCGCGCATGGTCGCGGTGGCGACCGACGGGCTGCAGTTCGTAGAGTACACGGTGGCGCGCACCATCCCCACCGAGCAGGAGGCCGAGCGCCACGAGGAGAACACGCTCAAGCGGCGCGAGGCGGCCGAGCAGGGGAAGCGGCTGCCCGAGGAGGCGGAGCGCTCGGTCAACGCCACCGGCAAGGCCTTCTACAAGGCGCTCGTGGCCGACGTGAAGCTGGCGCAGGACGCGCTCGACGCGCTGGAGATCGTCGCCGACGAGCGCTTCGGCCGCGACGCGCCCGCGTTCAGCGAGCTGCGCAAGGCGCTCGAGGAGCTGGACCGGATGGCCAGCGGCACCCTCGCGATCAAGCTGGAGGCCGATCCCGATCCGATCGAGGAGGCGCCGATCGGCGGCGACGAGGTGGGCGCGTACGCGCCGCCCGAGGGGTGGACCGCCGGTGACGGCGGGATGCCGGTGGAGCCGGTCAACGCCGCCGACGCCGCCGCGCGCGTGGCCGCGGCCGCGCGCTTCCTCCGCAAGCAGGACCCCACCAACCCCGCGCCGTACCTGATGCTGCGCGGCCTGCGCTGGGGCGAGCTGCTGGCGACGCCGGGCGACGTGGAGCCCAAGCTGCTGGACGCGCCGCCCACGCCGGCGCGCGCGAAGCTCAAGACGCTCCTGCTGGACGGCCGCTGGGCCGACCTGCTGGAGCAGGGCGAGTCGCTGATGGCCAGCCCGCAGGGGCGCGGCTGGCTGGACCTGCAGCGCTACGCCCTCACCGCCTGCACGCAGCTCGGCGGCAGCTACGCCGCCGTGGGCGCCGCGATCCGCGGCGAGCTGCGCGCGCTGCTCGCCGCGCTGCCGCGCCTGCCGGAGATGACGCTCATGGACGACACGCCCACCGCCAACGACGAGACGCGCGCCTGGCTGGAGGCCGAGGGGCTGCACGGCGCCGGCGCCAACGGCGCCGGCGACGCCGGGGACGTGGAGTTCGGCGACGGCACCGAGGCGCTGAACGACGCGCTGGCGCAGGACGACGAGACCGCGGACGACGGCGGGCTGGCGCGCACGAGCAACGGCGGCCGCCGCCGGCCGCGCGTCGCCACCGCGGGCGCCACCGCGGCGCCGCGCGACCCGTTCACCCAGGCGCGCGCGGAGCTGGTGGCCGGCCGCCCGAACAAGGCGATCGAGCTGCTGGTGGCCGAGCTGGCGCGCGAGCGCTCGCCGCGCGGGCGCTTCGTGCGCCAGACGCAGATCGCGTGGGTGATGGTCGAGGGGAACCTCGCCGCCGTCGCGCGCCCGATCCTCGAGAAGCTGGTGGCCGAGATCGACGAGCGGTCGCTGGAGACGTGGGAGTCGGGGCCGCTGGTGGCGCAGCCGATGGCGCTGCTCTGCCGCGTGATCGACAAGCTGGAGGACAGCTACGCGGCCGATCAGCGCAACGAGCTGTATCTGCGCGTCTGCCGCCTGGATCCCCTGCAGGCGATCGCGCTGCAGCGCGGCGCCTGAGCCCGGGCGGCCGCACGTGCCCCCGCGCACGGAGCTCGAGCGCTCCGTCCTCCCCTCGCTCCTCGACCGCCTCACCGACCCCGAGCCGGCGCGCCCTGTCGACCCCGCGACGACGTTCGACGCGTCGGCGCGCGCCTTCCGCGCGTCGGTGCAGCGCGACGTCGAGTGGCTGCTCAACACGCGGCGCTCGATCGTCGCCGTGCCCGCGCAGTACGCCGCGCTGCAGGACTCGGTGTTCGAGTTCGGCATCCCCGACACCACGGGGCTCGCCATCGGCACGCCCGAGGGGCGCAAGGAGCTGCAGGTCATGTTGCAGGAGGCGCTGCAGCGCTTCGAGCCGCGCCTGGCCGAGGCGCGCGTGAAGATGGTGGACACGACGCGGGGCTCGGTGCCGCAGATCCGCTTCTCGGTCGAGGCGATCCTGCGCATGGACCCGAGTCCCGAGCGCGTCGTGTTCGACACCGTGCTGGAGGTGGCGAGCGGGGTGTACGACGTGGGCGCGGACGCGCCGCCCGCGCGCTGACGGAGGCCGCATTCCCGTGCAGGACGATCTGCTGCTGTACTACGAGCGCGAGCTCACGTATCTGCGCCGCATGGGCGCGGAGTTCGCCGCGCGCTACCCCAAGGTGGCGGCGCGGCTGGAGCTCGAGCCGGGCAAGTGCGAGGACCCGCACGTCGAGCGCCTGCTGGAGGGCTTCGCCTTCCTGACGGCGCGCGTGCAGTCGCGCATCGACGACGACCTGCCGGAGATCTCGGAGGCGCTGCTCGACGTGCTGCACCCGCAGTACGTGCGCCCCATCCCGTCGATGTCGCTCGTCGAGCTGGAGCTGGACCCGGAGCTGGGCAAGCTGCCGGGCGGCTTCCACGTGCCGCGCGGCAGCGAGCTGCGCTCGCGCCCCGTGCAGGGGATGCCGTGCCGCTTCCGCACCGCGTACGACACGACGCTGTGGCCCTGCACGGTGTCGGCGGCGGAGTGGACGTCGGCCGACCGCGTGGGCGGCGGCGTGCGCCTGGGCGAGGCGGTGGGCACCGTGCGCCTCGAGCTGCGCACGCTGCCGGGGCTGCGCTTCGGCGAGCTCGAAGTCGCCAACGGCCACGGCGCCAACGGCCATGCCGGCAACGGGAACGGCGGCGCGCCGCGCGGGTCGACGCTCGACGTGCTGCGCCTGCACTTCGCCGGCGAGCCGAACGTCGCCGACACGCTGCACGAGCTGCTGCTGAACAACTGCCTGCGCGTCGTCGTGCGCGACCCCGACCAGCCCTCGCGCGCGCCGGTGGTGCTGCCGCCCGACGCGATCCGCCCGGTCGGCTTCGAGCCCGAGGACACGCTCCTGCCGTATCCGCGGCGCGCGTTCGCGGGCTACGCGCTGCTGCAGGAGCTGTTCGCGTTCCCGCAGAAGTTCCTGTTCGCCGACGTCGACGGCGTGGCGCGCGCGCTGCGCACGCTGGACGCGGGCCCGCGCGCGGAGCTGTTCTTCGTCATCTCGCCGTTCGAGCGCGCGGAGCGCCGGCAGGTGCTGGAGGTCGGGCTGTCGCCGCGCGCGGTGCGGCTGGGCTGCACGCCCGTCGTCAACCTGTTCGAGCACGTCGCCGACCCGATCCTGCTCACCGAGCGGCAGCCGGAGTACGTCGTCATCCCCGACGTGCGCCGTCGCCTCGAGATCGAGCCGTGGTCGGTGGATCGCGTGGTGGGCGTCGCGACGGGCAAGGGCGAGCCGACGCCGATCGAGCCGCTGTACGCGTTCCGCCACGGGCGCGGCGACGCGCAGGGCGGGATCTTCTGGCACGCGATGCGGCGCGCCAGCGGATGGCGCACGGATCGCGGCACCGACGTGCACCTCAGCTTCGCGGACCTCAGCGGCCGCGTGCGCGCGCCCGAGGCGGAGGTGGCGTCGCTGACGCTCACCTGCTTCAACGGCGACCTGCCGAGCCGCCTGCCGTTCGGCGTCGACGAGCGCGGCGACTTCGAGCTGGCGCAGGGCGGCCCGGTGCGGCGCATCATGGCGATCGTCAAGCCGACGCCGGTCATCCATCCGCCGCTCGGCAAGCCGCTGATGTGGCGGCTCGTGTCCACGCTCTCGCTCAACCACCTGTCGCTGGTGGAGGAGGGGCGCGAGGCGCTGCGCGAGCTGCTGCGGCTGCACAACGCCGGCGACTCGACGGCGGGCGAGCGGCACATCCAGGGGCTCGTGCGCGTGGACGCGGCGCCGAGCTTCGCGCGCGTGATCGGCCCGCAGGGGATCGCGTTCGCGCGCGGGCGCCGCGTCGAGATCGAGTTCGACGAGGAGCAGTTCCCGGGCGGGGGCCTGTTCGTGTTCGCCAACGTGCTGGAGCGCTTCCTCGCGCTCTACGCGTCGATGAACAGCTTCACGCAGCTCACCGTGCGATCGCGGCAGCGCAAGCGCGTGCTGCGCGAGTGGGCGCCGAGGGCCGGATGTCGGACGCTGGTGTGACGAGCGGTGTGACCGCGGGGCCCGACGCGCCCGCGTACGGGCCCGCCGTCGCCGCGCCGGCCGACGCGGACCCGCGCGCGGCCGCCGCGGAGGTGGACGCGCGCGAGGACGCGCGCCGCGCGGCGCGCGCGCGCACCGCGCTGCTGCGCGCGATGCGCCGCGAGCCCACGAGCTTCGCCTTCGTGCAGGCGGTGCGGCTGCTGACGCGCCTGCGCGCGGGGCGCGCGCCGGTGGGTGGCTGGGCCGATCCCGCCGACGAGGTCGCGCGCTTCACGGCACACCCGTCGCTCGGCTTCCCCGCGAGCGAGATCCAGGCGCTCGACGTGCCGCCGTCGGTGGACGACGCGGACGCGCGCGACGACGGGCCGCCGGCGCGCTTCGCCGTCAACTTCTTCGGGCTCACCGGCCCGCAGGGTGTGCTGCCGCACGTCTACACCGAGCACGCGGCGGCGCGCGCGCGGGCGCGCGACACGGCCTTCCGCGACTTCCTCGACCTGTTCCACCACCGCGCGCTGTCGCTCTACTACCGCGCGTGGGAGCAGGGCCACTACGCCACCGCGCACGAGACGGGGCGCGAGGACCGCCTCTACGAGCACCTGCTGGACCTCGCGGGCGTCGGCCTCCATGGGCTGCGCGAGCGGCTCCCCGCGCGCGACGAGGCGCTCGCGTTCTACGCCGGGCTGCTCGCGCACCGCGGGCGCCCCGCGGACGGGCTCTCGCGCCTCGTCGGCGACTACTTCGACGTGCCGGCCGAGGTCGAGCAGTTCGTCGGCGAGTGGCGCCACGTCGACGCCGGCGGCCAGTGCACGCTCGGCGAGCCGCGCGACGCGGGGCGCCTCGGCTTCGGCGTGCTGGGCGATGCCGCGTGGGACGCGCAGGCGCGCGTGCGGCTCCGCCTCGGCCCGCTCACGCGCGAGCAGTTCGATGCGTTCCTCCCTGGCGGGCACGCGCACGCGTCGCTCGTCGCGCTGGCGCGGCTGTACGCAGACGATCAGGTCGGCGTGGATGCGCAGCTCGTGCTCTTGCGCGATGCGGTCGATGGCTGCACGCTCGGAGCGCCCGTGGCGCGCCATGCGCGCGCGGGCGAGGCCGCGCCCGCTGGCGCGCCCGCCGGCGTGCCCCGACTGGGGCGCGGCTCCTGGCTGGCCAGCCGCCCCATGCCGCGCGACCCGGACGACACCGTGCTCGCGCTCTGCTGACTCCCTGACGTTCGATGCGGTGCGGGCTCTGGCCCGTCACCGCCCGCTGTCCGTTCCGCCATCCGCTCGCTTCACTCGCGCTTCACTCGACGCTTCACTCGTCGTTCCACCCGCCCCCGCTCTTCCGGAGACGCCATGTCGGTCAACCTGAAGTCCCTCATCGGGAAGCTGAACCCCGCGACGCGCGGCTGCGTGGAGGCTGGGGCCGGGCTCTGCCTGGCCCGCACGCACTACGACGTCGAGATCGAGCACTTCCTCACGAAGGCGCTCGACAGCACCGATGGCGACCTGGCGCAGATCCTCAAGCACTTCGGCGTCAACCGCTCGCGCCTGGCCGACGACCTCGCGCGCGGGCTCGACCGCCTCAAGAGCGGCAACGCGCGCACGCCGTCGCTCAGCCCCACGCTCGTGAAGATGCTGACCGAGGCGTGGACGGTCGGCTCGATCGACCTCGGCGCGCCGCAGGTGCGCATCGGCCACTGCGTGCTCGTGCTCGTGTCGGACACCGAGCTGTCGCGCCTTGCGGCCGACATCAGCAAGGAGTTCGAGAAGATCCCCGCCGACGTGCTGCGGAAGGAGTTCGCCACCATCACCGCGCCGTCGCCCGAGGCGGCGGCGGAGCTGGGCATGGGGAGCGCGGCGGCGCCGGCGTCGGGGGGCGCGCCGGGCGCGCCCAAGGCGGGCGGCAAGACGCCCAACCTCGACCAGTTCACCGTCGACATGACGGCGAAGGCGAAAGCCGGCAAGATCGATCCCGTGCTCGGCCGCGACTTCGAGGTGCGGCAGCTCGTCGACATCCTGCTGCGCCGCCGGCAGAACAACCCGATCCTCGTCGGCGAGGCGGGCGTGGGCAAGAGCGCGGTCGTCGAGGGCTTCGCGCGCCGCATCGCCGAGGGCGACGTGCCCGAGCCGCTGCGCAACGTGACGCTGCGCTCGCTCGACCTCGCGCTGCTGCAGGCGGGCGCCGGCATCAAGGGCGAGTTCGAGAACCGCCTCAAGGGCCTCATCGACGAGGTGAAGAACTCGGCGACGCCGATCATCCTCTTCATCGACGAGGCGCACACGATGATCGGCGCCGGCGGCGCGGCGGGGCAGGGCGACGCCGCGAACCTGCTGAAGCCGGCGCTCGCGCGCGGCGAGCTGCGCACGCTGGCCGCCACCACGTGGGCCGAGTACAAGAAGTTCTTCGAGAAGGATCCCGCGCTGTCGCGCCGCTTCCAGCTCGTGAAGGTCGAGGAGCCGACCGAGGACCTCTGCCTGACGATGCTGCGCGGCGTGGTGCCGGCGCTCGAGTCGCACCACAACGTGCGCATCACCGACGACGGCCTCGACGCCGCCGTGCGGCTGTCGCACCGCTACCTGCCCGACCGCCAGCTGCCCGACAAGGCGGTGAGCGTGCTCGACACCGCGTGCGCGCGCCTCGCGCTCGGCCAGCAGGCGACGCCGCCGGCGGTCGAGGACGCGCAGCGGCAGCTCGACGACCTCGCGGTGCAGACGCGCGTGCTGGAGCGCGAGACCGCGCTCGGCCACGACCACCGCGAGCGGCTGGCCGCGATCGCGACGCGCCGCGCCGAGGTCGAGGCGGAGCTGGCGAAGCTGAGCGCGCGCTGGGAGGAGGAGCGCGGGCTCGTCGAGAAGATCCGCGCGGTGCGCGGCTCGCTCGAGGCGGCGCACGACGGCAACGGGAACGGCGCCGGGAACGGCGCCGGCAACGGCGCCGCGCCGGAGCAGACGCCCGACGCGCTGCGCGCCGAGCTGGCGGAGCTGAACGCGAAGCTCGAGGCGCTGCAGGGCGAGACACCGCTGGTGCGCGTCGCGGTGGACGCGTCGATCGTCGGCGAGGTGATCTCCGGCTGGACCGGCGTGCCGGTCGGCAAGATGATGCGCGACCAGGTCAGCATGATGCTCGAGCTGGAGAAGCACGTCGGCCAGCGCATCATCGGCCAGGACCACGCGCTGGAGATGATCTCGAAGCGCGTGCGCACGACGGCGGCGAAGATCGAGGATCCGAACAAGCCGAAGGGCGTGTTCATGCTCGTGGGCCCGTCGGGCGTCGGCAAGACGGAGACGGCGCTCGCGCTCAGCGACCTGCTGTTCGGCGGCGAGCAGAACATCATCACGATCAACATGAGCGAGTTCCAGGAGGCGCACACCGTCTCCACGCTCAAGGGCTCGCCCCCGGGCTACGTGGGCTACGGCGAGGGCGGCGTCCTCACCGAGGCCGTGCGCCGGCGCCCGTACTCGGTCGTGCTGCTCGACGAGGTCGAGAAGGCGCACCCGGACGTGCTGGAGCTGTTCTTCCAGGTGTTCGACAAGGGCGTGATGGAGGACGGCGAGGGCCGCCAGATCGACTTCAAGAACACGATCATCCTGCTGACGACGAACGCCGGCACGGAGACGATCATGACGCTCACCGGCGACCCGGAGACGGCGCCGTCGCCGGACGGGCTGGTGAAGGCGCTGAAGCCCGAGCTGGACAAGGTGTTCAAGCCGGCCTTCCTGGGCCGCATGGTCCTCATCCCGTACTACCCGGTGCGCGACGAGAACCTGAAGCAGATCGTCCGCCTGAAGCTGCGGAAGATCGAGCGCCGGCTGCGCGAGACGCACAAGGTGGCGCTCGTGTACGACGACGCGCTGGTGAGCGCCGTCGCGGCGCGCTGCACGGAGGTCGAGAGCGGCGCCCGCAACGTCGACAACATCCTCACCAACACGATGCTGCCGACCGTGTCGCGGCTGCTGCTGGAGACGCTGGCCAGCGGCGAGCGCCCTGGCGCGATCCGCGTCGGCGTCGACGACGCGGGCGAGCTGGCCTACGAGGTCACGCCCGCGGCGCACGGCGGCGCCTACTCGATGGCGACGCCCGCGACGGCGACGGCCACCGCCTGACCGGCGGCCGCCGCCGACGCGCTCCGCTCCACGCCGCACTCACGACCGCTTCCCGCTGCCCTCTCCGTCCATGCCTGGGAACATCAGACCGGATCCCATCCTGCGGATCACCACGCCGCTGGGCGCCGAGACCTTCGAGGTCGCGGCGTTCAAGGGGACGGAGGGGGTGTCGCGGCTGTTCGAGTTCACCGTCGACCTGCTCGCGCCGCACACCACCGCGGTCGCGTTCGACCGGCTGCTCGGGCAGCCGGCGACGGTGTCGATGCTGATGCCCGGCAAGAAGCACCGCTACTGGAACGGCATCATCAACCGCGTCACGCAGGGCGGCACGGCGGCGGTGGAGAACGACGTGTCGGTGACCGGCTACCGCGTGTCGCTGGTGCCCAAGCTCTGGCTGCTCACGCGGCGCCGGCAGAGCCGGATCTTCCAGCACCTCAGCGTCCCCGACATCCTGCAGCAGGTGCTCGGCGGCACGGACGCGGCGCCGCAGCTGCAGGGCGCGTTCGAGAAGCGCGACTTCTGCGTGCAGTACCGCGAGACCGACTTCGAGTTCGCGTCGCGGCTGATGGAGGAGGAGGGGATCTACTACTTCTTCAAGCACGCGGACGGGCAGCACTCGCTGGTGCTCGGCAACGCGCCGACGGCGCACGCCGCCGTGCCGGGGGCGACCACCATCAAGTACCTCGCGTCCGAGGGCGGCATCCGGCCCGAGGACCGCATCTACCTGTGGGACAAGGAGCAGGCGCTCACGGCGGGGAAGGCGACGCTGTGGGACCACACCTTCGAGCTGCCGCACAAGCACCTCGAGGCGGAGGCGAAGGTCGTGGACAGCGTGCAGGTCGGCAGCGTCAGCCACAAGCTGGCCGTCGGCAACAACTCCACGCTGGAGCTCTACGACTATCCCGGCGGCTACGCCAAGCGGTTCGACGGCGTCGCGTCGGGCGGCAGCGTGCAGGCGTCGGAGATCCAGAAGATCTTCCAGGACAACAAGCGCACGGTGGACCTGCGCATCGGCGCCGAGGAGGCGCTGGCGCTGCGCTCGCACGGCGCGAGCACGGCGCCGCAGATCGCCAGCGGCCACAAGTTCACGCTCGACGACCAGGGCGACGGCGACGGCGAGTACGTGGTGCTCGAGGTGGAGCACGAGGCGACGAGCGGCAGCCTGGTGACCGCGGGCTCGGGCGACTTCCTGTACAAGAACCGCTTCGCGTGCATCCCGGCGGCGCTGCCGTACCGGCCGCCGCAGGCGACGCCGCGCCCGCACGTGTCGGGGTGCCAGACGGCGGTCGTCGTCGGCCCCGCGGGCGAGGAGATCTTCGTCGACAAGTACGGGCGCGTGAAGGTCCAGTTCCACTGGGACCGCGCCGGCAAGAACGACGCGAACAGCAGCGGCTGGGTGCGCGTCGCGACGACGTGGGCGGGGCGCAACTGGGGCGCGATCCACCTGCCGCGCATCGGGCAGGAGGTGGTCGTCGACTTCCTCGAGGGCGATCCGGACCGCCCGATCATCGTCGGCAGCGTGTACAACGCCGACAACATGCCGCCCTACACGCTGCCCGACAACAAGACGCAGTCGGGCATCAAGTCACGCAGCACCATGCAGGGCGGGACGGCGAACTTCAACGAGCTCCGCTTCGAGGACAAGAAGGGCTCGGAGCACGTCTACCTGCACGCCGAGAAGGACCTGCAGGTGATGGTGGAGAACGACGAGACGCGCACGGTGGGGCGCGATCGCACGACGCTCATCACGCGGCACTGCACGACGGATCTCAAGAACCAGCCGAAGGACAAGCCGCTGGACACGGGGCACCAGACCCTCACGATCCACAAGGGCAACCAGACGGAGACCCTCAAGGAGGGGAACCAGACGATCACCCTCGAGAAGGGGAATCAGGCGATCACCCTGAAGGACGGGAATCGCACCCTGGACGTGAAGGGCACCGAGACGACGACGATCCAGAAGGATCGGAAGGTGACGGTCACCGAGGGCAACCAGACCATCGTCGTCCAGAAGGGCAATCAGAAGGTGCAGGTCCAGATGGGCAACGACGAGACGAAGGTCGACATGGGCAACTACACGATCTCCGTCAGCATGGGCAACATCGCGATCAAGGCGGCCCTCGGAAAGATCACGATCGAGGCCCTGCAGGGCATCGAGCTGAAGGTCGGCGCGAGCTCGGTCAAGCTCGATCAGACGGGCGTGCAGGTGAAGGGGATCATGACGAAGGTCGAGGGGATGGCGATGGCGACGGTGAAGAGCCCGATGACGCAGGTGAACGGCGACGGGATGCTGGTCGCGAAGGGCGGCATCACGATGATCAACTGACGCGCAGTCGACGGCATTCCCGAGGACCGACCCGTGGCCATCCTGAAAGGACTCGACGCCTCGTACGGCAACGACCAGAACGGCATGATCCGCCCCGACATGGTCGCGGCGGCGCAGGTGGCCGACCAGCTGGACGAGGTGATCGTGTTCCGCTCGACGGGGCCGTGGGCGAAGCGGTGGATCGAGCGCGGTCATCCGACGAAGAACTTCCACGTGAAGGGGAAGAGCTCGGACTGGGGCCCGCAGGCGGGGTGCGTGCCGCACGACGCGAAGTTCAGCAAGAAGATCGACCGGAGCCCCAACGCCGCCGACCGCACGAAGGCGAACGACAAGAGCGAGGCCGAGGGGTGGGCGCGCAAGGTCCATCTCTTCCTGACGCGCGCGGAGCTGGACATGCAGCTCACGCGGCGCGAGGGGAAGGTGACGGCGATCGAGCGCTCGTTCACGATGCCGAACGGCGACCTGCTGCTGTGGGCGGGCCCGCACGGCGGCGGCGAGCAGTACCTGTTCCGCGCGGTCGAGGACAAGACGCGCAACGGCTTCCTGATCCACGTCTACGACGACCCGAAGGCGGCGGCGCTCAACCCGTTCCAGCTGGCGGACGGGCAGCGTGGCGCGGCGCTGTCGCTGTCGCCGCTGTACGTGATGGCGTCGAACGAGGTGGGCGCGGGCACGAAGGCGATCACCGGCGACTACGACCTGTTCGCGGTGATCCCGACGTGGGCGTCGTACGGCAGCCAGCTGGGGCAGAAGGTCGCGAAGCCCGGCATCGTGCTGCAGGGCGCGCACGGGCTGCAGCAGGGGCAGACGTTCAAGGCGGGCGTGGGCCTGGACAACGTGCTCGATCCGTCGCTGCACACCGGCGGCGCGCCGCGCGGGCTGACGACGGTGCGCACGCAGCGCACGACGGCGACGCTGGCCGCGAACGCCCGCCAGGAGCACCGCGACATGGGCAACATCACGCCGCGCATCCTGCGCTGCATCAACGCGCTCAACGTCGCGATGGGGGCGACGGGCGCGAACGCGCCGCTGCGCCGCGTGCACCACAACGCCGAGAGCCACCGCAACGCCATGTTCGGCGCGCTGACGAAGGCCGACATGACCGACACGACGAAGGGCGGCGGCGGCTACGGCGACGGCTTCCCGCTGACGGCGTTCCTGCCGGCGCGGCTGCGCGGGCAGTTCACCGACGTCTGCACGCTGACGACGTACGGCGACCTGGCCGACTTCGCGGCGACGCTGCACCGCGCCGGCTACTATGTCCCGAAGAACTGGGCGTGGCTCCTGCCCAAGGCCTTCGACCTGACGTCCTGATGACCGCCCCGCCGACCACCCAGCCTCTCGCGCCGCCCGGCCCACCCGCCGGCGTGGCCCCGCTCGCGCCCGCGCTCGAGTGGCTCGTGCAGCGCGCCGCCCTCGACGAGGAGGCGCGCGCGCTGGGCGCCGCCGCGCTGCCGGCGGCGTTCGCCCCGCACGCCGCCGACCCGGGGCTGGCGGTGCAGGCGCTCCTGCAGGCGCAGCGCCCCGCCGACGCGCTGCGCCTGGTGGCGTGCGCGCTGCCGCCGCGCGAGGGGGTGTGGTGGGCGTGGGTGGCGGCGCGCCACGCGCTGCACGCGGCGCAGGGCCGCGCCGACGCCGCGCGCTCCGCGCCGCCGCCGGGGCCCGACGAGCCGCCCGCCGGCCCGCCGCCCGCGCCGCCGACGCCGGCGCAGGTCGCCGCGCTGTCGGCCACCGAGCGCTGGATCGCGCAGCCGAGCGACGAGAACCGCCGCTTCGCGTGGGAGCTGGCGCAGCAGGCGGGGCTCGACACGCCGGTGGGCTCCGCGGCCGCGGCGGCGTTCTTCACGGGCGGGAGCATCACGCCGCCGGGCGTCCCCTTCGTGCCACCGCCGGCGGGGCTGCACGCCACCATGGCAGCGACCGCCGCGATGCTGGCCGCGGTGATGACCGACCCGATGCGCATCGGCGAGGTGTCGGCCGCGCTCGTGCAGCAGGGGCTGGAGCTGGTGCGGCGCCTGGGCGGATGGGACGCCGCCATCGGCACCGCCAAGCAGACGTTCGACCAGCAGGCGTACGTGCACGCGGAGTCGTCGAAGCCGCCGCAGCTGCCCGACGCGAAGGCCTGATTCGCCCCGCACTCACCGCACCGACCGAGGATCCGACGATGGGACAGCCCGCCGCCCGCATCACCGACATGCACGTCTGCCCGATGGTGACGGGCGTCGTGCCGCACGTCGGCGGGCCGATCGTGCAGCCCGGCGGCCCGACGACACTGATCTCGGCGCTGCCCGCCGCGACGGTGACGTCGATGTGCGTCTGCGTCGGCCCGCCGGACCTGATCGCGCTCGGCTCCTTCACGGTGCTCGTGTCGAGCAAGCCGGCGGCGCGGATGGGGGACATGACGGCGCACGGAGGGGCGATCGTTCTCGGGGCGCCGACCGTGTTGGTCGGGTAGGACCGAAGAGCGGAGGACGGAACGGCGGAGGACGATGAAGCGGAAGACGATGGGGCGTGAAACGAGAAGGCGGACCTTCGAGCTTGATGCTTCAAGCTGAAGGTCCGCCTCACCGTTTCACGCGGTACCGTCTTCCGCCGTTCCGTCCTCCGCCGTTCCGTCCTCCGCCTTACCGCGTGCGCACCACCGTCAGGCGAAGGTTTCCAGCTCGTGGGGTCGCATTCAACCGCGTCCGCAGCGTCGCCTGCCGGCCGGCGGGGACCGCGAAGCGCAGGTAGGCCGCCGAGCCGCCGTTCAGCTGCACCGTTTGCGGCGCGTCGCTCAGCAGCGTGCGCGTGCCCAGGGCGTACGGGCGCCCCTGCGTGTCCGTGAACGACAGCAGCACCGAGCGATAGGCCCAGCTGGGCTGCGTGAAGCGCGCCTCGAGCCCCGGCAGCGCCGTCGCCTGCGCGTCGACGAAGTTCGCCACCGTCCAGTCGCGGAACCAGTCCTCCAGCGGCACCGACGCGCCGAGCGACGCCTGCAGGTTCTTGCGGCCGAAGCTCTTGTTGTCGACGAGCTTCTTCCACAGCGCGACGTCGCCGCCGCCGTTCGTGGGCGACAGCCGGTCGGCCGCGTAGCGCAGGAACTGCCACGTCGCGCCGCGCGTCTCGAGGTCGTCGTCCTCGCCGAACGGCGAGCGCGTCTCCGTGTCGCGCAGGTACGTGAGCACGCGGCGCAGGTTGTCGTTGCCGTACAGGTTGTACATGTCGAAGATGGTGCTCGTCGTGCGCACCGACGCCGCCGTCAGCCGCGTGCGCGGCGCGAAGCCGGCCGCGCGGTAGAACACCAGCTCCTCGGCGATGTGGCTCAGGCCCTCGTTGAGCCACACGTCCTCGAAGTCGTCCGCGTCCGTGACGTAGATGCGGCGCGCGGCGTTGATCAGGTGCTGGAACTCGTGCGCCAGCGTGCCGACCGTCACCTCGCTCACGTACGCCTTGCTGCGGGCGTTGCCGTTGATCGACCCGGTGGGGTCGGGCACCAGCATGTAGAAGAACTCCGCCGCGTTGCTGCCCGCGCACCCGCCCTGCGCCTTCGGCACGTTGTTCGGGAACAGGTCGCGCTCCCAGAAGAAGCCGCCGATGACGTAGTCGGCGCCGCGCGGCGTCTCCTCGTTCACCGCGCGCGTGAAGAACGCGATCGCGCGCTGGTTCTTGTCGATGTCCGACGGCTCGCCGAAGTTGGCGACGTCCACCGGGTACGCGAGCGTGTCGAACGTCAGCGCGAACTGGCGGTACTCCGCGTCGGTGAAGCCGTTGCGCGGGTTCGCCGTGTCGGCGAGGATGATCAGCCGGTCGGTGACCGCGGCCACGCGCCCCGTGCGGAACCCGCTCGTGAGCGTGTCGCAGGCCGACGTCGTGCGCGCGTTGACGCGCAGCAGGTCGCCCACGCGCGGCACGCCCTGCGCGGCCGCGAGGGTCGGCGCCGCGCCGTCCGCCGCCGTCGTCCCGCTCGTCGTCGCGGTGGTGCCGGTCGTCGCAGGGCTCGCGTCGGCGCTGGCCCGCGCGCGCGGCGCCAGCCGGCGCGCGAACGCCGCGGCGTGCCCCGCGCGCAGCGTGGAGCGTGCACGCGCCACCTGCCCGCTGCCCAGCTCGCGCGCCGTGTGGCGGCGCAGGCGGCGGTGCAGCGGGGCGTCGGTGACGTCCGCGCCGTCCATCGTGGCGCGCGCCGCGAGCCGTGCGCGCGTCGGGCCCACCGACGTGGCGAGCGGCGCGTCCGCGGCCGCGACGCCGCCGACGTCCGCCGCCACGGTGCCGATGCCCGACGCCGTGACCGCGAAGCTCACGCGGCGGCTGGCCGAGTCGGTCGCGTAGTGCGGGATGAGGACGTACTCCTGGCCCGCGCTGCCGGCGACGACGCACAGGTCGGTGCCCTGCGTGCCGTCGAACGCGAGCACCTGGCCCAGCGCGAGGTCGAGCGCGCGCGTGGTGCCGCAGGTGCTGACGACGACGCGCAGCGTGTCGGCCAGCTGGGTGGCGGTGGCGATGATGCTCGCCGTGCCGATGGCCTTCGCGCGCACCAGGCCGTCGGTGCTCACCTCGGCCACCGCGGCGTCGGTGGAGCGCCAGCTGATGGTCGGCGTGCTGGTCGAGCTGCCGGCCTTCACCTGGCCGCTGAGGCGCACGGTGTCGCCCGGCGCGGCCGAGAACTGCTTGCCCTCCAGCCCGGGCGCGGCGCTGGACGAGGGGGCGGGGATGATCGAGAAGGTCGTCGTCGGCGAGCCGGTGCCGGGCTCGCTGGGCGAGTCGCCGCAGGCCCCGAGCACCGGGAGGCCGAGGCCGGCCGCGGCGGCGAGGACGAGACGGGCGCGCAGCCGGAACGGCACGCGCGGCGAGGACGTCGGGCGGGAGACGGGCATCGGGGGGAGCGCGAGGACCGGATCGTGGGTAGCGATCGGACGGCCCAACCGGCCGTCTGGCAACGCGTCAGGCACGAGTGCACACGGAAGTGTGCGCCAGGACACGTCGGACGGAGGCTCGGTCGTCGCCCGGGGCCTCCGCATGTAGATTCTTCCTTCTATGCCGTTCTCCCCCCGTGAGTTCCGCCCCGGTTCGCGGCGCGGCCACCGCGTCGTCCGGAGCACTACCCGGGGCACC
Source organism: Roseisolibacter agri (assembly GCF_030159095.1). Lineage (NCBI taxonomy): Bacteria > Pseudomonadati > Gemmatimonadota > Gemmatimonadia > Gemmatimonadales > Gemmatimonadaceae > Roseisolibacter > Roseisolibacter agri. Next base: position 643,333 of record NZ_BRXS01000002.1, read on the forward strand.
GCCCGGGGCACCGCCCGGGGCGCCGGGGCGCTGCTGCTCGTGCTCGCCGCCACTGCCTGCCAGGGGCGCGCCGCCGGCGCCGACGAGCGTCCGGGCGCCGACAGCCTGGCCGGGGCCGCCGCCGCCGACTCGGGCGCGACGTCCGCCGCGACGGCTGCCGCCTCCGTCGCCGCGCCCGCCGCCCCGCCCGCCGACGGGCCGCCGCGCATGACGAACACCGACCCGCCGTTCCGGTATCCGGCCGCGCTGTACGCGCGGAAGGTGCAGGGGAACATCACGCTGCGGCTGTGGGTCGACTCGACCGGGGCCGTGGTCCCCGACTCCACGCGGGTGGCCGAGCCGTCGGGCTACCCGGCGCTCGACTCCAGCGCCGTCGCCGGGTCCGAGAAGCTGCGCTTCACGCCGGGGATGAAGGACGGCCGCCCGACGGGCGCGGCGATCCTCTTCCCGGTCTTCTTCCGCCATCCCGAGGCCGCGCCGCTGCCCGGGGACACCGTGCTCCGCGCCCGTCCATGAGTGCACCCGCAGCCACCGCCACCGTCGCGACCGACCGCAACCGCCGCCCCTACGACTCCGTCCTCGACACGATCGGCTGGACGCCGCTGATCCGACTCGGCCGCCTGGGCCGCGGGGTGCGGACGCCGCTCTACGGGAAGGCCGAGATCTTCAACCCGGGCGGCTCCGTGAAGGACCGCATCGGCATGCCCATCATCGAGGCGGCCGAGCGGGCGGGGCTGCTGAAGCCGGGCGGGACCATCGTCGAGGGGACGAGCGGCAACACCGGCGTCGGGCTGGCGATCGCGGCGGCGATGAAGGGCTACCGCTGCATCTTCACGATGCCGGACAAGATGTCGCAGGAGAAGGTGCGGCTGCTGAAGGCGTTCGGGGCGGAGGTCATCGTCACGCCCACGGCGGTGCCGCCCGACCATCCCGACAACTACGTGATGTGGGCCAAGCGCATCGCGGAGTCGACGCCGAACGCGATCCTCGCCAACCAGTTCTACAACCAGGCGAACCCCGAGGCGCACTACGCGACCACGGGCCCCGAGCTGTGGGAGCAGACGGAGGGGCGCATCACGCACTTCGTCGCGTCGGCGGGGACGGGCGGCACGCTCACCGGCGTCGGGCGCTACCTGAAGGAGCGGAACCCCGACATCAAGGTGATCGCCGGCGACCCGCAGGGCTCCATCCTGGCGGAGCTGTGGCGGCAGTCGCGCGGGCAGGCGGGGGAGAAGCCCACCGGCTCGCCGTACAAGGTCGAGGGGATCGGCCAGGACAAGCTCCCGGGGACGCTCGACCTGAGTGTGGTCGACGAGTACCACACCGTCAGCGACAAGGACAGCTTCGCGATGGCGCGCCGCCTGACGCGCGAGGAGGGGCTGTTCGTCGGCGGGTCGGCGGGGCTCATCACGCACGTCGCGATGCAGCTGGCGCGGCGGATCGACGATCCCGACGCGTACGTCGTGACCTTCCTCTGCGACACGGGCGAGCGCTACCTCTCGAAGCTCTACAACGACGAGTGGATGCGCGAGAACCAGCTGCTCGACGCGGACCGCGTGACGCTGGCGCACCTGCTGGAGGCGAAGGCCGACAACGCCCGCGGCGGCCCGGCGACGCTGGTGAGCACGGCGCCCGGCGCGCTCGTGCGGCAGGCGCTGGGCCTCATGAAGCTGCACGACGTGTCGCAGCTGCCGGTGATGGACGGCGACCAGTGCGTGGGGAGCGTGACCGAGTACCACCTGACGACGCGCGGGCTGGAGAGCACGCGTTTCCTGGACGCGACGGTGGGCGAGGTGATGGACGAGCCCTTCCCGACCGTGCCGGCGAGCGAGCCGGTGGACGCGGTGACGAAGCTGCTGAGCAAGGCGACGCCGGCGCTGCTCGTGCAGGACGGCGGGCGCGTCACGGGGATCGTGACGCGGACCGACATGCTGCAGTTCCTGATGAGCCGCTGACGCGGCGCCCACTCATTCTCGACGCTCGACGCTCGACGCTCGACGCTCACCCCGCCGGCAGGATGGGGGCAGCGTCGAGCGTCGAGCGTCGAGCGGGGTGATTCCTCTCTTGAACATCACGGTTCTCCTTGGCGGCTTCTCCGCCGAGCGCGACGTCTCCCTCGCCTCGGGCCTGCGCATGGCCGAGGCGCTGCGCACGCGCGGGCACGCGGTCACCTGCGTCGATCCGGCCGAGGGGCCGCTGTCGCGCGACCGCGAGGCGGCGCACCTGGCGGCGGGGGTGGGCACGCGCCCGCCGTCGCTGGAGCAGCTCGGGAAGCTGGGCGGCGGCGCGGGGTCGATCCCGCCGGCGCTGGCGGAGTGGCGCGACGTGAAGGGCGCCGACGTGGTGCTGCTGGCGCTGCACGGCGGGCAGGGGGAGGACGGCACCGTGCAGGCGCTCCTCGACCTGGCCGGGGTGCGCTACACGGGCAGCGGGCATCTGGGGAGCGCGCTGGCGATGGACAAGCACCTGTCGAAGGTGCTGTTCCGCGCGGCGGACGTCGGGACGGCGGACTGGCTGATGGCGCCGACGCCTGCGGAGACGGCCGGCGGGAACGGCGCGCCGCGGCGGTCGCGCGAGCGGTTCGCGGAGGAGGTCGAGCACCGGCTGGGCCTGCCCGTGGTCGTGAAGCCGTCGAAGCAGGGCTCGACGGTGGGGCTGACCGTCGTGAAGGAGCTGGCGCAGCTCGGGCCGGCGCTGGACCTGGCGTTCCGGTACGACGACGAGGTGATGGTGGAGCAGTTCGTCGCCGGGCGGGAGCTGACGGTGGGCGTGCTGGGCGACCAGGCGCTGCCAGTGCTCGAGATCATCCCCAAGAACGAGATCTACGACTACGAGGCGAAGTACACGCCGGGGATGGCCGAGGAGAAGGTGGCCGAGCTGGGGGACGGCGCGCGGGCGCGGCTGGAGGAGCAGGCGCTGCGGGCGTTCCGGGCGCTGAAGCTGCGCGGGTGCGCGCGGATCGACTTCCGCATGGACGAGCTGGGGAACGTGTACTGCCTGGAGGCGAACACGCTGCCGGGGATGACCGCGCTGAGCCTGATCCCGCAGGCCGCCGCGGCGGCGGGGATCTTGTTCCCGGAGCTGTGCGAGCGCATCGTGCAGCTGGCCGGGCGGGGCTGACCGGACCCGCCGACACACCGCCAACGCACCCGCCGCCGCGCGCGTTTTCCAAGGGGGATCCTCTCGGATCCTGCCCGCGCGGGGCGGCCGCACACGCGGCATCGGGAGTGCAGGATGGGGAGCTTCCCCGTCCCGGAACCCCTGCTTCCGGTCGGGGTCTCTGCTCTGCTGTCGCTACGCCGCCGCTGCCGCTCGGTGCCCTGGCCGTGTCCATGTCCTACGTCCCGCCCGACGAACCCGCACCGTTCCGGTTGACACCGGCGGTGCTGTGGCTGATCGCGCTCAACGTCGCGGTCTTCTTCGTCCAGCTCACGCTCCAGCAGGACCTCCCGCAGACGCTCGGGTTCGCGCCCGAGGACCTGGAGGCGAGCCGGCTGTGGACGGCGGGGACGTACATGTTCGTGCACGCCGGGTTCTGGCACCTGGCGTTCAACATGTACTCGCTCTGGATGTTCGGTCCGCGCCTGGAGCGCGAGTGGGGCACCGGGACGTTCGCGCGCTACTACCTGTGGTGCGGGCTGGGCGGGCTGGTCGCGCACGCGCTGCTGATCCGCAGCGGGCTGCTGGTGGGCGCGTCGGGGGCGATCTTCGGGCTGATGTACGCCTACGGGCGCCGCTGGCCGGACGACGAGGTGCTCTTCTTCGGCGTCGTGCCGATGAAGGTCAAGCACATGGTCTGGGGGATGATCGCGGTGAACCTCGCCCTCGGCGCGCTGTCGATGGTGCAGGGCGGCGACCGCGTCGCGTACCTCGCGCACCTGGGCGGCGTCGCGTTCGGGATGCTCTGGTACCTGCGCCCCAGCGCGCCGAGCATGGACCGGGTGCGGCAGCGCGTGGCGGCGGCGCCGGACGTGGGCGACGAGCCGCCGCGCCCCGTGCCGAAGTCGTTCCCGCGCCCGCGCGAGCGCGGCAGCGAGAGCGACGAGGTGGTGGAGAAGAGCAAGGCGGTGACGGCGAAGCCGCAGCCCGCGCCGCGCGTCGCGCCGGTGCGCCCGCTGCCGGCCGCCGCCACGGCGACGCGCGCGGCGGCGCTGGACCTCGTGCTCGACAAGATCTCGCAGCAGGGGATGGAGAGTCTGACGAGCGAGGAGCGGCGGCTGCTGGAGGAAACCTCTCAGAAACTGCGCGAACGGTAGGGCGGAGAACGGAACGGCGGAGGACGGAACGGCGGAGGACGGAACGGCGCGATACGGTGAAGCGGACGGCGGTGGCAGGTAGGAGGTGACGGCGAGGCCGCGCGGTGCGCGGGCCTCGCCGTTCGTGTCTCGCGGCGTCCCTCGCCTGTCCGGCGCCGTTAGCTTTCGCCGACGTGGCGCCCTTCCGTATCGCGCCTTTTCGTCCTCCGCCGTTCCGTCTTCCGCGGTTCCGTTCTCCGCTTCATCGGTCCCTTTTCGATGCCCAAGCCCCAGCTCCTCGAGACCTTCCCCAACCCCTATCCGGACCGCGACTACGACGTCTGGATGGAGTGCCCCGAGTTCACCTCGCTCTGTCCGCTCGGCGGGATCGAGGGGGACGCGTCGGACCTGCACGCGCTGGAGGGCGGGGCGCCGGACTTCGCGACCATCCGCATCACGTACGTGCCGGGCGCGAAGTGCGTGGAGCTCAAGAGCCTCAAGCTCTATCTCTGGAGCTTCCGCAACGACGGCATCTTCTACGAGCGCGCGGTGAACCGCATCCTCGACGACCTCGCGGCGGCGGTGGAGCCGAAGTCGATGGAGGTCGTGGGCGACTTCAACACGCGCGGCGGCATCAAGTCGATCATCACCGCGCGCCACACGGCCAAGCGCTAACAGGCGTCAGGGCACCACGGCGCGGCAGGCGCCGCACGCGGTGCCCGCGAGGACGTCGAGGATCGTCCCGTCGCGGCGCAGGTGCACGTGCTCGAACAGCACCGCGGGGCGCGCCTCGCGCGCGGCCGGCTCGCATGTGCAGCGCACGTTCACCAGCACCGGCCGGCCGTCGGAGGTCAGCAGCACGGCGCGCGCGCCGCGCCGCACGACGCGGCCGGCGGTGCCCGCGGGGCCCACGGTCGCGGCGCCCTCGATGGGCGCGCGCCACGGCCCGGCCCCCTGCTGCCACGCGCGCGGCGCGGCCGGCGCGGCGGGGAGCGCGGCGTCCCACGCCGGGTCCTCGACGTCGGGATGCGCCGGCGGCAGCGCCAGCAGCGCGTCGAGCGTCGCGGCGTACGTCGCCTCGAACTCGCCCCACGTGCAGGTGAGCACGTCGCGCAGCAGCCGCCGCACGCGGTGCGCCGACCGCGGCGGATCGCCGAGGAGGGGGAGAACGGCGTCGGCGGCATCGCGGGCGACGGCGGCGACGCGGCGCTCGGTGAGCGCGACTCCGGCGTCGTCCGCGGCCGACCCCTCGTGCGTGCCCAGCGCGAAGGGGCGGAGCGCGGCGTCCAGCCGGGCGCGCGCGTCGGCGCGTGCGTCGGCGGTGGACGGATCGGCAGGGCGGGGGCGGGCGTGGGGCACGGGACAATCCTAGTCGTTCCCACGGGTCGCGCACGCTGTCGGAGCCGCCGATTCGCCGCGCTGAGCAGGGGTTTCTTCCGGGGCCGGGGGCCGATACATTCCGGTTCCTTCCGCGGCCGGTGCTCCGGTCGTGGGGGAGTGTACGCCGGCCAGGTAGCTCAGTTGGTAGAGCAGGGGACTGAAAATCCCCGTGTCGGGGGTTCGATTCCCTCCCTGGCCACTCGATAGTCAGACAACGACTTACGTCCGTTCTCGACCGCCCGTTCTCCCCCTCGGAGACCGGGCGGTTCGCATTCAGGGCGGTATTCCCGGCACACGTGAAGCCGGGTGCATGGCGGGTCATGGCGGGTCGCATCGTCGGATGGGGTGCGAGAGTCGGAGTCGGCCGGCCGGTCAGCCGGCAGCGGGAGCGGCAGCAGGGGCGGCAGCAGGGGCGGCCGTGGGCGTGGTGCTGGGACCGCGGAGCTGGCGCGCGACGCGCGACGCGATCACCTGCTCCTCGGCGAAGTCCGGCGCGTAGACGGCGTACCGCGCGGTCTGCGACAGCGAGGCGTGCCCGAGGTAGGTCATGACCTGCACGAGGTTCACGCCGGCCTGGACCCACGCGATCGCCGCCACGTGGCGGAGGTCCTTCACGGTGAGCGTGGGCCGGCCGATCGCGGCCCGTCCGGCGCGGTGCGCGCTCCAGACGTGCGCCTCGGTGACGCTGGCGAACAGCGGGTGCGCCCCGCGGAGCACGCCGATGTCGGCCGTCAGGGCCGCGACGTAGGTCCGGAGCGTGGCCGCCGTCTCGTCGTCGAGCGGGATCGCCCGGGTCTTCGTGCGCGTCTTCGCCCGCTTGTAGAGCACCCGGGGCGGCGTGCGCTCGAGCTCCAGGTGCTGCGCCTGGCGGCTCAGCACTTCGCCGAGATCGGCGCCGGTGAAGATGAGGAGCAGCGCGATCGGCACGAGCGCGTCGGCGACGTCGGGCGGGGCCTCGGCGGCCGCCGCCTCCACCGCGGCGAGGTACCCGCGGAGGTCGTCCGGCGTGAACGGCGCGGGCATGCGGCCCTCCGCCTCCTCGAACTTCGCGACCTGGCGGCCGCGGATCGGGTGCGCCTCGAGGTGTCCGTGCAGCACGGCCCACGCGCAGAAGGCGCCGAGCGAGGCGCGGACGCGGTTCCGCGTCGCGCCGCTCGCCGGCCGCGCGGCGCGCTGGCGCTCGGGGTGATGCGCCGCGCAGTGCTTCGGCAGCGGACCGGGCGCGCGCACCTCGAACGTGGTGCGGCACGTCGCACACGTTGCCGTGCGGACGGGGTACCGCGACGCTCCGTTGGTCCCGTTGCTGGTGGTCGGTGCCGGCGCGTCCGCCGGTCGGCGTGTCGCGGCGCGGCGCGCAGTCACGCGGCCCTGGAGGCTCGGCAGGTTCGAGAGCCACGCCGCGATCGCGGACGGCGTGAGCGCGCCGGTCGTCGCCTGCGCGCCGCCGTGGTCGGCGAGGAAGCGGTCGAGGTGCGCGAACACCTTGTCGCGCGCGCGCCGGTGGTACTGCGTCTTGAACGCGGCGACGAGGGGCGTGAGCAGCCGCCCTTCCGACTCGCGGAGCAGCGCGCCCAGCGCGTCCTCGCCCTCGCGATACGCCTGGTGCAGGCGGTCGGTGGTGAAGCGCTCGTCCTGCCGTGCCACGAGCAGCGCGAACAGCCGCCGGCCGTACAGGTCGCGGAACATGGCGATGCGCTGCTCGCCGACGATGCGGTCGCGCGTCTCCAGCGAGACGCGCAGCACATCGTCGCGGAGCCCCGCCCCCGGCATTCGGAGGCGGATCTCTGCGGGCTTCTCCAGCTTGCGGCCCCAGACACGCTTGCGCGGCATACGTCGGTGTCGTCGGCTGCGGGTCAGGCGGCGCTGACGTGCACGGCGACGGGGAGCGCCGTCGGTAGCTCCCGGCGCCCGGCCGATCCCTCGTCGCCGGCGATGCGGAAGCTGGCGAAGTGACGCTCGCAGTCGATCACGTCGTAGAGCACCGTGCGGTGCCCCCGCTTGTTGCGCGGTAGGTCGGCGACCGAGACCGACTCGAGGTAGTCGGGCGTGCAGCCGTAGACGTGGCAGACCTCGGCCGTGTTCAGGTACCGCTTGGGCAGCGTCGGCACGGGACGCGCAGCCTTCGCGCTCTTCGGCGCCGGCTGCGCGCGGTGCGCGGTGGCGGGCGTGGTCCGCATCAGCGCCGCCCGCGCATGATCGCGCGCTCGACGTCCGTGAGATCCCACTCGCCGACGACTGCGTAGCAGTCCGGCGCGATGCGCGTGAGGAGGTATGGATCTCGGTCCGGCTGCACGCCGATCTGCCGGTCCGCCCAGGCCTCGACCTCCCACAGGATGAAGCGCTGCGTGAGGTCGTGCCCCGTGGCCACCGCCGGCGGCACCATGGGTACCATCGCGTAGCCGCTGACGTATCCGGTCGGCTCGCGGCGGGTTTGCACGTCGATCGTCGCGTCGCGCGCGGCAGGGCCGCGCGTCCGCACGAAGTCGGAGTCGAAGCGCTCCCACCCGGCGCCGAGCCGCCACGGCGCGTTCTCGTACTTCACCTGCCGGCGGTCGGCGCGCGCGATCGCGAGGTGCGGTCGCCCCCTCGCGTCGCGCGGCGCGTCGGCGATCACCTGCGAGAGGATGAGGATCGGCGTCCCCTCCGCGAGCGCCGTGTACGCGGTCACTGCCTGCTGGTACTCCGCGTCGCTGCGCAGCCGGCGCGAGGCCTGGTACTCCGCGAGCTTCGCCCGCGCCTCCGCGGGCGGCATCGTGATCGTTGCGACGTCCATCGGTGCTTCCTCAGTTGGAGCGGTGGGAGATGGGGCGCTGGTCGAGGCCGCGCTCCAGAACGTCCGCCTGCTCGCGCAGCTGCTGCAGCGCCTCGAGCGCGAGCTCACACGCGGGCGTGAGCGTCAGGCCCGGCGTGCGCCGCGCGGTCTCGAGCACCTCCGTGGGCGGCAGGAACGACGCGAGCGCCTCGACGTGCGCGCGCGTGAGCCCGGGCGCCGGCGTCGCGACGTCGTCCACCACCGGCGCCGGCGCCGCGCGGCGCGTGGACGCACGCGCACGCCGCGGGGTGGGCGCCCCGGCCGCGACCTCGGTCTCCTCCTCCGACTCGGTCGACTCACTCGCGTCGCCGACGTCGTCGGCCTGCTGCAGCGTGGCCCACAGATGCTCGGCTGAGCGACGCAGGCGCACGTTCGTGAACGGCTCGGTGCCGCGCTCGATGACGTTGCGGACGGTCGACCATGCAAGGCCGCTCGCCTTGGCCAACTGGAGCTTCGACCAGCCGCGCGCGACGCGCGCCTCCTCGATACGCGCGCCGGTGAGCGCCTCCGGCTCGTCGGCCGGCGGCGCCTCGACCGCCAGCGGCGCCGGCGCGATCGGCGGCTCCGTCACGACGGCGGGCGTGGCGACGACGGCCGGCGCCGGCGCGCTGGATCCGTTGCCGCGGGCCTCGATGTGGCTGCGCAGGTAGCCCGGCACGTCGCCGAGGGGATCGCTGCCCAGGGAGGGCATGAAGCCGCCGCGGCTCACGAGGCACCTCCCGCGGCGATCGCCGGCGCCGGATTCGGCGTGCGCGTACGGCCCGCGCCGCGGCCGCGCTTCGTCGGCGCGACGTCGGCGAGTGCCGGGCTCTCCTGCGGCTCGTCACCGAACAGGCCCGCGTCGTCCTCGTCGTCGAGATCCTCCTCGTCCTCGCCCTCGTCGTCGACGTCGTCGAAGTCGTCGAGGCCGTCGAGATCCTCCTCGTCCTCGTCCGCCTCGTCGTCATCGTCCTCGTCGAGGTCCTCGTCGTCGAGGTCCTCGTCGTCGAGCAGGTCCTCGTCGAAGTCCTCGTCCTCGTCGTCGTCGTCGATCGATGCGAGCGGCCCGCCGCTGCCCTCGATCCACGGCACCCGGCGCTCGGCGTACGCCTTTCGCTCGGCCTCCTGCTCGCGCTCGAGCGCCTCGGCGGGCGTGGCGAGCGCGCCGCTCACCTGGGCCGCGACCGCGGCCGCCAGGCGCTCGACGTCCACCAGCGGCAGCGCTTCCAGGAAGGCGCGCGTCTCGCGCACGACCTGCTTCGCGGGCGTCTTGCGCCGCCCGTCTGGGCGTGGCTCGATGCTGCCCGCCGGCGGCGTGAGGTCGATCGACGCGGCCACACCACCGACGACGCGCGCCTCGTCGTCGTGCCACTCGTCGTCGCCGACGATGCGGAGCAGCAGCGCGCGCGCGCCGGCGCCGCTGACCGCGTGCTGCGCGATCGCGGCGGCCGCCTGCGCCGGGTACGCCGCCTCGAGCGCCGCGAGCCGCCCCGCCCAGCGCACCGCGTGAGCGTCCCGCGCCGCCTTCACGGCCGCCTTGTCGCGCGTCGCGGTGCGATCGATCCCGTTGTTGTACGGGAACGCCACGCGCACGAGCGTCCCCTTCGCGACCTTGCCCTCCGGCGCGAGCGCGGCCTCGAGCAGCTCGACGTCGACGTTGCGCAGTGCGCCCTCGACGTCCCACCGCGCATCGGGCGTGGTGAGCACCGTCACCCCGGCGACCTTCCCGCTCGACTGCGTCGCGCGCGCGATCTCGGTGCCGCGCGGCAGCGTGATCGCGGCCTCGTGTCGCGCGTCCCCATACCCGACCTTGGCCTTCGCCACCGGGCGCGCGTCGCTGCTGCGGCTCGCGCTCTCCGAGTCCGTGTTCTTCTCCCGCGCCGCGGCCGCGAGCGGCTTCCAGATGGTCGGGTCGGCCGCCATGCGCTCGGGCGTGTGGTTGGCGTACCGCGCCACCGTCACGACGGGCCCCGAGTACTCCGCCGGGTTGAACGGGCAGCGGTCGTAGCCGCTCGTGTTGAGCGTGCAGAGCGACGGGCCGTAGGCCTGCGGCACGATGCGCCGGAACGCGTCCATCGACACCGGCCGCTTCGCCCTGCGCGCGTCCCGCCACTCGTACGACTTGGTCGCGAGCTCGAAGGCGGCCGCGTGCACCGCCTCGGGGCAGTCGGTGTACGGGTGCAGGACCGCGCCGTGCGAGACCTGCAGCACAGTGCCCGCGCGGATCTCGTCGAGCCACACCGTCGGCAGCGAGAGCAGCCGCACGCGATCGCCGATCGAGGTGCGCGGCACGCCGAGGCGCTCGGCGAGCTGCTGCTGCGTCCAGCCGTTCGCCTTCATCAGCGCCGCGAACGCCTCCGCCTCCTCCAGCGGCGCGAGGTTCGCGCGCTGCAGGTTCTCGATCGTGGCCAGCGTCGCCGCGGCCGCGTCGTCGATCGACTTCACGACGGCGGGGATCGTCTCCCACATGAGGAGCTTGGCCGCGCGCAGGCGACGCTCGCCGGCGATCAGCTCGTAGCGCTCGCGGTGCTCGGTGCCCGTGAAGCGCACGGTGATCGGCTGCAGCAGACCGTTGGCGGCCATGCTGTCGGCGAGGTTCTGCAGCTCCGTCGCGTCGAACTCCTTGCGCGGCTGGTACGGGCTCGGGTCGATCAGCGCCGTGCCGATCGTGCGCAGCTCGCCGGCGTCGGCGAGCGGGGTCGTGGGCGCGGACGCCGGTGCCGCGGCGCCCTTCTTCGGTCGGTTCATCCGGTCAGATCTCCACGCCGAGGGGGAGGAGTGCGGGCGCCACTCGGCGCACCGCGGCTCGGAAGCGGTCCTCGGCGATGTCCCGCTTCTCCTGCAGCTTCGAGCGGCGCTTGTAGGGCAGGCTGCAGCGCTCCCCGAGGTCGACCTCGAGGTTCGCGCGGGCGAGGCCCTTCGCGGCGCCAGCGGCCACCGTGAGGGCGTCTGCGGCCGCGAGCAGCTGCTGCTGGTCGTTCTCCGTCTTCAGCGTGGGCATGAGGGTCCTGGGGCGTCGGTCACCGGGCGCGCGTCGCGCCCGGGTCGGGGTAGGAGGGGAAGGCGTTCGGCGCGCCGTGGCGCGGATTCCACCGCGCCCACAGCGTGTCGAGGCCTGCGCGGTCGACGGGGCAGCCCGCGGCTACCCACTCAGCCATGCGCTCTTCGGCGATGGCGTACGCCTCGTCGGCGGTCGGCCGCTTGGCGATGCCCATGTAGTGCGCGGTGCCGCCGTTCACGCCGTCCACCAGCAGCACGCGCCAGACATCGTCCTCGGAGAGCCACGCGTGCTGCCGCCGGTGGCCGTAGAGCGCGAGCAGGAAGCCCTTGAGGCGCGCCGGCCAGGCGGTGTGCGTCGGGCACGCGAGGACGCGCCCGCACGCGGCGCACGTCGCCCCGGGCGCGTCCGCCTGCAGCGCGGCGCCGCACGCGGGACACGCGCGCAGGTGCGCGAAGCGCTCGAGGCGCGCGACGTCCGCGGGATCATCGCCGGCGACGACCGGCACGAGGGCGTCGCTCATCAGAACGGCAGGTCGTCGTCGGCGCCCGCCTCGTACGCGGGCTCGTACGCCGGCGGCGTCGGCGCGGGGCACGTGTGCGACGCGAGTGTCGCGAGCGTCGCGTCGTCGGTGCGCTGCAGCAGCGCCTCCAGGCGCTCGCGCGCGGAGACGTCGATGAGCGCGGCCTCGCCGAACACGTGCGCGACGACGGTCTGCGCGAGGTGCTCGGAGTACTGCGCGGCTTCGTGCTCGTCGCGCAGACGATCGTGGTCGGGTTCACGCATGGACACGTGCCTCAGAAGGGCAGCGCGAGCTCGCGCTCGACGCGGGAGATGGCGCGCTCGAGCGCGTCGCCGGTGGCGAGCTCGCCGTTGATCAGCTGGCGGCGCACGTGCTCCGCGACCTTCACGTCGAGGTCGGGCCGCTGCAGCAGCGCGTTCAGGTGCTGCGTGCGCACGTAGACGCTCTCGGGATGCGCGATCGCCGTCGTCGCGCGCGGCGGCTCGCCAAGCGCCTCGCGCACCTGGTCGACCGCGCGCTCGAGCGCCGCCTGGTCGCGCAGGTCACCGTCGCCGAGCTGGCGGCGCAGTCTCTTCGCGACGCCCGCCGGCAGGCGCGGGTCGTCCAGGGGCGCGCACAGCTGGCGCGTCAGCTCGACGACGGCGAGGGGTGCGGGTGCCGAATCCGGCGCGGCCTGGGGCGCCGCGAGCGCCGCGGAGACGGGGCCCGGCGGCGGCACGCGCCCGTCGGCGGGCGGCTCGACGGCGGGCATGTCGAGCGGCAGCGCCGTCTGCAGCGACTCGAGGTGCGCGAGCACCATCGTGATGGCCGCCAGCGGCTCGGCGTGGAAGTCGGGATTCCCCGTCTCCCGCTGCCGCTTGCCGATCCACTCGGCGACCTCCTGCAGGCCGTCGATCTCGAACGTGCGGAGCGGCTTGCCGTGCTGCGGCGTGCCGCGGCGGAACGGGAACGGGTAGGCGAGCGCCTGCTCGAGCGTCATCGCGGTGGCGGCCGCCTCGCGCGACGTCGCCGGCGCGACCGTGGCGCGCGCCGACGGTGCCGGAGCCTCGGCCGCCGACGGCACGTCGCCGCGGATCCCGAACAGGCCCGCGCAGCGCACGAGCGCCGTCTCGGCGGCCGCCGGGTAGTCGCGCCCCGTGCCGACCTCCTGGCGCTTCACGCCGAGGATGGTCAGCGTCGCCTTGAACGCGCACACGTCGACGCCGTGCGCGGCGATCGGCGGCAGCAGCTCGAGCGTGAAGTCCCACTCGCCCGGCACGACGGCGTCGAAGCGCTCGCGCAGCGCGCCGGACGTGAGCGCGACGCCGCCGGCGAGGGGCGCGGCGAGCGCCCCCCACAGGTCGGACTTGTCGCGCGGATCGCGGCGCATGAGAGCGGGGGCGGCCACGGTTCGCGCCTCAGGCCGCGCGCGCTTCCAGGAAGCGCACCGCTTCGTCGGCCGCCTGCTCGGTCAGCCCGTTCGTGAGGCGCGCGCGCACCTGGCGCGTGACCTTCTCGTCCTTCACGGCCGCGAGCAGCTGCTCGATGCGCTGCACCTGCGCCGCGGTGGCCGCCCGCGCCTGCGGCTGCGCCCAGTTGGGCAGCACTGGCGGATCCCACTTGAACCACTTCCCGTCCTTCGTCTTCGCCGAGAAGCGGCCGCTGTCGGAGACGACCGCCCAGCCTTCCTCCAGGTCGTACAGGTAGCGCCCGATGCCCCACTGCACGGCCGCGCGCTTCATCGCGCCGGAGAGCCCGCCCTTCACCGGCTCGACGTCCGTGTTCTCGGCGCCATCCCACTTCGTGACCCAGCCGACGACCGCGTCGACGTAGATCGCGAGGCCGCAGACGACGCCGCCGGCGGGGCCCTCCTTGAACACGTTCTGCCAGCGCCCCGGGCCCGCCACCTCGTCGAGGCGGTCCATGATCGCGCGGTTGGTGACGTAGGCGAGCACGCGCGCCCACGGCTTCCCGTTCTTCTCGCCCGCCGTCTGCACGCGCCACTCGATGTCGGTCGGCACGAACGGGTCGCGCAGGCGATCGAGCTGCAGCGGCGCGGCAGCGGCGGCGGTGTTGGCGGACGTGCTCACGCGACGACTCCCGCGCCCACCAGGGCGCCGGCGTCTTCGTCCGCGTGGACGGTCACCGCGTTGTTCACCGCGTCGAGCACCGCGTCGAGCACCGCGTCGGCGATCGCGTCGATGGTCGCGTCGATCGCGGCGTCGGTCATCGTGCACGCGTGGTCGAGTGCCTGCTGCACGCGCTCGACGTTCGGGCCGAGCACGCTCACGACGGCGGGCGAGGTCTCGCCCACGTTCGCGCAGTGCGTGCGGTACGCGGCGTCGACCCCTTCGATGGCCGACAGCCGCTGACGCGCCGCGGTCTCGCGCTCGCTCTTCTGCAGCAGCTGGCGCATCGCGTCGCGCAGCTGCGCGCGGCGCGCCTCGGAGATCGCGAGCTTCATGCGCCCCCCTTCGCGAGCGGCGCCGGCTTCGCGTACGTCTCGAGCTCCTCGGCCGTGCGGACGATGCCCGGCGGCAGCGCGGGCGCGGGCTGCTCCGCGGCCTTCGCCTCGGCCGCCTTCCGCTCGACGTACTCCTTCACCGGCGTGATGAGCACCTCGCGCTTCACCGCCGCCAGCTCGGCCGTCGTCAGGTACTGCTGCGCCTCGGCGAGCGGCAGCTTCACCGTGACGCGGAGCAGCTCGGGCGCCTCCTGCTCGGCCCACGGCACGAACGCGCGCTCGTCGGCGATCTCCAGGCGCGACGCGATCGCGCGCACGCCGTACGTGCCGTAGCCGACGTCGCGGCTCTGCTTCTTCCCGAAGCCGCCGCGCGTCTTCTGCACGCGCGCGAGATCCCGGACCCACGCCTCCAGGCGCCCGCGCTCGATCGTGAGCCCGGCCGTCTGGCGCTCGTACCGCGCCTTCAGCGCGTCCGCCTCGAGCTGGTGCGCACGCTTGAACTGCGCGAGGTCCGCATCGAGGTCCGCCATGCGGCGGAGCAGCGTGCTCGCCATCGCGTCGAGCGTCGCCGCATCCTGCGGCACCGTCGCGACGACCACGCCGTCGAGCTCCTCGGCGTTGGCCGGCCCCTCGGTGTCCAGGATGCCGGTCATTGGCACGCCCACGGCGCGCAGGTCGGCGAGCAGCTCTCCGTCGACGAACTGGTTGAACACGATGCGCGCGGGCTTGCCCGTGACCGTCTCGACGGCCTGCGCGACCGCCTGCGCGACGCCGTCGGACGCGGGAGCGCCGGTCTTAGTGCTGGGCATGCGTGGCCTCCTTGGGCGGGTGGAGCGGCCGGGTGGCCGGGGTGAAGTGCTTCGACGGCGACGCCGCGACGCGCGCGCGCAGACCGTCGACGGCGCTGCTGATGTCCGCGAGGTTCGCGGTGATCTCGTCCTGCGAGATCGCGGCGGGCTTCGGCTCGGGAGACGCGAGCTTCGCTAGGCGCTTCTCCTCGCGGCGGCGCTGCAGCGCGTGGCGGCCGGCGATGCTCGCCACCAGCAGCGCGAGCAGGAGCAGCCCGACGAAGAAGCAGAGGACCGCGCGCGCCTGCGGGTCGGTGGGGATCGACGGCATCACGCCACCGCCTGCGCCACGGGCGCGGCGCCGATGCCGAAGTGCAGCGCCGCGCGCCGGAACGCCGCCTCGGCGGCCGCCGCGTAGTCGTCGCCCGTCCCGATGCCCTCGCGGATCACGCCGAGGATCTGCAGCCGCGCCTTGAACGCGTACGGCTTCTCCTCGAGCCGTCCGTCGCGGCGCACGTCGTCCGCCTTCGGCAGCAGGTCGAGCGTGAGGTCCCACTCGCCGGCGACCACCGTGTCGAGCCGCACGCGCAGGTCCTCACTCTGCGGCGGCGTGGTGGGCGCGGTCAGCGGCGCGGCGAGCGAGGCCCACACCTTCTTATCGTCCGTCTCGGAAGTGCGCATGCTCAGCACGCCCCCCGATCGACGGCCGTCGCGTGCGCGACGTCGGCGTCCGTGGCGTCGTCCGCGAGCGGCGCGCGGCGCACGGGCGTCTCGGGCGCGGCCGGCATCGTCGCCGCCATGTGTCCCGCGGGCGTCAGCACGTACGAGTCGCGGCCAGCCGGGACGATCTCGCCGGACTCCGGGTGCAGCTCGCCGTCGAGCGGCAGCCACGTCTCGACGTCGTCGACGAGGAAGAGGCGCTCGCGCGCGGGCGTCGCGGTGTGGTCGAGCATCACGAGGCGCGACACGCGGCCCTCGGGCGGCAGGTCCGCGGGCTCGTTGGCCGGCGCGTAGACCCAGTAGCGCACGAGTGCGGGGTCGCGCGGCGTGTCGAGCTGCGCGCGAGACTGCAGCAGGAGCGAGAGCTCGCGGCGGTAGCGCTGCGCCGACGGCTCGTCGATCGCGCCCTGCAGGTCGTGGCGCACGCGGCGGATCGCGCCACAGAGCAGCAGGCGCTTGGAGTCGAGCGGGGAGCGCCGGGGCTCGGCCGCGGGCGACGTCGCCGTGCTGCCGGCGGGCGTCGCGATCGCGGAGGAGGCGGAGCGGGGCGTGGCGTCCATTGTTCGAGAGCCTCGGTGGTGCGATGTTGAGAGCAGGCGGCCGGACCCCGAGTCCTGCCGTCCATCCGGTCAGCGCCGTCGCAGGGTGCCCCGCGGTTCTCCGCGGCCTGTGGCGGCGCGCCGTCGTTCAGGCCCCGCCACGTCGCGCGGGCCGGCGCCGGCGTCGGCGCATCAGGTCAGGCGCAGCTGCGAGCGGTTGACGGCGGCGCTGCGGGCGACGCGGAGCTGCGTGAGCAGCTGCTCGTTCGCGGCGATCGCTTCCGTGGCCTCGGCGATCGCGCGGTCGATCACGCCGAGGTCGAGACGGGCGCCGAGCACCGCCCCCGAGGCGATCGTGCTCTCCGCGGACTCGCGCGCGGCGTGCGCCCACGTGTCAGCGAGCGGCACCGGATCCGCGCCGTAGAGCGTGCGTGTCCAGGACACGAGGCGAAGCCCGGGCTCGAGCACGTGCTCGAGCGGCGCACCGGCGAGGGCCGCGGCCGCGAGACCCTGACCGAGCGTGTACATGGTCAGCGGACGGCGCTGCGCGTCGCTGAAGAGCATCCGCGGCTCCGGGAACGCCGGCAGCGTGCGCACGATGCGCGGCAACTCCATGCCGAATTCGGCCGCGAGCTCGCGGCCCGCACGGGCGATCAGCGCACGGCGCGTCAGCGTACTGACGAGGGTCGGCGCCGGCGGCTCGCTGCGGCCGCTGAGGCGATGCGCGCCGGCGGGTGCCACCGCGGGGCGCAGGTCGTGGGAGTGCATCCGGTCTCTCCGATGCTACGATGCGCCGCCGGACCCCGACGGCAGGGCGCCCCGTGTGGGGCGATGTGCGGTCAGGTGCTGGGGGCGAGGGCCGCCGCGGCCGCCTGCGCTGCCTCGACCGAGGCGCGGGAGATCACCGTGCGGCCGGCAATGCGCTGGGCGGTCAGCTCCCCCGCGATGGCGCGGTGGAGGACATCCTCGCGGTGCGTTTCGAGGGCGAGGCAGGCCTGGTTGAGCGACATCCACTCGTCGCGCACCCGCGCCGTCTCGGGCGTGCCGTCCTTGCTCGCTGCGTTCACGGGGCTACCTTGGCTGAGCCGTTTCGGAAATCCGTCGGAACCGTGTCTGGAAGACAATACAGACAATTCAGACAGACGTCAACAGGGTTGTCCCGATTGTCTGGCAAGCCGCCCCTTCTGGCCTATCCGGCCCTCCCTGACCGACTGCGCGAGCTGATGGCCGTGCGAGAGTTCACGGCGTCCTCGCTCATCCGAGCGGCCGGGGTGCCTCGGCAGCAGTTCTATCAGGCGTATTCCGAGGGACGGGCGTCGGCGCCGACGCTCGAGCGCTTGGCCAACGCTCTAGGGGTCACCGAGGGAGTGCTCACCTCGGGGGATCCAGCCGTCGCGCTGGAATCGACATCAGAGGGGATGACGGCGACGATGCCGTTGTCGCTCCCGCATCACTTCTCGCCGCGGGCACGCGCCTTCGTCTACCGCTTCCTCGCCGAGCTGTCGGAGGCGGGCGCGATGGAGGAGGAGCTCACCTCCGCGCGCAACCTGCTCACGCGACCGGACAACTACACGTACAACTTCGACGGACGACGCCAGGAGATGACCGACGATGATCATCTCCTCGAGCTGGAGGCGATGACGGACGCGATTCGCCTGCTGCTCGTTCGTCGCCGGGAGAAGCGCGGCCTGCCCGCGCTTCGCCTGCACGCCGCAACGCGCTGACTGCGTGAACGACGACGCAATCGTTCGGCTCTACCAGCAGATGCAGCGGCAGCACCACGAGCTTCGGCGCGAGCTCACGTGGCCCGCACTGCGCCGCATCCTGGCACGCGAGGGGATCGCGCTCCTCGTCCGCCCGATGCCGCGGCCGGGGAAGCTGCTGGGCATCGACGGCGAGTGGGTGATCCTCGTCGATAAGCGCTCGCCGCGCCGGCACACGTACTACGCGGCCCACGAGTACGCGCACTACAAGCTGCACGTCGAGGGCTGCGCCACCGGTCGGTACGAGCACGTCTACAACATGGATTACTTCGAGGGCCACGATCCGCGCGAGGGCGAGGCGGAGTTCCTCGCGTCGCTCTTGCTCGGTGGCCCCCGCTTCATCCCTCGCCTCTGAGGTCCTGATGCGCCGCTTTGCGATCGCCGGGGCGCTCGCGCTTCTCTGCGCGTGCGTCACCGTCGGCAACAAGTTCGACCCGGCAAAGGCCGATCAGCTCACGCCTGGCACGTCTACGATCGCCGACGCGACGCGCCTCCTGGGGCCGATCTCGGCGGAGACGAACATGCCCGACGGCACGAAGCTCCTGCAGTGGCAGTACTCGCGGGGCACGGCCGTCGGCACGGGCTCCGGTGCGCACATGGCGATCCTGTTCGACACGCAGGGGCGCATGGTACGCATCGCGCACCGGTCTACGACGAAGGTGCACTGAGCGACGGATGGAGACGACGCTCGCCCGCGAGATCCTCGAGCAGGTCGAGGAGTGCACCGACGAGCTGCGTCTCGCGCGGCTGCGCCGTGTGATCCTCGCGAAGTACTCCGAATGCGAGAACCGGCGGCGCGTGCTCGCGGTCCTCGCTGAGCGCGCGGCTGCGCTGCGCCAGGTGGCGGCGTCGTGATGCGCACCGTCGGCATGTCGCGCGCTGCCTGGGACGGCCTTCCCGCGGAGCTGAAGCGCGAGGAGGGCGGGGGACGCTGGATCGTCGATCCGGAGAATCCGGACGGCGAACGCATCCTCGCCGTCGTGCGCGAGGCGGACGGGCGCGAGGTCGCGTGGATGCTGCCGGCCGAGTCGCAGGACGATCGGTATCAGCTGATGCTCGACTTGGCGCAGCGCGAACTCGATGCGGCACGGCCGGCGATCGGTGAGGTGCACGAGTTGCTCGTGCGTCTCGGCACGCACCTCAGCCCGCCGATCCGCCGCATCCCGGTCGACGTGCCGGACACGCTGCGGAGCGAGGCCGAGATGCGGTCGAAGCGCCGCGGGGTGCTCGAGTGACGCATGCGAAGCACGACCATGGCCAGAATGCCGCCCGACCCGCATCGCTAGGCTCGACGACGAGCTGAGGATGGATCGCCCGCACCGACTCGCCAGTCCAGCCAATGGCCCAACTCAAGTCCGTCGCCGTCGCTGAGCTTCTACTCGACCAGGCGAACTTTCGCACCCCACGCCAGCGCTCGCAGCTCGCCGCGGTCGAGGCGATGATCAGCACCAGCCCGGATCGGTTCTGGGCACTCGTCGAGAGCATTCTAGACGACGGCTACCTGCAAACGGAGAACATCATCGTTCTCAGCCAGGACGATGGGTCGCTCGTCGTGCGCGAAGGGAATCGCCGCGTCGCCGCGCTCAAGCTCATTCAGGGGCAGCTTTCCGCCAAGAAGCTGAACGTCCCAGAGCACATCGTCGACGCCATCGCGGCCCTGTCCGAGGAGTGGCTCCGCGACAATGACCGTGTGCCCTGCGCGGTCTTTCCGCCACGCGACGCGAAGAAGGTGGACCGCATCGTTCGCCTCGCGCATGGTAAGGGAGAGAAGGCGGGCCGCGACCAGTGGAACGCCGTGGCACGTGCCCGCCACAACCGGGACGAGGCTGGCGCCAGCGAGCCGGCGCTCGACCTCCTCGAACAGTACCTCGCCAGCGCGAAGAACCTGCCCATGCACCTGCGGTCTGCGTGGGCGGCGATCTTCCCGCTGACAGTCCTGGAAGAAGCGATGAAGCGGACCGCGCCGCGCTTGGGCCTCGGTTCTGCGCGGGCGCTCGCAACGGCGTACCCGAACCTGAAGAACGCCAAGCACCGTGCCTCTCTCGAGGCGATCATCTTCGACATCGGTTCGAAGGAGCTCGGCTACGAGCAGCTCCGCAGCACCCGTGAGGACTACGGCATCAAGTACGGACTGCCGGCGCTCGAGGAGAAAACGCAGGAGTCGGGAGGGAGCGCGCGCGCAGGCGGTACGGCGGGAGGCGGCGACAGTGCGAGTCAGAAGGGGGATCGGGGCGATGGATCGACCGGCGCAGGCGCGAAGGGCACGGGCCAGGACCGCGGCAAGGAGGCCGGCAGTGACGAAGAGACGGACAACGGCAAGCCCGCCGCCTCGTCCACCAGTGATCCGCGCGCCGTGGTGAGCGCGATGAAGGCGTTCGTCCCGAAGGGCACCAATCGTGAGAAGGTCGTGACGTTGAAGGGCGAGATCGAGCGCATGAACATCACGCGCACGCCGCACGCGTTCCTCTTCGTGCTGCGTAGCATGTTCGAGATCTCCGCGAAGGCCTACTGTGCGGACCATCCCGATCCGAACGGGCCGAAGGCCGTCGATGCACAGGGGAATGATCGCAAGCTGGTCGAGGTGCTGCGCGACGTGGCGGAGCACATGATCAAGCTGCCGAACGGTAAGAAGAACCAGGCAGTGCAGAAGCGTCTGCACGGCGCCCTCACGGAGCTGGCTACTCCGGAGAGCTTGCTCTCTGTCACCTCGATGAACCAGCTTGTGCATCATCCGACGTTCACGGTGACGCCGCGCGAGGCCGCGTCGCGCTTCTTCAACGTCTTCCCGCTGTTGCAGGCGATGAACGAGTGACCATGCGACCTTCCCCTCGCCGCTGATATGCCTCGCTATCGCACCCCGCTTCGCTATCCCGGCGGCAAGCAACGCCTCGCGCCGTTCATCGCCGAGATCTTGGAGGCCAACGATGCCGACGGCTGGGCCTACGCCGAGCCGTACGCGGGCGGAGCCGGGGTCGCCATGGAGCTGTTGATGGACCGGAAGGTGAGCCGTGTCTACCTGAACGACTCGTCGCGCCACATCTACGCCTTCTGGAAATCGATCCTCGACCAGACCGAGGAGTTCTGCCGGAAGATCTCCCGCGTCTCCCTCACCCTGGAGGCGTGGCGGCGGCACCGCGAAGTGGTCCGCCATCCCGATGACCACGATCTCCTCGAGCTCGGGTTCAGCACCTTCTTTCTGAACCGCTGCAACCGGTCTGGCGTCTTGACTGCCGGTGTGATCGGCGGCAAGGAACAGGTGGGCAAGTGGCGCATCGACGCTCGGTTTCCGCGGACGGAGCTGATCACGCGCATTCAGCTGATCGCCAACAAGCGACGGCAGATCTCGGTCAGCAACATGGACGCCGAGAAGTTCATGACGACGCGCGTTCCGAAACTGCCCGAGTCCACGCTGGTATACTGCGACCCGCCGTACTTTCAGCGCGCGGAACGGCTCTACCTAAACACGTACGAGCCTGAGGATCACGGACGGCTTGCATCGACGATTCAGCAGAAGCTGCAGCGACCATGGCTTGTCTCGTACGACGGCCACCCGACGATCCTCGACCTCTACCGGGACCGGCGGCAGTTCACGTACTCGCTGCAGTACAGCGCGATCGAGTCGTATCAGGGAACGGAGGTCTTCGTGTTCTCCGACGATCTTGAGTTGCCCGACACGTCGCGCCTCTCGTACATCGACGAGGCACTGGCAACGCTCTAATCAGCCTGGGGGCGGCGCTGGCCTATGCCGCGAGCGTTGAACGCGGCTGACGTCGAGCAGCTGCGCCACGTCGCGCAGGACGCCGACGGGATCCCGCTCAGCGACGAGGACCTCGCGTTTCTCGCCTCGGCCGAGCAGGACACGCTGCGCATCGACGACGACGGTGCCGTCTTCGTGGCCGGCATCGGGGGCGTCAGGCATTACCCGATGCACCGAGTGCGCGCGGCGATCGCCGACGCGCGGGCGACTTGGGCGCGCACGAACTTCGGCGCCCGCTACGCAGAACGGCCCCCGGTCGCGTGACCGAGGGCCGTTCTGCGCGGCGAGGTGCTGCTCAGTGCACCGGGATGGCGCCGTAGCGTGCGAACCCGCTGAGGATCTCGAACCGGTAGCGCTCCGCGTGCGTCGCGGGCAGCGTCCAGGCCTCGACGTACTCGCCGACCGCGCCGCTCCGCAGGCTCGGCGCGTACCACCGCCAGGCGACCACGCCGGCGAGCTTCCCCGTCGACGCGTAGACGCGCTGCGCGTAGCCGAGGCAGTAGATGGTGGGCGCGATGCCCGGCGTCTTCGGGTACGCGCGCACGGTGATCCAGGCGCGCAGCAGGCGATCGCCGCTCTGCATCCACGCCCACGACTCGCGGCGTACGGCGGGGACGCTCGCGCCGCTGTCGGTCACGGGCCGGAAGCCCATGCCCGTCGTCGAGGTGAAGCCGCGCAGCGAGGTGTCGCGGACCTGCGGGCAGAGGTTGCCCTTCGCCCACGTGGGCAGCTGGCGCAGGGGCGGGAGCGTGTCGGCGGCGGTGGGCGCGACGACGGTCACCTGCGCGTGCGCGGCGAACGGGAGCAGCAGGACACACAGCGTGGCGAGCGTCAGCAGCGCGGCCGCGACGCGGAGGGTACGGGAGATCACGAGTCGTAGGGCTTGAGGGGGAACGGCGAGAGGCCGCACGCGATCGCGTTCTCGTGCAGCCGGTTGCCCCAGACGTCGAGCCAGCGGCGGACGTCGGGGTTGGGACGCGGGCGCAGCCGCTGGGGGATGCGCGCCTCGTCGAGCAGCGCGACGTCGGCCGCCGTGCCGACCGCCGCGCGGATCCGGTGGTGCGCCCACCGGTAGCGTCCGTAGGCGTCGCACGCCGCCAGCTCGTCGGGCTCGTCGAGCGCCTGCAGCGCGGCGCGCGTCGCGGGGCCATGGATCCCATCGACGACCAGCGGCCGCGCGCCCACGTCGGCGACGGCGTTCAACGCGGCCTGCAGGTACCAGCGCGCCTTCGGGCCGCCGTTGACGGCCCAGTCGAGCTGCTGCAGCGCGAGGCGGGGCCGGCCGAATTCGGCACAGAGCTCGGCCCCGGTGCCGCGCCAGTAGCGCGCGCGGTAGATGCGCTTCGCCTCGAGGCGCGACAGGCTGCGGACGTCGTCGACGGTGACCGGGCGCTTCCGCCACGCGGCGAGCGTCGCCTGCGTGATCCCGAACTTCGTCGCGCCGCCGGGGTCGTCGGCATGGAGTGCAAAGCCGCCCTCGTGGCCGAACACGACGGACACCGCGGCATCGAACGCCGCGGTCATCGCGGCAGCAGAGATCAGGGACATGCGTCCTCCAGGAGGGGCGTCGCGCAGAGCGCGGTACGCTGCAGGCCGGGCGTCCAGCCGCGGCGCATCGCGCGCTGGACGCGCACGCCGTCGCCGCGCCAGTGCGAGGCGCCGCGCAGCCGCACGGCGACGTAGGAGATCCACGCGCGCCACGGCACGACGTCGTCGAGCAGCAGCAGCACGAGGAACAGGAGGTCGGCCTCCGCGCGGCTGTAGCTGTGCTGCAGCACGTGGCCGCCGGCGATCTCCTCGTCGATCTCGCCGCCCCGCGCGTAGAACCAGTCGTGCACGGTGGGCGCGGCGTCCTTCAGGTCCTCGCGCGTCACCAGCGGCGCCGCGAGCCGCGGCACTGACGGCCCGTCGAGCCGGAAGCCCGCGGGCACCACGATGCGGACGCCGCGGCGCCGGTCGTAGCAGTCGTAGTCGGCGAGCAGCTCGCGGAGTGTTGCCTCGCCAGCGACGCGCCGCAGTTCGGGCTGCGCGATCACGAGCCGCCGCCGCGTCGGCGTTCCTGCTCGAGCGCGGTGAGGCGGCGCTCCTCGCGCTCGTGGAGCGCGTCCGCCGCGCTCTTCGCCGCGTCGTAGCCGGCCGCCCGCGTCTCCAGCTGCTGGACGCGCGGCGCGAGCTGCTTTAGGTCCGTGACGTCGCGCTCCATGACGTCGAAACGGGTGCCGAACCGAATGAGCGTGGAGTCCACGCGACCGAGGGTGCCGCTGAGCTGCTCGAAGGCGCGCGGCAGCTCGGTGATCTTCCACACGGCCTTCAGCGGGACCCAGAGCGCGGAGACGGCCGTGACGACGGCGACGATCGCCGCCAGCGCGCGCGTGCTAATGTGGTAGCCGTCGGCATCTCGCGAGATCGCGGGGCGCCGGCGATCGCTGCCGGAGCGCTTCTCGAGGTGGAGCGGCGGATCCGCGTCGTGGTGCTCGCGGTGGGGAGACGCGTCGGCCATGGCCGGGGCAGGAGAGGGGGAAGCACGAAACGCGGCTCCGCCTCAGCGATCGAGGCAGAGCCGCGGGAGAGCGGCGAGAAGTTGTCAGCGGGCGTGCGGCCCGGGCGTGCAGGTCAGTCGATCGACGCGAGCCGGGGCTGGGGCGTCACCACGTGGCGATGGCGGCTCGCTTCCATGTGTTCACCGCCGTGCAGATGTAGACGTAGCTGCCGTCCAGCGCGATCTGTCCGGGCGTGCCGGCGTCCGTGGCGCTCGCCGGCGCCGTGCGCCGCACCGGCGTCCCGTTGCCCGCCTCCAACGCCTGCACGCGCTGCTTCAGCGTCTGCGTCGCCGGTGGCGCGAATTCGCGCAGGTCCTGCGTCGGCCACGTCACGCCGGTGTACGCCCAGCCTTCGGCGTCCGTGTACGTGATCCCGTCGTCGCTGTACTGGAGCTTGAACGTGCCGGGGCCGTAGTTGTTGAACGGGCCGGGCTGCAGCTGCAGCGAGCCGACGTTCACCGGCGTCGCGAACTGGTAGCCAACCCAGTCCGGCAGCCCAGCCGCCTCGAAATAGGCGCCCCCGAGGTTCCCGTCGAACAGGGCGGCCTCGCCGCCGTGGCTGGCGAACGGCGTGCCGCCCGCCAGCGACAGCGCCGCGCCCCCCGGCGCGTCGAGGAATCGCACCTCGCGCAGGTGGAAGCCGTCGCCGCCCTGCCCCGCGGTCACGTACACGCGCCACCACTTGTGCAGCCCGTAGCCGTTGCCGACGGTCAGTCCGAGTTCCGCCTCGGTGTCCTCGATACGCGCCTCCAGCGCGCTCGTGTCGCCGCCGGGGGTCCCGTCCTCGATGTTGGTGACGCGCCCCTTCGTGTCGACAGTGATGTTGGGGTTCGTGTAGGTGCCGGGAGTGAGGCCAGCCACCGCCGCGAGCGCCGGGTTCGGGTACGTGCCCGCCAGGTCGCCGCCCGCGCTGCCGCTCGGCGCGCCGCTCGGCGTCGTGATCGGCTTCCAGTTCGCGTCGACGGTCGGATCGTCGGTCGCGAGGATGTACCAGACGCCGGTGTCGAGCTGATTGGCGACGTCGCCACGCTGCGCGGCGAGCGCGAGGCGCGCCGCCAGGTTCGCCGGCGTGAAGGTGTCGGTGATCGCCAGGTTGGGCAGCTGCGCCGTCGGGATCTTGCCGCCCGAGTCGAGCGTCGCGACGCCGCTCGCCGACCCCTTCTCACCCGCCGGGATGGCGTCGGTGATGCCGAATCCGGCGAGCGTCGTAGGCTTGCCGCTGACGCCCGCCCACGCGACCGCGAGCGCCTGGGCGACGGTGAGCTGCTCCCAGCCGGTGTTCGCGTCGTTCCGGCGCTGCACCTTCGTGCCGTTGTCCCACAGCTTCCCGGCGCCGATGGCACCCGGATCGTCGGCCGACTTGAGAATGACCGGCGTGAGGGCGCCGAGCCCAGAGACCTGATCGAGGAATGGCATGCGGAGAGGCGAGCCTCAGAGCTCGCGGTAGAGGATCGGTTCGCCCGTCGCGCGGTCGTACACGATCTCGGGCGGGTCGTCGAGGTTGGGGCCACGGTAGGTCACGAACGCGAGCGCACCGCTGCCCTCGGATCCGCTGACGCCTGGGCGCGTGATCGTGAGACGCGCGAGCGGCGACGTCACGGCGCCGCCGCTCGTCTCCGCGCGCGCCGCGACGTAAACCGACTCGCCGGTGCCGATGCCGGTGACTGCGAGCGCGTACGGCGCGGCCGCGTCGAGTGCCGCCGCCGCGACCTCGCCCGCCGTCGGCGGATCGGTGTCGTCGGCGACGAGCCGCACGCCCGCGAGCGTGACGCCGCTCGGCATCTCGGCGGTGACGAGCACCGAATCGGCGCCCGTCCACGCGTACGAGAGCGCGGGAGCGGGGAGCGACTGCGCGGGGTCGAACGCGACCACGCCCTCGATCACGCGCTCCTCATCCGCGCCGCCACTGCCCGGCGCGGTGTAGGTGACGCGCCACGCGATGCGGCTCGCGTTGAGCGGGTCGAGCGTCACGATGCCGGTGTAGCGCGAGCCCGTGATGGCCGTCGCGTCCATCCACGCCGACACCGCGCCGCGCCCGGACTGCGTCGCCACCTCGACCGCCGTCACGCGCTCCTGCGGATCCTGCACCGAGAGCGTGAGCGTGCCGACGGTCGCGGTCTGCGACGTGTACTCGTTCACGATCGGCGTCTCGACCCCTGCGGCCGGCGTCGGGGACGGCGAGCGCTCCGTCACCGCAGTTGTGATCCCGCTGACGCCGAGCGCGTAGTGGTCCTGGATGGCGTCGACGACCACATGCTCGTCGCCCGGCGCGCCCAAGTCCACGTCGAGCACGCGCATCACAACGTCGGTGAGCTGCAGCTCCGGGCGGTTGAGGCGGAACACGCTGCCAGGGCGAAGCCCCGCGGCGGCGCGCGTGCACTTGAGCGTCGCCTTGCCGAGCGGCAGCACCTGCGCGCGCAGCTCGCGCTCGGCGACGCGGCGCGCGACCGCCTCGCGGCCGATCATCGGCATGTCGATGTCGATCGCGATGATCTCCCCGTCAGCCGCTACGCGCGGCCCGTGCGTCGCCGTCACCACCTGCCGCGTGAAGCCCTGCGCGCGATCCACGTACGCGAGCCGCACCTGGTTGAAGCGGCTCGCCGGCTCGGGCGCGGTCCACTCGCACGCGAGCGTGTTCGACGGGTTGAGGTCGAGCAGGCCCGCGAGCGTGCCCCACTGGAAGCCGCCGAAGCCCGGCCCGCGGTGCGCGCACACCTCGAGCAGTCCTGTCACCGGGTCGGTGTACAGCACCGCGTCGGCGGCGCGCAGCACGTCGCGCAGCACCGTCTCGGCCGGCGTGTGCGCCTCGACCGTGAACGAGAGTCCGTAGCCCCACGCGGTCGTCGGCAGGCCGAACGAGCTGCCGAGCTCCGACCGCGGGTAGCCGCAGCCGCGGTGCGGGTCCGAGATCAGCTCCGCGAGGATGCCGCCGATGCCCGCGTCGCCGTTGTCGCCTTCGCCGATCGTGCCCGGCCAGCGCGAGACGACCGCGTGCAGCGACGGGAGCACGGGGCTGTTGCCGAGCCACGTATCCTCGAACACCAGATACGCGAAGTGCCGCCAGTCGGGCGCGAGCGTCGTGTCGGTCGCGCCGGCGTAGCGCGTGTCGTAGTACGGCACCGGACTCGCGCCGCCGCGGCCGCCGCGGATGTGCACCGTCCCCTGCACGCCGCCGTTGCCGTCGGTGCCGCCCAGCATGTTGGGCGCGGTGAGCGTGAGGGTGCCGACGCCGCCCCCGCCAATGCCGCCCTGGAGCGCCGGCACCGTCGCGTACTCGATACGGCCGTCCGCGGGATCGAACTCGGAGAGCACGCGTCGCGTCCCGACGGCCGCGACCGACTTGCCGTCGACGATGAGGTCGGAGACGGCGTGGATCGTCCCGTACCCGAGCACCGTCACCATCGACACCTTGTAGCGGTGCGCCTTGGTGGCTTGTCTCCCAACGAGATTCAGAAAGGCCCGCTGGCCCTCGTTGACGTCTTCCTGGTGGGCGCCCCACCAGTCGACGACGCGGCACGGCATCTTGACCGTGCCGAAGATCAGCGGCAGCGGGTCGCCAGACTGTACGCGCGGCTTCTCCGGCGTCGGCGCCTTCGGATCGCGGCGCGTCAGGCTCTGGAGCGACGACGAGAGTAGCGCGAGGCTGACGTTGACCGCGAACGCGACGAGGAACGCGGGCATCAGTAGGCGCCCTCGATCAGCGGATTGCGCTCGGGCAAGAACGGGTAGCCGCCGAAGCGCCGCGTGTTCGCGAAGCGATGCAGGCAGCTCGCGAACGTCTTGTCGCAGCCCGCCGTGAGGTGCACCGTCGTGCCCACCAGCGCGGCCGGCAGCGCGGCGTAGAGCGTCAGCGTCACGGTCGGGAAGTCGCTCACGTCCGCGCGCTCGATGTAGGTGCGGGTCGGCACGCCATCGACCGCGAAGTGCAACGCGCCCCCATCCCAGTAGGTCGTGTCGTCCGCCGTGCCCTCGCCGCTCGGGCGGGTGGGCAGCGCATCCAGGTCGAGCGTCAGCGTCGCGCGCGCGCCTCCGTCCGCCGCCTGCTCCGCGGTGCCGAGCGCGTCGACAGTCGCCGCGACGGCCATCGACAGCGGATCCACGCCGCAGCGCAGGTCGCCGAACGCCCACGGGCACGTCTTCTGGATCGCGAGGCGCGGCAGCTGGCGCGCGAACAGCGCCTGCAGCCCGTCGCACGGGATCGTCGCCGTCGTGCCGTCGGTCTGGAGCCCGGCGACCATGCCCTGAAACACCGCGGCACGGTCGATCACGACGCCGGCGTCCGAGAGGTGGACGCGTAGGATGCGCACGGCCGTCACGGGGGCCCCTTCGCGCACCGCGTCCGGCTCCGCGCCCGGCCCCACGGCCGCGGCGAGCCAGTCGGTCACCATCTGCGTCGCGTGGGCGCAGGTGATCGTGACGGTCGACTTGCCCGTCTCCCGCGTGCGGCGGATTGCGTCGCGCGTCCACACGGCGGCGCGGAACGTCACGCCGTCGACGGTGACGTCCTGGTCGGCCGTCGTGTAGCGCCACGCTCGCGCAGTCGCGCCGCTGCCGCGCGTGAACGTCACGCACTCGGCCACGCGCACGCCGTTGGCGGCTTCGGTCTCGAGGAATCCCATCTGGACGGGGCTACGGGGTCTCGCCGGGGAGGGTCACGGCCGTGAGGGCGACCGTCGCGACGGCGCCGGTGTGGAAGTCGATCGTCACGACGTCGTCGGCCAGGCGGGCGAGGCACAGGCGCGAGTAGCCGGCGCCCTGTGCGGTCAGCGCGAACGTCGGCGCGCCGCCGACGCTCGCCACGTCGCCCGCCACTCCGTCGAGCGTCAGCAGGTCGGTGCCGTCGCCCTGGTCGATGGCGCCGACAATGCGCGCCGTCCGCCAGCGGCCCGCCGCGGTGGTCATGAGCGCGTAGTCGGCCGCGCTCTGATGCGCGGCGACGAGGGACGGGAACGCGTCGGCGTAGCCGGCCTGCGGCCCACGTCGGACGACGAGGCCACCGTCGAGCCCCGTGACCGTCCAGTCGTGCCGGTAGCTAGGCAACCAGAACGGCGTGCGCCGGCCGGCGCACCGCGCGAGGAACGCCTCAAGCTCCGCGAGCGCCGCGCGCGACTCGCACACCCAGGTCAGCGCACGTGCCTCGCTCGCCGGCAGCGGCGCGACGTCGGGCACCGCGACGCCGCTCGGACCCGTCGTCTCGGCGCCAGGCAGTGCGAGGCGCTCCGCGCGCGTCGCGCCGTTGATGCGCACGGGCGCGATCGCCAGCACCTCGTAGCCGCCCCGGTAGACGATCGGCGCGGCCACGTCAGCCCCCGATCACGACGTAGAACGCCGAGAGCCCGGTCACCGGGTCCTCGACGTCGACGCGCGGCGAGCCGCCGGCACCCGGCTCGAAGCCCAGGTAGGCGACCGGCCCCCCGACGAGCGGCGCGGCCGGGGAGGCGTCGGGCACGCGGAGCGTGAGCACGGTCGGCGAGCCGAGCGACCAGACGAGCGAGTTGGGCACGGGCACGAGCGCGCCGAGGGCGTCGCGCGCGGTGACGAGCAGCCGCCGCTGTGCCCCGCCCGGATCGATCGCGACGTTGCCGCCATCCTCATTCGTGAGCGCCAGCGACACGATCGTCGGGAGCTGCGCGCTCCCGGGCGCGCCCTCGACTGCCGCGGTGAGACCGGCCACGTCATCGTCGAGCACGACCTCGAGGGCCACCTGGCCGACGGTGCCGGTGATGCGCTCCCACGCGACGTCCGACGCGACGCGGCCGGTGGCGAGCGGCGCGACCCGAGTGCCCGCCGCCCACGGCTCCGCGAGCCCCTCTGCGAGCGTCAGCGTGTCCGCCGTGATGGCATCCGCCGCGGCGAGCGTCGCGACGCCCACCGGGTGGCCCGGGCGCCAGAGCGCCACCGCGCCGCCGTTGGCGAACCGCCGATGCGTCGCGTTGTCCCCCGGGCCCGCCCACAGCACGAGTTGGTCGGCGCCGGATTCGGCGTCGACGACCAGCAGCGTCGCGTCCTCCCAGCGCGGCACGCGCACCTGGCGGCGGAGCGGCGCGCTCGCGGCGTGAGCCGCCTGGACGTGCGCGCCGAAGACGGCCGCGCCCTCCTCGACGGTCTCGAGGGTCAGCAGGTAGCGCAGCGTCTCGCGCGGTCGCACGCTGCGCGCGAGCCGCTGCTCGCGGCCGTTGCGCGTCGGCAGCACGTCGGTCGGCCAGGTGCGCACGTGCTGGACGTGGCGCACCCAGTCGTGCGGGATCGCGAGGAGCGGGGGCGTCATCCCTGCACCCCGATGATCGCGCGCAGCGTGTCGCGCTCCTCGCGCCACACCTGCTTCTGTGCGTCGCGGCCCTCGCGGCTGCGCATGGCGGTGAGCACGGCGCCGGGGGCCGGCGCGACTTCGACCGTCACGCCGCCGCTGACGTCGACGCGCTGCGCGGACGCGCCGGAGTCGCCGCCACCACCGGCGCGCGGGACGCGCACGAGACCGCCCTCGGCGAAGCCGGGCGTGTAGCCGCGGACGCCCGTCGTCGGCACCACACGACGCGGCGCGGTCCCGCCCAGGCGGTTGATCTCCTGCAGGTACCCGATGCCCACGCGGCGCACCGCAGCCGCGCGGATCACGAACTCGCCATCGGAGAGGCGCGCGAGAATCGAGTCGGAGGTGCTCGTGCCCGGGCCTGAGACGTAGCCGCCGCCGGCGAAGCCGGGGATGCCGCCCGCTGCGTTCGCCACCGCGAGCGCCGCAGCGGCCGCCTGCAGCGCACCGGCCGCCGTGAGGAGGATGCCGCCAGAAGCACTCAGCGACGCCGCTGCCACGCCCGTCGCCGTCGCGCTGGTGGTCACCGCGGCCCCTGCGGCGCCGAGCGCGGTGGCCGACGCGGTCGTCTGCGCCGCGGCCGCGGCCTGCCCCGCGCCGCCGAACAGCCCGCGCAGCTTCTCGAAGATCTCCGCCGACAGCAGGTCGCCCACCATGCGCTGCGCGTCGGCGACCACGCCCTGCAGGAGCGAGCGCACGGCGTCGTCGAGGTCCTCGACGTTGGTGATCGCCGTGCCGAGGAACTCGCCGAGCCGCGCCTGCGCCGTGTCGGCGATGTCGGAGCCCAGCCGCTTCCATGAGAACGAGAGATTCGTGACCTCGCGGTCGATCTCCGCGATGTCGTCGCCGAGCTGCTGCACGAAGTCGAGGGCGGCCGGATCGGCCATCGACAGCGCCCAGCCCTCCCACGCCTGCCGCGTCTTCTCCAGCTCCGCGCGCGTGGCCTGGTAGGCCGCGACGGTCTCCCGCTGCGCGCCGAGCGCCGACAGCGCGCCGCTCTCGCGCCGCGCGTCGATCGCCTCGAGGCGCCGCTGCAGGTCGCCCTGCGTGCGCTCGACGGCCTCGCCCACCTGGGCCAGCTCGACCTTCGTCCGCTCCGCGTTGAAGAGCGCGCGCACGATCCGCAGCCCGACCGCATTGCCCTCGGCCTCCAGGCGACGGATCAGGTCCCCGAACTGGCGCTCGAGCTCCGCGGTGCGCGCCTGGACGACGTTCCCCTCGGCCTGCAGCAGCTGCACCTGCGCGTCCTGCACCTGGCGCGCGAGCCCCAGCTCCAGCTCGCGCCGGCGCTCGACGGACTCCTCGGCGACGCGGATCCGCTCGTCCTCGAACTGCTGCAGCTGCCCGAGGATCTTCGCGCGCTCGCCGTCGTCGGTGGTGACCGCCAGCAGGGTGATGAGCGCCTGGCGCTGGCGCGCGTTGCTCTCCCGGTACGCCGTCTCGAGGTCCGCGAAGTAGCGCGCGTAGCTCAGGCGGAAGGTCTCGAGCTTCTCGTCGAGGATGGCCTTCTGCGTCTTGAACGACGACTCGGCGGCCGCCACCTCGGCGGCCGCGATCTGCGCGGCATCGTTCTTCGCCTTCGCGCCCACGTTCCCCGGGGTGCCGGTGGGCGTGACGTTGACGGTATCTGGCGTCGTGACGACGACGGGCGCCAGACGCACGGGGTCCGCGCCCGCGATGTCGCCGAACGCCTGACGCAGGCCGTCCAGCGCAGCGCGCGCGGTGCCGACCTTCCGCTCGAGGGCTGCGAGCGCCGTCGAGATCCCGCCGAGATCGTTACCGCGCGCGGCCTTCTGCGCTTCCAGGAGGCTCTGGCGCTGCGCCTCGAGCGACGCCAGCTCGGCCGCGGCCACGCGCACCTTCTCCTGCGCGTTCTTCCGCAGCTCCTCGCGGACGCGCCCGGCCTCGGCGGCCTGCTCGCGCAGCGACTTCGTCTCGTCCTCGAGCGCCTTCCGGTACTCCGGCGAGAGCTCGATCAGCTTCGCCTTGATCTCCTTCAGGCGCTTCGACGCGCGATCGAGCTCGTCGCCCTTCAGGGCGCCGTCTTCGATCTGCTTGCCGAGGCGGGCGTACTCCGCGATGAGCGCCGGCGCCTGCGTGATCGCCTGCGCCTGGGCGTCATTCAGCTCCTGCTGGCGCTTCCGGGCACGCTCCTGGGCCGCCGCGATCGTGTTCACCGCGACGGCCACACCGGCGATCACCACGGCCAGCGCCGTCA
This sequence comes from Roseisolibacter agri, assembly GCF_030159095.1. Classification (NCBI taxonomy): domain Bacteria; kingdom Pseudomonadati; phylum Gemmatimonadota; class Gemmatimonadia; order Gemmatimonadales; family Gemmatimonadaceae; genus Roseisolibacter; species Roseisolibacter agri. The sequence continues at coordinate 676,335 of NZ_BRXS01000002.1, forward strand.
GCGGCGCGGCCGCCGCGGCGCCGGCGACCGCCACGGCGGCCAGCGGCACGAGGATCGGCGAGAGCACGAGCGCGAGCCCGGCGAGAACGGCGGTCAGCACCTTCGCCGTCTGCCAGGCGACGGTGATCGCCTGCGCGACGGTACGCAGCACGCCCGCGAGGAGCCCGCTGTCGACCAGCACCCGCGCGATCGCCGCGCCGAACTTCACGACGTCGACGATGATGAGCGCGACCGCCCGCAGCACGTCGCCGGCGGCGCTCGCGATCGCCACCAGCTCGACGCGGTGCTCGCGGAAGTAGGCCCCGAGCGCCTGCGCGCCGGCGACGCTGCCGCTGATGGCGCGCTCGATGAGCGTGCCGATGGTGCCAAACACGGACTGCGCGAGCGCGATCAGCGGCGCGAACTTCGGCCCGATGGTCGCCGCGTCGACGTCGAAGGCGTCCTGCAGGGCTGCGTTCGCCGCCCGCTTGAACGAATCGAACAGCGGCTTAGTCGCCTCGCCGGCGAAGACGCCGAGCATCTCCTGCAGGTTCGAGCGCTGCGTCACCAGCAGGCTGTTGGAGCGCTCCGAGGCGACGTTGAACGCCTCGAGACGCTTCACCAGGAACTGCGCGAGGGTGCCGCGCTCCCGCTCCGCCTTCACCTGCTCGTTCGTGATCCCGAGGCTCTTGGCGACACGCGAGTTGATGTCGATGGTGCCGTCCAGGATGCTGCGCACCTCCTGGTTGAGCTGCACCATCGGCACGCCGAGCGCGCCGGCCGCCTGCGTGATGCCGACCGTGACCTGCCGGATCTCGTCGAGGTTGAGCCCCGCCGAGAGGCCGGCGCCGGTCGCCTGCTGGAAGGCCTCCAGCAGCTGCGGCGTCTCCGCAGCCGTCTTCAGGCCGGCGATGCGCAGCGCGGTCACCTGGCGCTCCGCCAGGCCGTACGCCGTGTCGAGCGCCTGGACGCCGGTCAGCTGCTGCCGGTTGGCGTCGGTCAGCTTCGCCTGCGCGGTGATCAGCGTCGCGATGCCGAACGTCGACGACTCGATCTGCTCGTTGAAGCCGATGCCCGTGCCCACGAACCGCAGCGCCGCGGTGAGGCCCACGACGCCGGCAACGAGCGTCACGACCCGGCGCGAGAGCAGGTCGAAGGAGCCCGCCGCGCGCTGCATCGGCGCCGGCACCTCGTCGGCGCCGTCGCGCACCCCGCGCAGCGCGGAGCGGAGTCGATCGACGAGCGGCGCGGCGGCGGCGGCCGCGCGGCCCAGCACCGACGTCGCGCGCGTGCTCCGGTCGGTCGCGCCGGCCTGGTCGCGCGCGCCCGCAGCGGCGAGCCGCGTGCTTACGGCCGCCCGCTCGCGCGCGTTCGCCGCGCCAAGGGTCGCGCGCGCGTCGCGCGATGCCGCGCCAGCGAGCATGTTGCTCGCGGCCGCCGCGTCCTCGGTGACGGCCACGGTGCGCTCCGCGGCCGCGCTGAGGGCGCCGAATCCGGCAGCGGCCTGCTGCTCGGCCTGAGCGCTCGCGGTGATGGCCTGCGCGGTCGCCTGCGCCTGCGCCGCGACGCCGGCCGTGGCGGCGGTGAGCCCGGACGCCGCCTGCGCGGCCGCCTGCGCGGCCGACGCGCCCGTGTTCAGCGCGCCCGCCTCGGCGCCGATCGCCGTCGCTGCCTGCTGCGCGCTGCTCGCGAGCTCGCCCGTGGCGCGCGCGGCGACCTGCGCGCGCTGCGCCTGGCCCTGCGCGAGATCGCTGGCCAGGCCGTTCGCCGCGAGAGCCGCGCCGTTGGCCTGTCCCTCGGCGACGATCGCGTCCTGCTGCGCCTGGACGGCGATGCGGCGAGCCCGCTCGGCCTTCTGCTCGGCAGCGGCCACCGCGCGCTCGGCGCGATCGATCACCGGCTCGAAGTCGATCGCCTTCGGGTCGCCCGCGCGCTCCGCCTCGTCGAACGCGCGGCGCGCGGCGTCCGCTTCGCCGCGCCGCTTGGCCGCGAGCTGCTCCGCCTTCTGCGCTGCGCGCTCGGCGGCCGCCGCCTCCACCGCCAGCGCGTCCGCCTTCGCGCGCGCGGCCGTCGCCGCCGCCTGCGTCGCGGTCGCGTGCTGCGTCTCCGCCTGCGCGGCCGCGGTGGTCGTGCGCGTGAGCCCCTGCGCGGCGACCTGCGCCCGGTCGAACGCCTGCTCGGCCCGTCCGCTCGCGCGCGCGACCGTGTCCATGGTGCTCGCGGCACCCTGGTCACGCCCTGAGACGGTGAAGGTCAGCTTCTGGTCGGACACGGCTCAGGACGGGCGGCGGGAGGCAGGGGAGCGCTCAGCGGGCGATTAGTCGAGCAGGGCGGGACGCTCGGGCGCTTCGATCGGGTCTTCCTTCGTGGCGTTCGGCGCCCAGATGGCCCACTCCAGATGCGCGAGGCGGTACTCCGCGCGGGCGCGCGCGCGCACCGCGCCGAGGTACGCGCTCAGGGCGTCGCGGAGGAGCCAGCGTCGGACGCCGCGGGCGCCGACGGGGTCGTGCTCGAGGAGCTCGACGACGACGTCGCGCCAGTCGCCGAATCGGTCGACGTCGCGGGCGACGTGTCCTGCGGATCCGTGCGATCGGCGAGCGCCGCGCTCGAAGAGCTCCGGGAACTCATCCGCGAGCCGATCGCGGCGCCGAAAAAAGCGGCGACGCCCGCCGAGAGGATGCCCTGCAGCTGCTGCTTGCTGTCGCGATCGCGCACGCGCGCGAAGAACGCCGCGTTCGTCGTGGCCATCGCCGGCGTCCACTCCTGGGCGACGCCGTCCGCCGTCGCGTCGACGAGCAGCCCGGCGAGCAGGTCGAACGTGCGGCCGCTGTCGTAGATCGCGCAGATGAAGGCGAGCGCGTTGTCGTCCTCGGACGCGTCGGCGCGCAGCGCGGCCGCCGGCGCGCCGTCGTTCGCGAGGAGCCCCGCGCCGCGCAGGTGGCGCGTGAGGTAGATGTCGTGCTCGACGCTGCCCTCGTCGAGCAGCACGAACGCACGGCCGCCGATTGTGAAGACGGCGGGAGCAGAGGCGGGAGCAGCGGGCGCGGGCGAGGCGGCGGCGGTCATCGCGGGAGCGGTGGGAGGCAGGGGAGGGGGCGCACGAGCTGGCGCAGCGGTGCGCTGGCCAGCCCGTGCGGTACTGCGGTCAAGCGGCGCGGCTTACGCAGCCGGGCGCTCAAGGATGCGGTAGTACGGCTCGTCCGGGTGGTTGGTCGCGTCCTCCTGCACCGTGCAGGTGGCGCCCCACTTGTTGAAGTCGGAGCTGATGAAGCCCATCTCGCCGTCCGGCGTGAACGACGCGCGCCAGAGGTCCGCCTCCTTGTTGACGCCCGCCTGGTTGTCGGGCAGGAACTTGAGGTAGCCCTCGATCTTCGACTTCGTCGCGCCGCGGATCGTGGTGCGGCCGCTGCCCGACGCGAGCGCCGCGGCGCTGTAGTCGACCGTGAGGTCGTCGCCGGCGACGAGGCCCGCGGTGGACGGCGTCTGCGAGATCTGGATGAAGCCCGCGGCCGCATCGAGGATCTTGTAGTCGCCGACGCCCGCCGCGTTGACGAGCGCGAGGACCGTCGCGCCCTTCTTCACCGAGACCGCGGAGATCTCGCGGTAGCGCGTCTGGTAGATGCGCCCCAGCACGACGCCGTCGACCGGCGTCAGCACCTCGGCCGTCTGCGCGCCGCCGGTCTGCGTGTACTCGGCGATCTCACCCATCAGGGCGAGCGCCTGGTTGTCGGCCGAGAACTCCAGGCCGGAGATCTTGCCGGTGACCGTGCGCTTCACCGTGACGCTGTTGCGCGTCCCGGCCGCCTTGGTCATGTGGTTCTGCGACTCGAGCTTCTCGTCGGCCGTCGAGATCGTGAACGACTCGACGTTGCCGAGGTGGAAGAACCCGGTCGAGACCCCGTTGTCATCGAACCGATCGAACAGGAGCTGCCCCTTCCCGAGCTGCTCGAGCTTCGGGCTGGGCGAGAGAATGCGGGCCATGAGGAGTGTCCGGGGAGGGGCGAGCAGGGGAGCGCGCGCGCGGCTACGGAGCCGCGACGTCGCGCGCGTGGAACGGCACGGGGCCGATGTCGACGGCCCAGAGCAGGCCGCCGTCCTTCAGGCGATCGACGCTCGCGCCGATCTCGATCTCCACCCCGGGCGCGACGGCGTGCACCGTCTTGCCCTCAACGCGGTGGAGAGTGGGGAACTCGTCGAGCCACGTGAGCACGGCCTCGGGCACGTGCAGCAGGTGGCGCTGCACCTCGTCCATGTTCGCGGAGCGGAACACGTACGAGAGCAGCAGGTCGGTGACGCTGTCGCGCCCCGTGTGCTCACGTCGCGCGGCGGCGCTGCCGTCCCACGTGAGGAAGAGCGCCGGGTACTGCACGGCGACGAACTCCGCGGCCGACTTCCACCAGTCGTAGACGGTGACGCGGTCGAGCAGCTCGACGCCGCGCAGCGCCGCGACGCGCGCGATGCACCCCGGGAGGTCCGCCGTCGCGCTCTCGCGCACCTCGGCGATCACAGAGGCGATCATGCGGCGCCTCCAGCAGCCTGCGCCGCCTGCAGGGGCACGCGCGTCGCGCCGATGCGTCGCGTGGTGCGGCGCCCCTGCCCGAGACGGGCATCACGGCCGAGCAGGTGCTGTTGAATGGGCTGCAGCACGTCGGTGATGATGAACCGCTCGGGGAAATCGAAGAAGCGACGCCGCGTGTTCGCGGCCGCCGCGTAGGGGATCATGGTGCCGTACACGAGCGTCGACGCCGACACCGAGGCGATGGACCCTGCCGCGTTCTCCTCGACGAGCGACTCGCGCAGCGCATGCGTCCAGTGGAGCACACGCCGCGTCGGCCGCTCGCCGTTCGGCTCCTGGGCGTAGTGCCCGGTGCGGTTGCGCCGCGCGGTGATCGTGCGCGGCCGCAGCGCCGACCAGCGGCCCCCGTCCGTCTCGCCGCCCTCGGTGTTGAACACGCGCCGCTGCCGCCGCCGCAGGTTCTCGGCGACGACGCGCAGCGCGGGGCGCAGGTCGTCCGCGTTCTCGCGCAGCGTGAGCGCGAACTCGCGGATCCCGTCGATTCCGTCGGCCCGCAGGGTGAGGCGCAGCAGCTCGGGCATCAGTAGGTGTCCGTGCGCCCGAGGGCGTCGTCACCGAGCACCGGATCACGCCGGTGCTCCGCTGCCGTCCGGCCGACGCGGCGCGTCTCCGTGGTGGGCGCCTTGAAGAGATCAGGCAGGAGCTCGATCTCCTTCAGCACGTCGCGGTAGACGTCCTCGTACGGCTTCGTGAGCTTCTCGACGTCGACGGCCGACATGCCGATCGACACGCGGCGCAGCGCCCAAGCGACGACCTTCGCGACGATGGCGCGCTTCACCAGCGCGGCCGCGTCGTCGTTCGCCGTGGGCTCGACGCCGATCGCGCGCACCACGCGCACGCGCAGCCCCGTGGTCACCGCCGCGATCTCCGCGGTGACGGCGCTCTTCGAGGGCGTAGCGTCGCCCGCCGCCGGATCCGCAGGGAATCCGGAGGGGAGGAGCGCGACGAGCTCGCGGGCGACGTCCGCTTCGTTGGCGTAGACGGTAGGCACGGGACTACGGGTGCGGGTGAGTGCGGCGCGTGACGCCCGGTTACGCGGGCTGCGCCAGCTCGGCGATGCCCTGCGAGATCACGCGGTCGGCGATGTCGGGATCGACCTCGAGGACCTGGCCGGGCTTCACGTCCTCGCCGGCGTGGCGCCACGGGGCCTTCGGCTTGTCGAGCATGCGCACGGGGATGCGCACGGGAGCCGCGGCGGTCGTTTCCGCGGCGATCGCGTCGGCGCCGTCGGTCGGGTTCTTCTTGGCCATCAGAGGGCTCGAGGTCAGCTGGTGGGCGTCGAGCTCTCGCCCGACGGATCAGCGGGCGGCGTCTGCGCGTCGCTCGCAGGGGTCGTCGGCGCCGGATTCGGCGCGGCCTGGCGGCCGCCGCGCGCGCCCGTGGCGGGCTTCGCCGGCGCCGTGCTGCCGGTGCTGCCGGTGCTGCCGGTGCTGCCGGTGCTGCCGGTGCTGCCGGTGCTGCCGGTGCTGCCGGTGCTGCCGGTGCTGCCGGTGCTGCCGGTGCTGCCGGTGCTGCCGCCACCCGTCGACGTCGTCGGGACCTTCGCCTTCACGGCCTCGGCCTCCTTGTCGCGGATGAGGATCTCGCCGGCCGCGTCGGCGATGTCGAACTCGTCGCCCTTGCGGGCGGTGCGGCAGATGTCGGTGAGCGCGCGCAGGCGCATGGTCGTCTCGTCGGTCTGGAGGGGCGCGAGGGCCCGCGCCGAGTACTCCGGCGCGGGCGCTCAGCGAGGGAAGCGCGTCAGCGCGGCGTCAGACGCCGGCGAGCACGTTGGTGAGCTTCCGGGCCGCGGCCGCCACGAGGACCTTCTCGTCGCGGTACGTGCGCGCGTCGATGAAGAGCGTGCGCTTGCGCGGCTCGTAGTGCTCGGTGACCACCTGGCCCTGCGCGTTCGCCGCGGCGCCCTTGAAGGCGCGGCGCCAGGCGTACGTGTACATGAAGGCCAGCTCGCGCCGCATCGGGCGCTCCGGGCGGTAGAACATCAGGATGTCGTCCGTCCAGATGCCGCCGACCGTCCCGCTCTGCGGGCCCGCGACCATGTTGCCCGACACGTAGTGCGCGTCGGCGACGTGGATGTTCTGGATGCCGAAGATCGCACGCAGCACGTTCACGTCGACCAGCGCGGGGTTGTTCACCGTCGCGCCGCCCTTGAAGTAGTCCTTCAGGGCCGCGTTCTCCTTCAGGTGCTCGACCACCAGCCACGGGATGACCATGTGGTTGAGCTGCACGCCGGCGTTGTACGCGATCACCTTCTGCTCGCGCACGTCGGCGACCGGGTCGCCGCCCGAGTCCCACTTCGTCGCCGGGCTCGCGCCCGTCGCGCCGGCGAGGGCCTTGGTCTTCACGCGCACCTCGCGGTTGCGCTGCAGGCGCATCGTCGCGAGCTCCGTGGCGCGCACCTTCACCTCGTAGGGCGCGTCCTCGGCGTTGTCCGCGTCGACCTCGTCGTCGTGCACCGTGGTGCCGCGCGCGCGCTCGACCGTCGCGAACGTCAGGTCGGAGAAGTCGCCCTTCAGCGTGGGCGGCTCCTCGCCCTGCCCGATGCGGTCGTCGCCGTCGGCGTCGACCATCAGGTTGGACTTGTCGGCCTCCATGATCAGGCCGGCCTGCTTGTCGACCAGGAGGACGGGGGCGATGACGTCAGCGACGAAACCGCTGCCGCCCTTGTACTCGACGCTGGCGTTCGTCAGCCGCGTGTTGATGCGAAGCTTGTTGGTAGCGGGCATGGCCGCAGAACCTCTTCAGGAGGGAAGAACGGAGGGGAGGGAGAGGCGGGGGATCCGGCGGTTACGCGACGACCGACTGGCCGTCCATGCGCACCGCGGCGATCAGCTCGTTCGCGGCCGCAGCCGCGCCCAGCGCCTTCGCCTGGATCTTCTTCGTCGACGTGGCGGTCACGAACCGACCGGCGTTGTCGATGGTGAGCGGCGCGCCAACGGCGAACGCCGCACCCGAGCGGACGTAGACCAGCTGCCCGTGCCCGACGTGCAGGCTCGCGACCTGGCCCGTGGTCGCCTCGGTGCCCTTGGCGACGATGCCGAGCACCTCGGCGTCGGCCGCGCCGACGGTGCAGAGGCCCTCAGCGCTGCCCGCGACGGCGGCCATGCCCTCGCTGAGCGTGGTGGCGGACTCGTTCTCGTAGCCCAGCACCGGCGGCATCTGGGAAACAGAGATCAGCTTGCGGTTCGGCATGGGCTCAGCCCTCGTTCGTGGTGGGGACCTTGGTGCCGGCCTGCGCGAGCTCCTGCTCGGCGAGGATCAGCGCGTCGCCGTACGTGATGCCCGGGTTGTCCTTGCGGACCTGGGCGATCTTCTCGTCGAGCAGCTTCTGGCTGTCGGTCTGGATCGGCTGGCCGCCGTTCGGCGCCGCCGCGGGCTGCTGCAGCGGGACGCGCTTCGGCATCGCCTGCAGGAGCGTCTTCGCGCCGTCAGCGACCGCGGCGACGTCGCTCAGGAGCTGCGTGCGCCAGTGCGGCTTCTCGGCGGGCGTGAGGTAGCCGCCGGCGACGCGCTCGTTCAGCAGCGTGTCGACCTCGGTCTCGCGCTTCGCCTGGTTCAGCGCGGTGTTCTGCTCGCTGAGCGTCTTCACCGCGGTGGCGATCGCGCTGCCGTCGGCGGTGTCGGCCAGCTGGAGGGCGTTGCGCACCTCCGTGAGCGTGGTGGCGTTGGCCTGGGCGGTCTGCTGCTCGCTGAGCAGCTGCGCCACCGCGGCCTCGACCTCTGCGTCGGTCGCCGACTCGGCGAGCTTCAGCGTCTGCTTGAGGTTCATGGGGATCTCCGAGGCCGGGGCCTCGCGGGGGTACTCAGCGAACAGGACAGGTGCGGTCCCCGAGGCCGCGTCGCCGAGTTGGAGCGGGGCCATCCCCTCGATGAAGGGGCGGTTCGTCAGCGCGAAGCCGCGGAGCACCTTGCCCACGCGCTTCCCGCTGGTCTTGTCCACGTAGGCCGTCTCGAAGTCGGCCGACGTGAAGCGGTACTCGCCGCCGCGGATCTTCTCGGCAGCCTTCGGCGTGGGCTCGTAGAGCGCCCACAGCTCGGCGCCGTCGGCGCGCAGCTCGAGCGCCTTCACCTCGCCCGCGGCGATCGCGTTGCCGTCGCCCCGGGGCATCGCGATCCCGTGGTCGTAGTCGGCGTAGACGAAGCCGCGCACGCGCGCGTCGAAGTTCTTCTTCAGCTCCGCCAGGTCGGCCGCGGTGATCGCCATCGCGCCGTGCTTCGGGTGCTGCCAGGTGCCGGCGCGCAGGATCTGCTGCCAGCCGGACGACGCGTCGGCGGCGAGCGTGATCGCGTGCGCGAACGCGAAGCGGGTGGGCGTCTTCATCGAACCGCGAGCACGGCGACGGCGGCCGAGCGCCCGCGCTTCACGATGCGCCACGACGCATGGCGGCCTCCCTGGGGGCTGCCGTAGCCGCGGAAGCCGCGGATGGCGCTCAGGTAGGTCGCATCGGTCGCGATCGTCTCGACGAGCGCCCGCGGCGCCGGCGTGCGCTCGGGGGCACGACGCGCGCCGATCGGCTGATCGCCGACGTAGAGCGTGCCGACGCCGAGCGGCGCCGCGCCGCGCGCCTGGCTGGTCGTCGGAGCGTCGGTCACGCCGGTGACGCCGATGGTGCCGAGCGCGAGACTCGCGAACGCGGCGATGCGGGAGAGCATGCGCATGGTCAGGTCCTCGTGTGACGCCGCGCTCAGGCGGCGCGCCGCGGCGCGTCGGCCGCGAGCAGGTACATCCACACGCCCCGGCAGCGCATGCCGCCGGCGCAGTTGGGATCGGGGAGTTCCGGCGCCATCGGGTCGCCGAACGCGTAGTCGTCGCCGTCGTGACGGGCGCAGTGCTCGCACGTGTGCGCGTCGAGCGCCTCCGACCGCACCTGGCGCTCGATCGCGCGCCCGAAGGCCTGCGCGGCCTGCTGGCGACCCTGCCCGAACGCGACGTTCACCACCTCGCTCACGCGCGCCTCGACAGCCGCGGCGGCCCGCTCGGCGAGCGTGTCTGCGACGCGCTGCGCGACCGCCGTCGCGTCCACCGCAGCGGCGCCGGCGGCAGCCGCCTGGGGCGCGGCCGCGGTGACCGCCTGCAGCGCGGCCGCCTGCGCCGCGGTGGCGCGCTGGGCGGCCTCGCGCGACGCGTACAGGCCGACGAGGGCGCGCAGCATGGCCGCGAGGCCGCCCCAGAGGCTGTCGTCCGCCAGGAGGCGACGCAGCGCGCTCCGCAGGCGATCGGTGAAGAGCCGCGGCGTGGGCTGCGTGGTGTCGAGGCCCTGCCGCTCGAGCTCCGCGAGCACCGCCTCGAACCCCACCTGCTGCGCGCGCTCGGCCGCGCGCGCGAGCGCCGCCTGCAGGCGCGTGAGGTTTGACTTCGGGACGTCGATCGACTGCACGCGCGCCGTCAGCGCGTCGCCGCCGGCGGCGGCCAGCGTGCGCACCTGGTCGACGAGCACGCGGTCGATCGCGCGCAGCTCGTCGAGGACGTCGGCGCCGGCGCGCACCGCCTCGCGATCGAGCTGCTCGCCGAGGCCGCGCGGCTTCAGGATCTGCTCCTCGAGCGCGACGACGCGCGCGCCGCGCGGGCGACCGCGGTAGTCGAGCGCGCGGTCCTCGGCCGGGTCGGCGAGCGTCGTCGGCTTCGACTCCGGATCGCCCTTCGGCGGCGCGCCCTTCTGCCCGGGCGCGGGCACCTGGCGCGCCTTCGCGGCCGCCAGGTCGGCCGCCTCCGCCTTCCGCGCCTCGAGGCGCTGCTTCAGCTCCTCGAGCGGGATTTCGGGGAGCTCCAGCTCATCGCGCAGCGCGGCGATGTCCTCGGGCTCCAGGTGCAGGCCCGCGGCGACGGCTGCGGTGATCGCCTCCAGCAGCTCCAGGACGCCCGTCAGCGTGACGCTGACCGTCAGCTCGGGGATCGGCGTCGACTCGCCGAAGTTCCACCGCACGAACGGCTGCACGATGCCGCGGCGGATCACCTTCGCGAGGTACTCGGCGTAGCCCTGCAGGCCGGCGCGCAGCAGCGTCGCGAACGTGTTGCCGAGGGCGCGGTTGCCGCCGTTGCCCGACGTCCCGAGCTCGGTGACCTGCGAGAGCGTCGTCTTCGCGATCTCCGCGGCGAGGGCCGCCAGCTCCTCGGTCGGGCCGGTCCCGGTGTTCTGGCCACCGATCAGCTGCAGCTTCGTCCCGTGCGGGACCGCGAGGTAGGTGCGCGCGCCGGCGCGGAAGTCGGCGAGCGCCTCGTCGACGGCATCCTTATCGTCGTCGCCGGCGCCCTGCGGGTACTCAGCGACGGGCGTCCCGGCGCCGAAGCGGTCGTGGTGCCAGAGCCGCGTCTTCCGGATCGTGTCCCGCTCCAGCCAGGCGCGGTAGCACGGGCGGATGAGCGAGACGCCCGAGTAGTCGGCGCCCTCGCGTGCGTGCACCGCGAGCATGAGGCGCTCGGCCGGCACGTCGATGTCGCGCACGCTCTCGTCGAGCGCCTGCGTGTACTGCACCAGGTGCTCGAGCTCTCCCGTGCCCGCCTTCAGGCGGAACGTGCGCACGCTCTCCTGGCGGATGATCGTGAGCGCGCTGCAGTGGATCCGCTGGTCGTCGCCGAGCGCCCACACGGGCTCCGCGGCCGCGAAGCCGTACTGCAGGTAGGTGAGCAGGTGCGTGAGGACCTGCTCGAACAGGCTGGGATCGTGAGCCGCGCCGCGGTCGGCGCTGAACAGCTCCTCGCGGCAGGCCTGCGCGACGTCGTCATTGCCGGCGACGTCCCACCGGGCGCCGAGGATGGGCTTCTCGAGCGCCATCAGCGCAGTGTGCACCGCGCCGTCGCCGCGGCGCATCTTCGTGTACGTCCGCATGCGCGACGGCAGGTCCTGCAGCGCGCTGACGTACTCGTCCCCGACCACCTCGCGGTTGATCGTGGTCGTGCCGGTGGCGGCGATCGGGGCGAGGCTCTTCCGAGTGGCCACGGCGGGCAGGCAGGAACGCGAAAAAGCGGCCCGGCCCCGGTGGTGCTGGGGCTGGGCCGCTGGAGGGCGGCGAGAAGTTGTGGTGCTACGCTACACGGGACGCAGGAGCGAGGTCAAGCGTCACGCCCGATCTTCGATGGCCTTCCGAATCGCGTTGAACTCGTCGTGGCCCTCGTCGAGGATCTCCATGGCAAAGTGCCGAGCGAGTCCCTGGACGTACTCGTGCAGCCGTGTCGCCCACCTGCCGCCCTGCTCCAAGCCGATCGCGAGGCGCATTGCGTAGCCGTACGCCGTCGCAAAGTTAGTCGCCGTCAGCTGGATGTCTGGGGTGTCGATGACGCGCACCCCGAGCGCGTTGAACAGGGCCTTCACCGGTGCGCGCAGATTCTGCGGCGGGGTTCCACTTCCGCGATGCAGCTCGGTCTCGAGGTCGCGAGCGAGTTGTGCCGCGAGGACCGCCCGGTCACCCGGCGTGAACCTGAGAAACGGATCGTCTGGCGATGGCATGGAGATCTCCCAGTAGGCCGAACGTACGCAGCGGCGTCGCCGCGGTCGTGCGAACCTACTCCACGGCCGTGATCGCGCCAGCGCGACCCGGCCGCGGACGTAGGAGTGGGCCGGGCGTTACCGATCGAGCGCGAATTCGGTATCGCACCTGCTGCAGATCGCGCGGCCGCCGCTCAGCATCAACGGCTGGCCTGCACCACAGTGCGGGCACCGCGGCGCCGGGGCCGGGCAGCACGGGTTCGAGCATGCGGTCACCGGCGCAGCGCCCATCGTGCGGATGACCGTCGCATGCTCTCCGCACTTCGGACACGTCGTGAACCTGGGCATCTGGTAGTTCCTCAGAGGAGGGTGGCCCGAACGCAAAACCGGCCCGGACGCCATGGAGCTGGCGTACAGGCCGGGGGGACAGGCGTCGGGTTGTCTGCGCGGGGACCATCGTCTCCGCAGGCCTGCCGTCTCCAGCAGGCTCCTTCACGTTGTGAGAGGGACCGCGCCATCGCAAGCGCCCCCCGCCGCGACCGTGCCCCTACTCCATAGCCGCGATCGCGCCAGCCGCGCTCGAGCCGGCCCGGGGCCGCTGGCGGCGTTCCTCGCGCTGCGGCGGCTGGCACATCTCAAGGATGGCCATCGTCGCGGTGTCCGCCTGGTCGTCGCGCGCCGAATTCGGCACCGCGGAGAGCTCGCCGAGGAAGTCGGTCACCCACGTGCGCTTCACGTCCTTCGACTGCAGCCAGCTGTCCTCCTGCTCCGCGATCTCCTGCAGCACGGCCGTCCAGCGCTCCGCCAGCAGGTCGTCGGGCAGGTAGACGTTCCCGGCGCGCACGTACGGCGACGCCGAACGCCAGCGCGCCTCCTTCGACACCTCCACGGGCACGGCGATGATGCCTGGGATCTGCTTCGTGAGCGTCGCGATCGCGGCGGGCCCGTTCGCCTTGTCCTCGATCAGCTTCGCGCCCGCGCGCTGCCCGGGCGCCACGCAGTACTGCGACGCCCAGCGGAGCCCCTCGATCAGCTCGGGGAAGCCGAGGCGCGCACGCACCTGGCCGACCAGGTACACGTCGGCATGCACGCGGCCCCAGAGCTGGATCACCGCGAACGATCCCGCCTTGGTCTCCTTCACGTTCGCGTCGCACGCCAGCACGACCTGGTGGAACTTGGGCGGCATGACGTCGTAGCGCTTCCACCAGCCCTTCTTGAAGATCCCGCCGTCGGCCGCGGTCGGCCGCTGCTGGTACTGGCCCGCGTAGTCGTCGAGCAGCTCGAGCTGCGTCTGCGCGATCACCTCGGGCGGGAACATCGTCGGGAAGAGGCACTCGCCGGGCTCCTCGCGCGGATCCTCCCAGCCGATCGACGTCGCCGCCTTCCGCTCCGGCTCGAACTCCAGGGGCAGGCACAGGTGCTGGTAGCCGCCGCGCTCGACGAGGTGACCGGTGAGGTCCTCCTCGTGCAGCCGCTGCATGATCACGACGCGCGTGCCCGTGCGCTTGTCGTTCACGCGAGAGCTCATCGACCGGTCCCACCAGGTGCGCGCCTCGGTGCGCGCGACCTCGGACGAGGCGTCCGCCGCGTTCAGCGGGTCGTCGACGACGATGCCGTGCCCACGGAAGCCCGTCGCGCGGCCGCCGACGGAGACGCACAGCCGGAACCCCATCGCGGTGTTCTGGAAGTACGACTTCACGTTCTGGTCGCCGGCGAAGCGCCACGTCGGCTTGAACGTCTGCTGGTACCACTCCGACTCGATCAGCTGGCGGCACTTCACCGAGTCACGCAGCGCCAGGTCGATCGCGTACGAGCAGAAGATCCCGCGCCACCCGGGCAGGAAGGTCCAGATCCACGCCGGCCAGAAGACGGCGCCGAGCAGGGACTTCATGAACCCGGGCGGGATGTTGATGATCAGGTCCCGGACGGCGGGCCCGCGCCACCAGTCGTCGACGTCGTTCTCGACCTCCCCGGCCTCGATCTGCGCGAGGCGCACGAGCGCGTAGCTGCGCGTCGCCGCCTCGAGGTGCGCGCACACCGCCTCGACGTGCCAGTTGTGGATGTACGGCGTGTCGGGCTCGAGGACGTCCCACGCCTGCCGCACGAAGTCGACGAGCGACATCGGCGGCGCGCCGAGCGGGCGCCGCGCGGCGGCGAGGTCGGACTCCGCCGCTGCCTCGCAGAAGAGCGCCGCCAGCGCGCCACCGCGCGCGACGTCGTCGGCCGAGAGCTGCGCGCCCGCGGCGTCGACGTCGTCGGGCCACAGGGAGAGCGTGGCCACGGCTACCGCCAGATCGCGTTCAGGCGCGCCATGAAGTCGGCGAAGAGGCCCGGGTAGGCCTCGGGCGGGAGCAGCTCGCGCGCGGCGTCGATGGTCTTGCGCACGCGACCCTTCACCTCGTCGACGGTGATCTCCTTCTGCGTGCCGAGGCCGTACTTCAGCAGCTTGTCGCCGGCGATCGCGACGACGGCCGGCTTCTTCTTCCGCAGCTGCGCGTCCTCGACGATGTCGATGAGCACCGGGATCGCGCGCTCCGCGCCCTCGAGCGCGAGCGCGCGCACCTCGGACTTCGGCCGACCGGTGCCGCCGCGGTTGCCCTCGACGCCGCCCGAGAGGAGCGCGCCGCCGTGCGGCTGCTCGACCTTCGTCACCGCCTTCCGCGCGTGCGGACGACGCGCGGCCGCCGGCGCCGGCGTCCCCTCGGGCCCGCCCGCCTCCGCGGCCGCCACCGCTGTTTTCGCCGCTGTTTTCCGGCCGCGGGCGGAGGGCTCCGCCGGCGCCGGCGCGCCCTTCCTGGCCACTGGCGAGCTACCCGCGGACGGTCGTCGCGCGCAGCTGGCGCAGCTCGTCCTCGCGGCGCTGGTACTCGCGCTGGAGAAGCGGGGGCATCGTGGCCATCCCACCGCCGAACATGCCGCGGAGCAGCTCCTGTGCGTCCTGCAGGGCCGAGATGATGCGCGCGACGTCGCGCGCGACCGACGGGTCGTCGTGCGGCACCGGCGCCGGGTGCGGGGCCGGGGCAAGCGAGGCGAAGATCACGCGACGAACCTCCAAGGCGTGAGACGGAGCCGGGCGAGCGCGCGGGCGCGCAGCTGCGATGCGCGCGCCTCGCTCACCCCCAGTTCGAGGCCGATCTCCTTCAGCGTCCAGTCGTCGCGGAAGTACCGGCGGACGATGTGCGCGAGCTCCGAGGGCAGCTGATCGACTGCGGCCCAGAGGCGCGCCGCCTGGTCCACGTCGACCACCAGCGCGAGGGCGTCCGCCGCGCGACACGGGAAGCGGTGCGCGTTCTCGTCGTCGATCGGCGACGGCGCCACGTAGTCGGGGCGGCGCGAGCCGGGGACGATGGCCGCGAGCTGTCGGCGGCCATCGAGCATCGCCCCGCGGATCCGCGGGGCCGCGAACGTCGAGAAGCGCAGGCCACGCGAGGCGTCGAACGCTGCGGCCGCGGCGACGAGGCCGAGGTACCCGTCGCCGAGCAGCTCCGCGCGCGGGCGCCGGATGCGCGCCGCCAGCCGCCCTGCCTCGCGGTACAGCAGGCCAAGATGGTCGGCGGGGTCGATCGAGGAGGGAGCGTCGAGCGCCATCGGAGGGGGCAGAACGCAGAAACCCCCGGCACCGCAGGCCGCCCTGGTGAGGGCGGTCGCGATGCCGGGGGAAGTCGGCGAGAAGATGTGGGCGCCGGCGGCAGGGCCGGCTCGTCGAAGATAGGACGATCGAACGGAGCCGAGCAATACGAGCGGCGGTAGATTGCCGCCGATTCCTACCCCAATCCCGAGGAGGCGATGGCAGACGAGCGAATCGACAAGATCATCGACGCCTGGCGTCAGGCGTCCGAGAAGTTCGACTACTTCCTAACCGGCGGCACTGGCGCCCTCGCCGCGTACGTCGGCCAGCGCATCGAGCCTGTGCGATTGGGGTGGAACCCGACGACGTTCGAGGTCGCTGCCCTCGCGTTGCTCGGCGCTTCGCTCTACTGCGGGATCAAGCGCATCGAGACGATGGTCGAGATCTACCGTGTCCAGGCCCTCACCCTGCGCGCTGAGACGTCGTCCCAGAACTTCATCCGGGCGGCTCACACCCCTGGGGGAGAGTTCATTGACAGCACCACAGGGCGCCCGACCACGCGCGACCGAGTACACGCAGTCGGTGTCGAGCAAGGCGAGGTGGCCAAGGTCGGTCACCAGACGGCTGACTCGAAGGGGAAGCTCGCGGTCCGGTGGTACCAAGCACGGAATGCCACCTTGTTCCTCGGACTCGCGGTGCTTGTCGCAGCTCGCATCCTCCCGGCATACTCGAAGTAGGCGGTCAGGCCGAGCGGTCGATCGTCATACGGGGCCACATCGGCGCGCCGAGGTACCGGAGCGTCTCCTGCACGTCGCGGTGTTCCTTGATCGCGCGCACGTCCGCCCAGTCGACTTCCGCCACGTAGACGGCGCTGCTGCGCGTGTCGACGATGACCCACACGAGCAGGCCGCAGGGCGCGCGGCCGGCGACGTCGCGGTGCTGGCAGCGCACGGGCTGCTCGCCGACGATGAGCGCCCCGTCGCGGATGTGATGACCGCGCGGGCAGCACAGCTCCCGCTCGATCGGGCCTGCGAGCCAGCCGGCGGTGCGCTGGTCGCCGTGGACGTACCGCGTGCGCGGTGCCGCGCGCCGCTCCACGCCGCCCGGCGACTCGATCGGGTGCGGCGCGTACGAACCGTCAGAGGGGGGCGTGAAGGGCGTCACCGGAGGCGGGGTGCAGGATCGACGGATGATCAGACGGGAAGAGGCGTGATCGAGAGCTCGACGCGGGGCCGCGCGTGATCGGAGACGACACGTGTCCCGTCGCCGGTACGAAACCACCAGTCGTCGGCGATCACCTGCGCGTCCTGCAGCGCGTCGGCGAGCGCCTGTTCGAGGCCGAAGCGGTCGGCCTGGTCGCCCGCGCTGTCCGTGTAGAACACCGCGGCGAGGTTGTAGGGTCGATCGGGGAGGGGCAGCGCGAGCTGCTCCCGGAACGAGGCGAGGTGCGCGACGACGGCGTTGCGGTACGCGATGTACGCCTTCGACTGCTTCACGCCGAGCGTCGTGCTGTTCTTCTTCGTGCGCGGCGCGAAGGGGAGCACGAGCTCGAGGCGATCGCCGACACGGCGCGCGATCGGCGGATCCCCGATCACCGCGGTCCCGGTGAACGCGGGCGCACCCGCCGGCGCCGGATTCGGCACGGGCGCGCGCGCGGCCGCCTGCCGCTCGAGCTCCGCGCGGACCTTCTTCTGGAATTCGACGGGCAACTCCGACAGCCGCATCGTCAGCGCCCCCACTCGAACGCGCCGGCGAGCATGACGCCCGCCAGCGACGCGAAGGTCGCGGAGTAGATCAGGAGCCCGACGCGCTCCTCGGCGTGTTCGGGTTCGCTGCTGCCGCGCCAGCAGGCCCACGCGGCGACACCGAACGCGATCGCGAACAGCAGGTACAGGAGACGCATGACCATCAGCCCCCCGGCGCTCCGGCGAGCATATATTCGAGGTGCGGGTGGGGGGTGACGAGTGACGGTTCGGCCGTAGAGCTCGGGGGTCGGTTCGCCGATGCATCGGGCAGCCCGGAGCCCCACCCGCAATCCGCGCCGCGCGCGTGGCGAGTGATCGTCCCTCGCCCTCCGGCGCTGGCCCTTGCCGACGGAGCGGTTCCGCCTGCATAGTGATCGCATCGCCCCATGGCTCGTCGCGGGGCAGTCGCCGGTTTCCCTCGTTTCCTGCGGCTGCACAACGGCGGGTCCACGGGGCGACCTACGTTCGGGCTGGGCGCCCCCAGGCTGGCACACCCCCTGCCGCTGCTCCACGGCGGACTGGCCAGCGGCCACCGTCGGACCTCTCCCGGCGGTGCGTCGGCCGGCGCGCCCTCCCAACCCGACTGATGCTCGCTCCGGAGACCTCCGGTCCCGCTGTGGATCGCTACGTGCGCGCGATGCGCCCGTGCACCACGGCCGCCGGCTTTCAGCACGACTGTGCCCGTGCCGCGGTCGTGCGACTCGCCGAGGAGCTCGAGCGTGCGGGTGAGCGGCCGGCGACGATCGTGCGACTCGCGGTGGAACTGCTCCCGCTCGGGGAAGGCGATGCGGGGACCGTCTTCGGGGTGACCCTCCGCGACTGGGTGCGGACGACGGTCCGCGGCGCGCTTCGCGGTCCGGTGTTCGATCGGCGCGTGCGCCCTCGGGTCGAGGAGCGCTGAGCGCGCGCACTCCGCGCTGCGCTCCATTCCCTTACCGCGCAGAGGAACCCGCTCGATGTACGACCCGCCGGAGTCGCTAGAGGCCCTGATGGCCGACATCGCCCAGCGGGTGCGCCCGACCGTCCCGACCATGCCGCAGGACCAGTTCGACGTCATGGTGCAACGCATGGCGGAGGTCGAGATGCGGTACGCCGAGGCGGCGAGAGCCGAGGCGCGTGCCGCGGCCGCGGCCGCGCTCAGGCTCCTGAATCCACGCGACTGAGACGTCCAGCGGCGACGCCCGCCCATCGCGCACCATCCGGAGTCCGCGCAATGGCGCGTGACGGTACCGGCACGTTGGACTGCAGTCGGAGCTGCATCTCGTGTATGGACCAGCATCGTTTCGCCACCGCGATCGGCGCCCTTCGGGAGCGCACCAGCCGGCTCCTGCCCAGCCAACTCGAGGAGTTCGCCAACGCCGTAGAGGACTTCTGCGACGTCGCGCGGGCCACTGGTCAGTCGCACGCGCTCGTGCGCGCCATCATCGAACTGCAGTTTGCCCGGGACCCCAAGTACGCGGCTGCGCGGGACCGCTCGCTCGCGGCCGTCGACGAGTGTCTCGCGGACCTGCAGTCGCTCAGCTGAGGGCGCCCATCCTGCGAGCGCCACGGCGAGCGCGCGTGCCGAATCCGGCCGAGCTGCACTGATCACGCGCCCACTCCCGCGAGCTCGCCCAGCTCCGCGCGCCGACGCTCGACGAGCTGCACGCGACACGCGGCGCGGGCATGCGCCAGCAGCGCCTTCGGCAGCGCGCTGTTCGAGGGGCACTGCAGGTCGACCTGCACGGCGATCGCCTCGGACTCCTCGGCATGCTCGGCGAGCCACGCGTCGGCCGCGCGCTGGCGCGCCGCGAACTCCTGCTCGTCGGCCGCGCGCCGCGCCCGGTCGTCCGCCGCGGCTGCCTCGGGCGCGGTGCGCCCCTGCGCGTCGCGCGGCGCCACGGCCTCGCCGTCGCGGCACTTGAGCAGCACCACGACGATCGAGCGGTCGGGATTCCGCGTCGGCTCGGCGAGCGTCAGCGCGATCGCGCGCGCGAGAATGGCCGGCGTCGCGCGCACGACCTCCCGCTTCCGCAGCGCGGTCCCCTCGGGCGCCAGCACGCCGTGCAGTTGCTGCACGACGTCCCGCCAGCGCTCCGGCGGTGCAACGCGGTAGCGCTGCTCTCGCAGTCGAGCCACGAGCGCAGCGAGCGGCGCGGCGCGGAGCGGCGAGTCGGCGGGCGCGTCGCCGGCGTCGAGCGCGTCGCGCGCGCCGTCCGGCTGCTCATCCGCGTCGGCAGCGGTCGTCGGCGCCGCGTCGCGCGCGTGCGTCGGAGCTCCGCTGCCGCTTCGGATACCCGCTACGGCTTCCCGCTTCCCGCTTCCGCTTCCCGCTTTATGATCGGGTTCCGTACCGATAGGCCCCGGATACCCTATCGATACGGTATCGCGCGCGCCGGTCTCGACCTGCCACTCGCGGTAGCGGGTCCAGAACGCGCGCACGATCGCCTTCTCGCCAAGCGGGCGGAGGAGGCGCTCGCGCACGAAGGTGCGGTGCTTCGGGTTCTCGGCCGACAGCGACGGGTGATAGCGCAGCGCGTTGACGACCCAGACGATGTTCCGCTCGCGGCGGATCCACCCCAGGCCCTCGACGTCGTCGGGCTTCGGTGCCTCGAGCACGCGGCACGCGGCCTCGTACTCGGCCGGCGTGCAGTTCGCCCGCTGACAGACCTGCAGCACGACGGGCACGCCGATCCCGGCCGCGCCGAGCGACATCCGCAGCGCGATGAGCACCCGGAACGCGAGGTGGTCGAGCGCCTGGACGTCGGGGTCGTCGAGGAACGCGACGTAGAAGGCGTGGTACTCGCCCCGATCCCGTCGGTCGCCTGTCATCCACGACCTCCGCGCACGGAGCGACGCGGCGAGGTGCCGGGGTGCCGCGTCTCCCAGCGCTCGGCCGGGCAGTGGCGACAGCGTACCATCTTGCGGCCGGACGTCGCGTCGAACGTGACCACGCGCCACGTGTGGAACCGCCGACCGTCGGCCAGGCAGCCCGACGCCGCGGCGTGCGCGTGCACGTCGCGCCCCTTCGCGTGGCCCTTCACGCGGCGCTTCACCAGGCCCTCCGGGTACGTGCGGCGGCATGGCGGAGCTGCTGCAGCGTCGCGCGGCCCGCGTGCGTGACCCGGTAGTCGATCGCGTCGGGCGAGAGCACCTTGGGCTCCACGACCTTCTGCGCGACGAGCTGCTGGAGCGCGGCCGCGGTGACCACGCCCTTCCGAACGCCGGCGTCAGTCAGCAGCGTCAGCTCGGGCCGGCTCGGATACTGGCGGCGCGACTCGACGCGGCCACCACCGGCGAGGACGGCGAGCACCTTCGACGAGACGCGCCCGAGGCCCTCGGTGCGGAAGCGGGTCGGCATCAGCGCCCCCGCGGCGAGAGGCGGACCCGGCCGTGACGGCCGGCGGCGATTGCGCGTCGGTCCTCGGTCCCCGGTCGATCGACTACCGCCAGCAGCAGGTGCGCGGCGGGTCCGAACCGGGGCGCATTCGGGGCGGCATTCCGGTCGCGCGCACCGCCGTAGCATGGCGGTTCATGGCGGATCGGAGCGTGGCCCCTACCCTCGTATTCCCCCTCATGACGGGGGCATGGCGGGACGGTCGGCGGGCTCTGAAAATCCCCGTGTCGGGGGTTCGATTCCCTCCCTGGCCACTCCAGTTCGTTGCAGGACAACGACTTGCGCAAACGACTACGCCCGGCCTCTAGGCCGGGCGTTTCGCGTGGTAGAGGGTTCGGTAGAGGGGATCCGCGCGAACCGTCTGCTCCGTCCGCGGTTCAACCTCGCGGAGGTCGTGTGGCACGAGGGGAACCACGAGAACTACCAGTCGTGCGACGAGGTCCCACGAAGCCGCATGCCGAACGCCTCGCGCGCCGGGCGCAGCACCATGAGCGCGGTAAGGAAGCAGAAGCAGAGCGCGGAGGCGACGACGGAGGCCGTCTCCTGCCGGCGGATCTGCGTGAAGCGCTGGAGGATGGCAGTCATCTCGGGCCCCTCTCCCTCAGGGCGACCAGCGCGGCCATGCGGCGACGCATCGCGGCGTCCGGCATGGGCCCGCGCGAGGCCGGTGCGGCGTTCCCGAGGGGCCGCGAACCAGTCAGTCCGCGCGCAGCGTGACCGTGGGGTCGACGCGCGCCGCGCGCCGCGACGGGAGCCAGCTCGCGACGAGCGCCACCGCCGCGAGCAGCGCCACGACCCCGACGAACGTGACGGGGTCGCTCGCACTCACCTCGTAGAGCAGGGCGCGCAGCAGGCGCGTGGCGAGCAGCGCCAGCGGGATCCCGACCGCGAGTCCGGCGAGCACCGGCGCCATCCCGCGCCGCAGCATGAGCCCCACCACGCGGGCCGGCGGGGCGCCGAGCGCCACGCGCACGCCGATCTCGCGCTCGCGCTGCCGCACTACGTAGGCGACGATCCCGTAGAGTCCCACCGCGGCCAGCGTCAGGGCGAGCGCGCCGAACACGCTCACCAGCGTGGTGAAGAAGCGCGGCGTTGCGGCGCCGGCGGCGACCCTGTCCTGCATCGGGACGATCTGGAGGATCGGCCGCCTCGGCAGCACCTCGCGGATCGCGGCGCGCACCGCCCCCGCGAGCAACGCCGGGTCGCCGTCGGTGCGTACGACGAGCGAGACGTGCACTAGCGGCAGCTGCCGGTCCGGCACGTACGCCGTGTAGCCGGCGATCGAGTCGAGCCGCGTGCTGCGCACGTCGCCCGCGACGCCGATCACGCGCACGGCGCGGGGGCCGAGAAGGAACGACTCGCCGACCGGGTTGCGCCCGGGCCAGAACCGGTCCGCCATCCGCTTGCTGATGATCGCCGACCGCCCCGCCGTCGAGTCGCCCGCCACGGCGTCGATGTCCTCCCCGGCGAGGAGCGGGATGCCCAACGCCTTTAGGTAGCCCGTGCTCACCGGCAGCAGCTGGACGAGCGGCTCCTCCCCGGGGGCCGGGGCGGGCTGCCCCGGCACGGTGAAGGGGCGCGCCTGCCCCTGCCCGTCGGTGAACGGCGCGAACGTCGTCGCCCCCGCCGCGGTCACCCCCGGGATCTGGCGCA
Source organism: Roseisolibacter agri (assembly GCF_030159095.1). Classification (NCBI taxonomy): domain Bacteria; kingdom Pseudomonadati; phylum Gemmatimonadota; class Gemmatimonadia; order Gemmatimonadales; family Gemmatimonadaceae; genus Roseisolibacter; species Roseisolibacter agri. Next base: position 698,656 of record NZ_BRXS01000002.1, read on the forward strand.
CCCGCTCGATCACGCGCCGGCGCTCCGCCGGGAAGGGCCACGGCGGCGGGCCGTCCGCCTCCAGGTGGAAGCGCGCGAGCAGCGCCCCCTCCGGGCGGAAGCCGGGGTCCACGCTCGTGAGCCGTTGGAAGCTGCGGAGCATGAGCCCCGCGCTCGCCACCAGCACGACCGCGAGCGCGACCTCGGCCCCGACGAGCACCGCGCGGGCCCGGTGCGACGCGGCCCCGCCGGAGCTCCCGCGGGCGCCATCGCGCAGCACGCTCGCCAGCCGCGTGGACGACGCGCGCAGCGCCGGCCAGAGCCCGGAGACGAGTCCGGTGAGGAGCGTGACGCCGACCGCGAACCCGAGCACCCCGAGGTCGAGCCGCACGTCGGCGGCGCGGGGGAGGAAGTGGCCGCTCAGCGCGACGAGCGCGCGCACGCCCCACCACGCGAGCGCCACGCCGAGCGCGCCGCCCGCGAGCGCGAGCAGCAGGCTCTCGGTGAGCAGGAGCCGCACGACGCGCGCGCGCCCCGCCCCGATCGCGGCGCGGACCGCCATCTCGCGCCCGCGGCCGGTGGCGCGCACGAGGAGCAGGTTCGCCACGTTCGCGCAGACGACCAGGAGCACGAGCCCCACCGCGCCGAGCAGCACGAGCAGCCCGCGGCGCACCTTACCGACGATCGAGTCGCGCACGTCCTCGACGACCGCCGACGTCCACCCGGCGTTGGTCTGCGGGTACGTGGTCGCGAGCCGCCGCAGCAGCGCCTCGACCTCCTCGCGTCCCTGCGCCGGTGTGACCCCCGGGCGCAGCCGCCCCACCGGGCTCAGCCAGCGCCGCTCGCGCCCGCGCCACCCGGCGTCGTCCGGGTCCATGACGCTGCTCGGGACCCACACCGCGATGCCCGGATCCGGGAAGGCGAAGTCCGGCCCCATCACGCCGACGACGGTGTACGGCTTTCCGTCCAGCTGGACCACGCGCCCGACGACCTGCGGGTCCGCGCCGAGTTGCGCGCGCCAGAACGCGTCGCTCACCACGATGACGCGGTTCGCGCCGTCGACGTGCTCCTCGGCGCGCAGCGTCCGCCCGAGGCGCGCGGGCGTGCCGAGCGCGGGGAAGAAGCCGCGCGAGACGTACGACGTCCTCGCGTACGCCGGCTCCGCGCCCCCCTCGCCGTACACGTGCCCCATGGGGATCACGCCGAACGCGCCGACCGCCTCGAAGCCGCGCAGCTCGCGCTCCCAGTCCTCGAGCTCCTTGGCACTGACGACGCGACCCTCGATCGCGACCTTCGGGTTGCCGGGCCAGAGCCGCACGACGCGTTCGGCGTCGGGGAAGGGGAGCGGGCGCAGGAGCACCCCGCGGACGACGGAGAACATCGCCGTCGTCGCGCCGATCCCCAGGGCGAGGGTGAGGAGGACGACCACGGAGAACCCGCGCGCGCGCCGGATGCCGCGGGCGGCGTACACGACGTCGTGCCAGACCGTGGAGAGCAGCTCGTGGCGGCGCATCGCGGTGTCGCGGTGGGAGGAGATGTCGTGGCAGCGCGCGCGCACCGCCTCGAGGTCGCCGAAGCGGCGCAGCGCCTCGGCGCGCGCCTCGTCGGGCGCGCGGCCGGCCGCGACGAGCTCCGCGGCGGCCATGTCGACGTGGAAGGCCAGCTCCTCGTCGACCGCCGCGCCGACGTCGCGGTCGGCGCCCGGGAGGCGGAAGAGGCGCCGCACGCCCGGGAAGCGGCGCAGGCCCCGGGCGCTCATGAGGGGCCTCCGTCGGCGACGGCCAGCACGCGGCTCACGGCGGCGGCGTAGCGCGCCCAGCTCGTGCTCTTGGCGCCCAGCTGCGCGCGCCCCTCGCGGGTGAGCTGGTAGTACTTGGCGCGCCGGTTGTTCTCGGAGAGCCCCCACTCGCTCTCGATCCAGCCGCGCCGCTCCAGCCGGTGGAGGGCGGGGTAGAGCGCCCCCTCCTCGACCCGGAGGACGTCCTCGGAGACCTGGTGGATCCACCGGGCGACGGCGTAGCCGTGGCGCGGGCCCCAGGAGAGGGTCTTGAGGATGAGGACGTCCAGCGTCCCCTGCAGCAGGTCGAGGTCTTCGGCGGCGGCGATCGTCATGTGTTCCCCATGAGACCTTATGGGAACGATAGTGACGCGGTCGCCCTAAGACGTCAAGGGGAGAGTGCGGGACCGCCCCGCCTCGGTTTGAGCCTCCGCCGAGCGCTCCAGCGCCGACGCTAGCACGGCCGCGTTGCGCTTCAACCCGCGGAGCTTCGCGCGCTTCATCGGCGAGCCCTTGAACGCCGCGCGGTAGGCGTCCACGTCCATGCCGAGGATCTCGCGAGCGAGCGTGCGCGCGTCCTTGCCCGCGAGCGCCTCACGCGGCGCGAAGGGTGAGCCGGCCGGCAACAGGGTGGCGTACTTGACGTTCCAGGGGCAAGTGGTCTGGGAGACGTCGCACCCGTTCATCGTCGCTCTCGGAATGCCGCCACGCTGACGTCGCGGATCGAAGTAGAGGGACCAGTAGAGGGAGTCGGGCCCACCGAGCGCCTTCGCGCGCACCGAGTTCACCCTCGCGTGCACCGCGCGCACCCAGTGCCGCCGAGTGGTCGTACGGCCTGAAAATCCCCGTGTCGGGGGTTCGATTCCCTCCCTGGCCACTGCAAGCAGGACAACGACTTACGGACTTTCAGAACGCCCGGCCTCGTGCCGGGCGTTCTGCGTGGTAGAGGGTCCGGCGGAAATTCATCGTGCGAATCGTCGCCCCTCGGTGCGCAGTTCCTTCGTTCGATGGCGCTCCGTGCGAGCCATGCGTCCGCATTGGTGGCCCGACTGCTTCGAGGCCCGTTGGAACGAGGGGAACTACCAGTCGTACGTCGAGAACCTGAAGCGCCGGAAGGGCGCGGACGCGGACCAGCCGCACCGACTCGTGTACAAGAAGCTCGTGCGCGCGTAGTCGCGCGCTCGTTCGTCGAAGCATGACAGCGGCCCGGTCGCCCTCTCGGGGGTAACCGGGCCGCTCCGTCGCTACGGCGTCGGAACCTTCACTCGTCGCGCAACGCCACGAGCGGGGGCACTCGCGCGGCCCGCATCGCGGGCACCAGCCCCGCCAGGAGCGCCGCGAGCCCGAGCAGCGCGGCGGCGGCGGCGAGCACCAGCGGGTCCGACGGACGAGTGCGGAAGAGCTGGGCTTCGAGGAGCCGGCCGGCCCCGAGCGCGACCGGGATGCCGACCAGCGCGCCGGCCACGAGCACGCGTGCCACGTCGGCCAGCACCATTCCCACGACGCGCCCGCGGCCGGCGCCGAGCGCCTGGCGCACGCCGATCTCCGTGGTGCGTCGCGCCACCGCGTAGGCCGTGACGCCGTACAGGCCGAGCATCGAGAGGGCGACCACGACCGCGCCGAACGCCGACGCGAACGCCGCGAGCACCCGCTCCCGGCGGATCGACGACCGGACCTGATCGGAGAGGGTGCGCATCGCGACCGCTGCGCCCGGCGCCACCCGCGCGACCGCAGCGCGCACGGCGGGACCCACCGACGCCGGGTCGGCGGCCGTCCGCAGCTCCGCCCGCATGGTGGCGGCGGGCGCGCCCTGCGACATGGCGACGTACACCGTGGGGCGGGGGGGCTCGCGGAGCGAGAGGTACACGGCGTTCGGCGCCACGCCGACGATAGTGAGGGGCGCCGACCGGGTCCCACCCTCGTTCCGACGGATGCGCCGGCCGACGACGTTCGGCGTGCGGAAGTACTTGCGCGCGAACGCCTCGTTGACGATCGCCGCGCCGGGGGCCGTCGCCGCGTCGCGCGCGTCAAACTCGCGCCCGGACCGGAGCCGCATCCCCATCGTGGCGAAGTAGCCGCGGTCGACGCGGTTGAACCAGACCTGCGCGTCGTCCCTGGTCCGGGGGGTGTAGCCCTCCACCTCGACCGCCTCGCTCCACGACGCGCCGCCGACGGGCGTGAGCTCGGACTGGCTGGCGTGCGTCACGCCGGGGATCGCGCGCATCGCCTCGAGCAACGCGCCGCGCGCAGCCACGAGCCCGGCCCCGCGCAGGCCGCTGCGCGACAGGTCTGTGGTCACGAGCAGCACGCCGTCGGCGCGGAAGCCGGTGTCGACCCGCACGAGCGCCGCGAACGACTGCACGAGCGCGCCGGCGCCGACCAGCAGCACCAGCGACAGCGCGACCTGCGCCGCGACGAGCGCCTGGCCGCCGGAGAAGCGCCCGTGCCCCCGGGCGACCGCGCGGCCGCCCACCTGCATGGCCGCCTGCGGCGCGACGCGCGTGGCGCGGAGGGCGGGAAGCACGCCGAACAGCGCCACGTTCAGCGCGGCGACCGCCGTGGTGAAGGCGAGGACGCGCGGGTGCAGCGAGAGGTCTAGCTCGATCGGGCTGCCCGCCGTCGCGATCACCGCGAGCAGCGCCGCGGCGCCCAACCGCGCGAGCAGGAGCCCGCCGGCCGCCCCGAGCGCCGCTAGCAGCGCGCTCTCCACCAGCAGCTGGCGCACCAGGCGCGGGCGCCCGGCGCCGATCGCCAGGCGCACGGCGAGCTCGCGCCGCCGCCCGGTGGCGCGCGCGAGCAGCAGGTTGGCGACGTTCATGCACGCGGCGAGCATCACCACCGCCACGAAGCCGAGGAGCGTCAGCAGCGCGCGGCTGTACTGCGCGCGGAGCGGCGAGATCCCCTGCGGCGCGGGGGCCATCGCGAGCTCCCGCGTCGCGTAATCGCGCTGCTGGGATGGCGTCCAGTCCGGCGGGGTGGTGGCGGCGTAGGCCGCGGTCGCCGCGGCCCGGAGCCTGGCGGCGACCTGCCGCGGGTCGGCGCCGCCCGGCCGACGGCCGATGACGGTGAGCCACCAGCTGTGGCGCGAGTCGAGCAGCGACCGCTCCCCCGGCAGCGCGGCCTCGGCGCAGAGCGGCAGGGTGATCGGCGGGGCGCGCCCCACCTCCGGGCCCGAGAAGCCCTCGTGCGACACGCCGACGATCTGGAACGGCCGCCCATTGACGGACAGCGTGTGACCCACGACCGCGGGGTCGCGCGCGTACTCGCGGTCCCAGAACGCGTGGCTCAGCACCGCGATGGCCGGGCAGCCGCGGACGTCGTCCTGCCGCGTGAACAGTCGCCCCGCGGCTGGCGTCACTCCGAACACGCGGAAGTAGTCGCCGCCGGCGAGCGCCGCGTCGACGTACCGCGGCTCGCCGGCCCGCGCGACGTTGACGCGCAGGGCGCTGAACGCGGCGACCGCGTCGAAGCCGTTGGGCGCGTCGCGGAGCGCCTCCCACAGCGGGTTCGTGAACACCCCGTCCAGCGGCCCGTCGCCGGGGAGCTCCTCGCGCAGCCCGCCCGCGCCCGGGGTGGCGGGGCCCAGGAGGTACAGCTCCTCGGGGTGCGGGACCGGCAGCGCGCGCAGGGCCAGCGCATCGACGAGCGTGTACACCGCCGTCGTGGCGCCGATGCCGAGCGCGATGGAGCCGACCGCGATCAGGGCGACCAGCGGCGCCTGCCGCAGCGCGCGCAGGGCGTAGCGCAGGTCGGCGGCCGCCGAGCCGAGGAAGACCGCGACGCCGCCGGGCGGGAGCGGGTTGCCGAAGCGCCGGCGCGCCTCGACGGCCGCCCCATGTGCCGAGAGCCCCGAGGCGCGCAGCTCGTCGGCGCGCTCGGCGAGGTGGAACGCGCGCTCGCGTTCGAAGTCGGCGGTGCGGAAGCGGCGGAGCAGCCGGCGGTGCCAGGGCATGGGCGGACCTCAGGTGTAGCGGAGCGCGCGGCCGACGCCCTTGGTGAGCCGCGCCCAGCTCTCGCGCTCGACCCCCAGCTGCCTCCGGCCCTCCGCCGTCAGCGAGTAGAAGCGCGCTTGGCGGTTCTTCTCGGTGGTGCCCCACGCTGACCGGAGCCACCCCTCGTCCTCCATGCGGTGGAGGGCGGGGTAGAGCGAACCCTCCTCGACGCGCAGGAGGTCCGCCGACACCCGCTGGATGTGCGAGGTGATGGCGTAGCCGTGCAGTGGCCCCGCGGCCTCGAGGGCCCGCAGGACGAGGAGGGTGAGCGTGCCCTGGAGGACGTCGTTCTTGGGTTTCGGCACCTTTACCTAGCTAGCTAGGTGAGTGGTGGGAATGCTTACGGCCGGCCGCCGACGGCGTCAAGGGAGCATGGGGCCTGCTGACCACGAGCGTCGACGCCAGCGACTTCGGGTGTTTCCGGATTCCGGCCGGGGCCGTATGTTGGCGCGCCTTCGTGCGGCAGTTGCCCGTCCGGCCCGCCGCCTCCTACCTGCCGTTCCGCCCTTTCGTGGCCGACCCCCAGCGCGACCCCCTGCGCGACCAGCTCCAGGCCACCCTCGGCGCGAGCTACACCCTGGAGCGGGAGCTCGGCGGCGGCGGGATGTCGCGCGTCTTCGTCGCGCGCGAGGAGGCACTCGGCCGCGACGTGGTCGTCAAGCTGCTGCCGCCGGAGATGGCGGCCGGCGTCTCCGTCGAGCGCTTCAAGCGAGAGATCGCCCTCGCCGCGCGCCTGCAGCACCCGCACATCGTGCCGCTGTTCTCGGCCGGCGATCTGGACGGGCTGCCGTACTTCACGATGCCGCTCGTCGACGGGGAGTCGCTGCGCGCGCGGCTGGCGCGCTCCGGCGAGCTGCCGCTGCACGAGGCGGTGCGCGTGCTGCGCGAGGTCGCGACCGCGCTCGCCTACGCGCACGAGAAGGGGATCGTGCACCGCGACATCAAGCCGGACAACGTGCTGCTGTCGCGCGGCAGTGCGATGGTCACCGACTTCGGCGTCGCGAAGGCGCTCAGCGCCTCGAGCAACGGCGAGCACGGCGGCGTGACCTCGCTCGGCGTTGCGCTCGGCACGCCCGCGTACATGAGCCCCGAGCAGGCGAGCGCGGACCCGGCGGTGGACCACCGCGCCGACGTCTACGCGTTCGGCGTGCTGGCGTACGAGCTCCTCACCGGCCAGCCGCCGTTCGTCGGGCGCACGCCGCAGGGGCTCCTCGCGGCGCACGTGACCGAGGCGCCGGAGCCCGTCGCGCGGCGTCGCGCGTCGGTGCCGCCGGCGCTCGCCGCGCTCGTCATGCGCTGCCTCGAGAAGCGCGCCGCCGACCGCCCCCAGAGCGCGCAGGAGGTCGTGCAGGCGCTCGACACTATCAGCACGCCGAGCGGCGGCAGCGTGCCGACGACGGCGGTGCGCGTGTCGGCGGACGGTGTCGCGCCCGGGCGCCGGTCGCGCGCGCCGCGAGCGGTGCTCGCCGCGGCCGCGATCGTGGCGGTCGCCGCGTTGGGCGGGGCCGGCTGGTGGTGGACGACCCGCGCGAAGGCTCCTGCGGCCGACGCCGTCGCGCCGCAGCGCGTCGCCGTGGCGACGTTCGTCAACAAGAGCGGCGACGCGTCGCTCGACCCGGTCGGCGCGATGGCCGCGGACTGGATCGCGCGCGGCCTCGCCGGCACGGGGCTCGTCGACGTCGCGGGGACGGCCGACGAGCTCGCGGCGCGCGCCGGCGTCAAGCTCGCGCCGGGCGCGTCGGCAGCCGTTCAGTTGGGCCGCGAGGCGCGCGCGGGGCTCGTGGTCTCCGGCGCGTACTACAGGCAGGGCGACAGCCTGCTGTTCCAGGCCGACTTCACCGACGTCGCGGCGGGGAGGCTGGTGCAGAGCGTCGGACCGGTGTCGTCGTCGGTGACCCGGCCCCTCGATGGCGTGGAGCGGCTTCGCCAGCTCGTGACGGGCGGGCTCGCGCCGATGATCGACTCGACGCTCGCCGGCGCGGCGACGCAGATCTCGCGGCCGCCGAGCTACGAGGCGTATCGCGAGTTCCTCCGCGCGGAGGCGCTGTTCTACGAGGACGAGGCGGCGGCCGTGCTGGCGTTCGAGCGCGCGGCCGCGCTCGACTCGTCGTACGTGTATCCGCTGCAGCGGCTCGTGTCGCTCCTGAGCAACATGGGCCGCGACGTGGAGGCGGATTCGGTGCTGCGGATCATCGAGCGCCGCCGCGCCCGGCTCTCGGGGTACGAGTCGGCGTACTTCGACTTCCACAAGGCCATCCTGGACGGCGACCGGCGTGCGGCCCTCGACGCGACGGGGCGCATGAGACTCTCGGCGCCGCGCTCGCCGTTCCCCGCGTATCTGCAGGGGCCCAGCCTGAACGCCCTCGGCTTCCCGCGCCGCGCGCTCGCCGAGCTCGATGCGCTGGATCCCATGAGCGGGGGGCTGCGGGGCCGGATCTTCTACTACGGGTACGTCCTGACCTCGCTCCACGCGCTCGGCCAGCACGAGCGCGCGCTGGAGGTCGCGCGCCGCGCGCGGGCGCAGTACCCGAACCGGCTGCTCGCGACCCAGACCGAGCTGCACGCGCTCGCCGTGCTGGGTCGGACCACCGAGGTCATGCGCCTCCTCGACGCGGTGGAGGCGCGGCCGACGGAGTCGCGCACCTCAGTCGGCGGCGCCGCCGTCGCCGCGCTCTGGGAGGCGCGGTCGCACGGCCATGGCGACCTGGCGCGCGCGATCGGGTCGTGGCTACAGGCGCGCCCGGGCCTGTTCAGCGCCTCGACGCGCGCGCAGCTCTCGGAGGGCGTGTACGTCTCCGGCGGGGCGCGATCGCTCGCCGCGGACGTCCTGGTGGCGACCGACCAGTGGGATCGCGCGGCCCGTCTCGCCGACTCGCTCCTGACGCAGGCGCCCCAGGATCCCGGTGCGCTGGGCCTGGCCGCACTCGCGGCGGCGAAGCGCGGTGACCGCCCGCGCGCCGCGCAGCTCGCGGCCCGCCTGACGCAGGCAGCCGTGCGGGCGGACTCGCTGCCCGCGGTGAGCGGCCGACACCGGCGGAACCGGCACGACGCGAACCTGCGGTGGCGCGCGGGCGTCGCCGCCGCGCTCGGCGACTTCGAGCGTGCGACGTCGCTGCTGCGCGAGCAGGCGGAAGGGGGATGGGATGCGGCGCTGTACCACGACGAGCTCACGTTCGACCTGCTGCGCGCCTATCCCGGGTTCCAGGCGCTGATCGCGCCGCGCGGGTGACGTGGGCGCGATGACCGACCTCCTCAGACACCGTCTCCAGACCTCGCTAGGTGCCGCCTACACGCTCGAGCGCGAGCTCGGCGGCGGTGGCATGTCGCGCGTGTTCGTGGCGCGCGAGGAGGCGCTGGGCCGCGACGTGGTCGTGAAGGTGCTGTCGCCCGAGCTGGCCGAGGGACTCTCCGCCGACCGGTTCGCGCGCGAGATCCGGCTCGCCGCCGCGCTGCAGCAGGCGAACATCGTCCCGGTCATCACGGCCGGGACGGGCGACGGCGTGCCGTACTACACGATGCCGTACGTCGACGGGCTCTCGCTGCGCCAGCGCCTCGCGCGCGGGCCGCTTCCGGTCGACGATGCCGTCTCGATCCTGCGCGACGTGGCGCGCGCGCTCGCCTACGCCCACGAGCGCGGCGTCGTGCACCGCGACATCAAGCCCGACAACATCCTCCTCTCGGGCGACGCCGCGGTGGTGACCGACTTCGGCATCGCGAAGGCGCTGTCGGCGTCGAAGACCCGGGCGGACGGCGAGACGCTGACGCGCGTGGGGACGTCGCTCGGCACGCCGGCGTACATGGCCCCCGAGCAGGCCGCGGGCGACCCGGCGACCGATCACCGCGCGGATCTCTACGCGCTCGGCTGCGTCGCGTACGAGCTGCTCACCGGCGCGGCGCCGTTCGCGGGGCGCCCCGCGCACGCGCTGTTCGCGGCGCACATGAGCGAGACGCCCGCGCCGCTGCCCGCCGGCGTGCCGCGGCCGCTCGCCGCGCTCGTGATGCGGTGCCTGCAGAAGGACCCGGCGCGCCGCCCGCAGAGCGCGCGCGAGCTGCTGCAGGCGCTCGACGCGACGACGACGGGCGCCGGGCGCGCGGCCGGTCGCGGGTGGCGGCTCACCGCAGTCGCGGCCGTCATCGCGTTGGGTGGGTCGGCCGCGGTGGGCGCGCGGCTGTACCGGACCCGCGCCGGCTCGTCGCCGTCGGCCGACGGCCGGTCGCTGGCCGTGCTCCCCCTCGCGAACGCGAGCGGCGACACCGCCAGCGCGTACTTCGCCGACGGCCTCACCGAGGAGCTGACGAGCGTCGTGTCGAAGCTCCCCGGCGTGCGCGTCGTCGGCGGCCTGTCGGCGGCGGCCTTCCGCGACCGGACGTCGCTCGACGCGCGCGAGGTCGGCGCGCGCCTGCACGTGGGGCAGGTGCTGGAGGGGAGCGTGCGGCGCGCGGGCGCGCGCGTGCGCATCGCGGCGCGTCTCACCAACACCGGCGACGGCACGCTGGCCTGGTCCGACACGTACGAGCGCGACGCGGCCGACGTGTTCGCGGTGCAGGCCGAGATCGCGCGCGCCGTGGCCGCCGCGCTCCGCGTGCGGCTCGGCGGCGCCGACTCCGTCCGCCTGGCGCGCGGCGGCACGCGCGACACCGTCGCGCACGAGCTGTACCTGCGCGGCCGCGCGAAGCAACTGCAGTACTCCGCGGCGTCGCTCCGCGAGGCGATCGCGCTGTTCGAGCAGGCGGTGGCGCGCGACCCGAGCTACGCCGACGCGTGGGCGGCGATCGGCGTCGCGTGGGCGAACCTCGGCGACGAGCACGTCGCGCCGCGCGAGGCGGGCGAGCACATGATCGCGGCGGCGTCGCGCGCGCTCGCCATCGACTCGACGCTCGGCACCGCGCGCTTCGACCGCGCGCTCGGGCTCGCGTACCTGCGCCGCATCTCCGTCCGCGATCTCGTGGCCGAGGTCCGCCGCGCCGTCGACGCGTCGCCGAACGACGCGATGCTGCAGGCGCTCGGCGGCTTCCTCGTGCTGCTCGAGGACCGCGACGCCGGCGTCGCGATCGCGCTCCGCACGCGCGACATCGACCCGCTCGCGGGCGTCGTCGCCGCATTTCCCGCGTGGGTGCTGCGTTACGCTGGCCGCACCGCGGACGCCGAGCGGCTCGCGCGCCAGGCGATCGCGCTGCAGGGCGACGTCGGCATCTCGCACGGTACGCTGGGGACGATCCTGCTCGACCTGCACCGGGAGGCGGACGCGCTCGCGGCGTTCGAGCGCGGCCGTGCAGTGGGCGACCGCGACCTCAGCACCGCGGGCATGGGCGTCGCGCTCGCGCGGCTCGGGCGGATCGAGGAGGCGCGCCGCGTGCGCGCGCAGCTCGAGGCCGAGGCGCGCACGCGCTACGTCGTGGGCGACTGGATGGCGAAGCTGTGCCTCGCGTTGGGCGACCGCGACGGCGCGCTCGCCTGGCTCGCGCGCGCGGCCGACGCCGGCTCGGCGTACACGATGTTCGTCGACCTCGACCCCGACTTCGCCGCGCTGCGCGGCGACCCGCGATTCGAGGCGGTGCGGCGGCGCGTCGGGCTCGCGGGCGATGCGGCCGGAGGCGCACGATGAGGGACCCGCTGCGCGAGCGCCTCCAGGCGTCGTTGGGCGCGGCGTACACGCTGGAGCGCGAGCTGGGCGGCGGTGGGATGAGCCGCGTGTTCGTCGCGCACGACGAGGCGTTGGGGCGCGACGTCGTCGTGAAGGTACTCGCGCCGGAGCTGGCGGCGGACATCAGCGCGGAGCGGTTCGCGCGCGAGATCCGGCTCGCGGCGGGGCTGCAGGACCCGCACATCGTGCCGGTGCTGGCGGCCGGCGTGACCGCGGACGGGCTGCCGTACTACACCATGCCGTTCGTGCGCGGCGCGTCGCTGCGGCAGCGGCTCGGCGACGGCGCGGTGCCGCTCGCCGAGGCGGTGGGCGTCCTGCGCGACGTCGCCGCGGCGCTGGAGCACGCGCACGCGCAGGGCATCGTGCACCGCGACGTCAAGCCGGAGAACGTGTTGCTCAGCGGCCGCTCGGCGGTGGTCGCCGACTTCGGCATCGCGAAGGCGCTGCAGGCGTCGAGGACGCAGGCGCCGGGCGGGACGCTCACGCAGATCGGCACGTCGCTGGGCACCCCGGCCTACATGGCGCCCGAGCAGGCGGCGGGTGACCCCGCGACCGACCATCGTGCGGACCTGTACGCGTGGGGCGTCGTCGCGTACGAGCTGCTCGCGGGCCGGCACCCGTTCACAGGGAAAACGTCGCCGCAAGCGCTCATGGCGGCGCACTTCTCGGAGACGCCGGCGCCGCTGCCGGCGTCGGTCCCGCGCCCGCTCGCCACCCTAGTCGCGCGCTGCCTCGCGAAGGAGGCGGCCGAGCGGCCTGCGGCCGCCGCCGATCTGCTCGCCGCGCTCGACGGCGTCGCGACGGGCGAGCCGCCCGCGTCCACCGCACGCCGCACGCGCCGCGTCGCCGTGGCCGTCGTCTCGCTCGTGGGTGTCGCGTCGGCCGCGGGACTTGCGCTTCGGGCCCGCACGGCGCGCGGCGCCGACGCGCCGAGCGTGGCGGTCCTCCCGTTCGAGCACCGCGGCCCCGCCGATCAGGCGTTCTTCGCCGACGGCCTCACCGACGCGATCACGGGAAAGCTGGTCGACGTGCAAGGCATCACCGTGATCGACCGCCGCAGCGCGTCGATATACAAGGCGACGACGAAGGGCGCCACGCAGATCGGCCGTGAGCTCGGCGTCGCGTATCTGCTCGAGGGCGTGGTCGCGTGGGCGCGCGACTCTGCCGGCGGCTGGCGTGCGCAGGTCACGCCCACGCTCGTCCGCACGCGCGACGCAGTCGCGCGGTGGTCCGGCACGCCGATCGTCGTCACGTCGAGCGATCCGTTCCGCGCCGAGTCCGAGATCGCGACGCGTGTTGTCGACGCGATCGGCGTCGCGCTCCGTCCGGGCGAGCGCGCGGCGCTCTCGGAGATGCCGACGCGTGTGCCGGAGGCGTACGAGCTCTTTCTCCGCGCCGGCGCGCTCGTGCGAGCGCGCCGGCGCGCCGAGGCGGCCGTGCTGCTCGAGCGCGCGACGCAGCTCGACCCCAAGTTCGCGCTCGCCTTCGCGGAGCTGGCACGCATCGAGGAGCTCCGGGCGCGCACCGACAGCGCGGCGTTGCCACGCTACGAGGCCGCGCTTCGCACCGCGCTCGCGCTCGACCCGAACCTCGCGGAGGCGCACTTCCTCCGCGCGGAGCATCTCATCTTTCGCGAGTCGCGCCTCGTCGACGCGGCGCGCGAGCTCGCGCGCGCGCACGCGCTTAAGCCAGGCGACGCGGAGATCCTCAGTGAGCTCGGCGCGGTGCAGGTAGCCACGGGGCAGCGCGACGAGGGCTTCGCGAACCTCGAGCGGACGGCGAGGCTGGACCCGCTGGACGCGCGGTCGAACTATCTGCGCGTCTTCTTCCTCTGGCATTTCCGCCGTCTCGACGACGCGGCGCGACACGCCGCGCGCTTCGCGGCGGTCAACCCCGACGACTGGGGAGGGCACAGTGCTCTCATGCGCGTCGCGCTCGCCCGCGGCGACGCTGCCGCGGCACGACGCGCGCTGTCCGACGGCCTGCACGCCACCGGACGTCCGGACGCAGACGCCGAAGATTTCTGGATGGTCCCGGCGACGATGACGCCCGGTTTCGGTTGGAAGCGCGACGGCGCGTGGCCCGGCGGATTCGAGCCCGCGGGCCGTACGCCGCTCGGCTTCGCGGCGGTCGGCGCGTGGGCGCGCGAGCACGGGCAGACCGCTCGCGCGCGTGCGTGGTTCGACTCGACGCTCGTCGCACGCGGCTCGATGCTCGACGCTCGCTCGTTGACCGTCGGAGAGACCGCCGCGGCGCGTGCGATCGCGCTCGCGGCCACCGGCCGCGCGGCCGAGGCGCGCCGCGCGATCGCGCTCGCCGACAGCGCTCGGCGCGCTCTCGCGCTCCCCGACGAGCCGAACGCCGCGGCGGCGCAGGACTATCTCGCGTACGCGGAGCTCGTGCTCGGCGACACGGCGGCGACGCTCGCGCGCCTCGAGCGGCTGCTCGCGGTGCCGTCCGGGCGCACGCCGGCGATGCTGCGCACGATGTGGCCGTACCGGTCGCTCCACGGGGACCCGCGCTTCCGGCGGTTGGCGGAGATGGACCGGTGAGCGACGCGCTCCGCGACCAGGTCCTGACATCGCTCGGCGCCGCGTTCGCCGCGCTCGAACGGTCGATGCGCATGCCGGCCGACGCGCCGGCCTGGACGCCACTCTCCCGCGACCCGCGCTACCTCGCCCTCTGCCGCCGCCGGCTCGATCCGGAGACGCGCGCGCGCAAGGTGCGGGCGCTCGAGGCGTTCGCGCCCATCCCGCCGCCGGCGGCGCTTCGATGATTACCGACCTGGCACCCGAGCCGGCCACGCCCGCGGCCGAGCCACCGACGGCGCGGCCGCGGACCGTCTGGCCCTCGCTCCGCATCAGGATCGACTGGCGCTACGCCGTGGGACAGGTGTGCCTGACGGCGTTGGGCGTCCTGCTCGCGCTGGCCGGCAGCGCGTGGTGGACCGACCGCCAGGAGCGCATCCGCGAGCGCAGCGAGCTGCGCAACCTGCTTGACGCCGCGCGCGTGAACGAGCGCCGACTCCAGCAGGCCGTCCACGAGGACAGCGTCGCGCTCAAGATAAACCTCAGGCTGCGCGACTCGCTCGCCACCGTGTCGGACGACTCGCTGCCGATCCTCGTCGACGACGCCGGGTGGTGGTCCGACGCGCAGCCGATGGTGACGCCGTTCGCCGCGCTGATCCAGAACGGCGACATCCACCTGGTGCGGGACTCCCGTCTGCGCGCGCTGCTGCCCACGTACGTCGGCGAGATCGAGACCCGCACGCGCAACGTGGACGCGCTGAACCAGGCGCGCGTGGCGTTCGGCGCGAAGGAGCCATCGCTCATCGCACCCGACTACGGCGCGCCGGCGCGGGTCCGTGGTGCCGTTCTGCGGTCGCGACCCGGCCTGCACGACGCCATGCGGGCCATGTGGTTCTTCAACCTGAATACGACGGCCCACTACCGCATCATGCTCCGAGCGACGACGGAGCTCCGCCAGGAGCTCGAGCGCGTGCTGGGCGAGCGCCCGGTGCCGCTGTCCGCGCCGCGCATCAACCGGGACTCTTTCATGTCCGGCCGCGAGACTCGCCGGTGATTGCCGACCACTCCGACCTGGAGCGCCTCACGCGCGCCCTCGCCGGCCGCTACGCCGTCGAGCGCGAGCTCGGGCGCGGCGGCACGGTCACCGTCGAGTCGAGGCCGGGGAGCGGCACCAGGCTCTACGTGCGGCTCCCGGTCAGTGGGGGGGACGGCGCACCAGGCGGCCCCGCGGCCGGCCGGACGCCCGCCCAGGAGGTGGTCTCGTGACGCGGACGACCACGCCGTTCGGGGGCTCGATTCCCTCCCTGGCCACGCCAGTCCGTTGCAGGACAACGACTTGCGCAAACGACGACGCGCGGCTGCGTGCCGGGCGTCTTGCGTGGTAGCGGGTCAGGTGGAGGTTCCCGGTGGGCATCGGCGTCTCCGTCCGCCTCCGTTCCAGGCTGGGCTTCCTCGCTGATCCGATCCAAATCCCGGAACGCATGTAGCGCCCCACCGCGCCCGGAGCACGATGAGGGACCGGGCGATCCGGTCCCTCATCGTGTCGGCAGCTCATCGCTCGGTCAGCGATTGCTCGCGTCCGCCGGTCGGTGGTCGCGGCCTGACCGTCGCATCGTCCATCAGCAGCCGAGAGCCTCTCGTATGCGGGTGGCCTCGGCGATCCAGGCGTCGGCGAGCGACGTGCGAATGAACTTCGTGCGGCGCGCCTCCACCACGCGGATGAACACGTCGAGCTGGCGGCATGCCTCGGCGGTGCTGCCGCGCCGAAGTGCGCCGACGGCGGCGAGCAGCGGAGCCGCGATCTCCTGATGCCCATACTCGATCACGGACGCGTGCAGCATCGTCGTGGCGTGCTCCGGCGTCATGGCCGAGAGCTCGGCAAGCACGGGCGTGGCCGGCAGATACGCGGGTGTCCCGGCCTGGTCCGCCTGGACCCTGCACCAGCCGGGTCCGGTGATCGCCAGCGTGGCGCCGCTCGGCCCGCTCGTGGCGCAGGTGGCCGGCGTGAGCGATGTGAACGTCACCGGGTTGCCCGACCCGCCGCCGGTCGCGGTCAGAACGAGGCGGGCGCCGACGATGACGGTGCCCGGCAGCGATCCCAGCGTGATCGTCTGCGGGCGTCGCACCACGGTGAACGCCACCGAGTGGGGGAACGCGGGCTCGACGAGCTCGGTCCCACCCTGATGCGCGACGACCGTGCACTCCCCTTCCGCGAGGAACGTCACCGGGCGCGTGGCGCCGCTTCCCGAGATCGAGCAGTAGGGTGCGGAGGCGGCCGTGATCAGCACCGTGGCCGGAAGCCCCGAGCTCGCGGTCGCGGTGAAGAGGTAGGTCTCCCCGGGATGGACCGTCCGCGGGGCGACGTAGCCGAGCGTGACGGTCTGCCGCTGCATCTGCACGGACACCTGCGCCGTGTACTCGGTGGCGTCGCCAGCGCGGTCGATCACCTGCCCGCGCACGGTGCGCTGGCCGAGCGCGGACGTGGGGCAGCTGATCGCGTTGACCTTCGAGGCCGCGCCGTAGCCCGCGCCGTCGCCGCAGTCGAGGCGGTAGGTGAACTCCGTCTCCCCGGGCGCACCGGGCACATAGGCGTTCTTGAAGCCGATGTCGAAGCTCGCGCCGACGGTGACGCTGGCCGGCGCGCCGAACGTGGCAACGGGGTACTCACGGCGGGTCCACGAGCCAGACGCGGTCTTCGTGGCGGGTGCCTGGCCGTCGGCGTTGTAGCCCCAGCACTCCACGATCCCGTCGTCGCGCACCGCGCAGGTGGAGCCGCCCGATGCCATGACCTGTACAAAGCGGCGCCCGTTGGTGGTGGCGCGCTCTGCGGGCGCCTGTCCGCTCTCGTTGCGCCCCCAGCATTCCACCACTCCATCGGTGCGGAGCGCACACGCGTGTCCGCCTGCGGTCACCTGGATGTAACGCCCGTCCACAGGCCTCCGCTCCGTCACCACGGACCCGCTGCTTCCCCAACACTCCACCGCACCATCGTCGCGGAGGCCGCAGGTGAAGGAGTCACCGGTCGTCACCTGGACGTAGAAACGACCGGGCGCCGCGAGCCGTTCGGGCGGAGCCGCGCCGCCAGTGTTCCGGCCCCAGCACTCCACCACTCCGTCGCTGCGCAGGCCGCAGGTGAAGTCGTGGCTCATGCTGAACTGGGTGAACTGCTCGCCCGGCACGCTGGGCGCGCGCTCGGGCGGCGCGTTGCCCCAGTCCATGATGAAGGTTCCGTTCTGGTTCAACGGATGACCGGAACACTGTACGACACCATCGGAGCGAAGCCCGCAGACGCCGAAGTCGTTGTAGCCGGCGACCTCCACTTGAACGAAGCGGCCGACGCTCGCACGATGCTCCCGTTCGGGCTCGGAGAAGCTGGGGTCGTCGAAGTATGCCCAGCACTTCACGACACCATCGCTTCTGAGTGCGCAGACCTTCACGCGATCCGCAGTCGAGTACGTGAAGTAGTTCCCGTACGGATCGAGGTTCCGGACGTTGTAGATGAGCGGGGAGACGACGCTGACGACCTGTGTGAAGGTACCCGAGGTCGGGACGTGAACCGGTGCGAGATACGCTCGCATCGCACCCCAGCACTCCACGGCTCCGTCCGAACGGATGCCGCATGGCACGAAGCCCGAGACGTTGGTGGCTAGCCACCTGAACGAGTGCGGCGTCGAGACGACCAGAGCGTTCGGGGCGTCCGCCACCTGGGCCGGGCCGAGTGGGGCGATCTCGTCGTGGCAACCGACGACCCCCGAGGCGATCGCCAGCGCGACGACCGTGCGCCTCGCGAGCTCGAGGGCCGGGACAACTGGCGAGGCTTCCGACGCACGAGACGTCAGCTGTCGGGCCCGCACGGGCCCCCGAAACCGGATCATACGCAGCGCTCCTGGCGTGACCAGTTGTCGACCGGGAGCACGCGCCCTCGCGCGTCCATCGACGGCCTCGCCACGTGCTGCGTGCTCGCAGCGCGTGCTTGCCCGCCCCGGCTGGGGCTCATATGCTAGCGCGGCCGGTCAATTCACCGTCCGTTTGCCGTCAACGCGCGCTCAACTGCCCGCCAGGCCTGCCTGACCGCTTGGGGGCGCGTTCGAAAAGGCCTCCGTATGCTGTCGCTGCGCTTCCTCGGCACTCCGGAGCTGCTCCAGGAGGGACGAGTGGTCACCGGGGCGGCTGCGCAGCGCCATCGTGTGGCCCTGCTCGCGCTCCTGGCCCATGCCGCGCCACGCGCCGTCAGCCGGGACCGGCTCCTGGCGCTGCTCTGGCCGGAGAGCGAGGCACTCCGTGCCCGTCATCGCCTCAACGTCGCAGTCCACGCCCTGCGACAGACGTTCGGTCCGGTGGTCGTCTCGCAGGGCGACGAGCTGCGGCTCGACACGGGGCTCGTGGTGAGCGATCTGGGCGCGTTCGAGGCGGCGGTCACCGCTGGCGATGCCCGACGGGTCGTCACGCTGTACTCGGGGCCACTTCTCGACGGCCTGTTCCTGAAGGACGCCGCGACGTTCGAAGCGTGGGTGGAGGGCGAGCGTGCGCGCCTCGCCCGACAGTATGCTGGGGCGCTAGAGGAGCTGGCGGACGCGGCCGAGCGCGACGGCGACACGGCGGGAGCGGTCGAGTGGTGGGGACGGCTCGTGGCGCACGACCCCTGCCGGACGCACTCGGCACTCGGTCTGATGCGGGCGCTCGATGCGGCCGGCGACCGGGCCGGCGCGCTGCGCCACGCCGAGCTGCACGCGCGGCTGATGACGCAGGAGCTGGACGCGGCGCCGGATCCGCTCGTGGAATCGTTCGCCCGACAGCTGCGCGTGGCGCCCTGGCCGCCCACACCGCCCTCTCTCACCACCGAGCCGGGTCCCCCACTGGACCCCCCGCCGGCCGTCACGGCGCCACCGCTGCGCAGCGGCGACCAGCGTCCGGTCGCTGTTCCATCGATGCGCCCAGCAATCGCTTCGCGTGCGCGGCTGATGGGCCACCTGACGGTGGGCGCGGGCGTCGCGCTGGTCGCGGTCACCACCGTCGCGATCGTGCTCTATGGTGGCCGCGTGGTGACCCCGGCGGATGCGGTGGTCTCGCCTGCCGCGCAGGCGCTGTACCGAGAGGGGCTCGCCGGAATCGGGGCGCTCGACAGCGCGGCAGTCTTTCGGCTGCTGACCTCCGCCCTGCGCGAGGACCCCAGACTCGCGCGGGCCGCGGTGCTGGCAGGGCGCATCGCCCCGAACGACTCGACGCGGATCGCGCTCTTCGCGAAGGCGGAGTCGCTGGCGGTCCACGCCTCGACGCGTGACCGCCTGTACGTGCGCACCGTCGTCGGCACGCTCACCCTCGACTCGGCGCGGCTGGCGGCGTCGGACACGCTCGCGGCGCACCACGCCGACGACGTCGAGGCGATGGCCGCCCGCGGCCAGCTGCTCACGTATGCCGGCCGCTACGAGACCGTCGTCGCGGAGCTGACGCCGGTGGTCCGGCGCACGGCTGCGCGCGGCGACGAGGTGGACGGCGCGCTGAGCGAGGCGTACGTCGCGTTGTACGAGTCGCACATCTCCCTTGCGGCGTTCGATGACGCGGAGCGCGTCGCCCGCGAGTGGATCGCGCGCATGCCGGATCGGGCGGCGGGGTGGGAGCGACTCGCCGACGTGCTCACCGTGCGCGGCCGGTGCGCGGCCGCAGACTCCGCGCTCGCCGTCCCCCCGATGCGGGTGATCGCGGCGTCGCGCCTCCGGCCCGCGCTCCGCTTGGCGTGCGAGGGCGACTATGCTGGCGCCGCCGACTGGCTGGGCGTCTACGCGCGGGTGGGGGACTCGCGCGATCGCGGCGCCGCGAACTGGCTGCGGCTCATCGCCGAGCGCTACGCGGGGCGTCACGAGGTCGCCGCGCGGCACGCGGCCGCCCTGTGCGAGTCGATGGGGCCGTCGTGCTCCCCCTTCCGCGCGCACGCGCAGATCCTGCTCGAGCGGGGACGTCCGCGTGAAGCCGCGGCCGCATTCGCGCTCGCCGCCGATTGGGCGCCGCTCGCGGCGCGGTCATACGGCCGGCTCGAGCTCACCGCGAGCGGGGGCGCGCTGCAGCGTGCGTGGTATCTCACGCATGTGGCGACATCGCTGCTTGCCGCGGGGGAGCTGGACCGCGCGGCGGCGCTGGCCGACACGATCGCGGCCCTCGTGCGACCGTACGTGTCGGGACGTGGCTCGGCGCTGCCGCACCAGGTGCGTGGGATGGTGCTCGCAGCGCGTGCGCGCCGTGCCGGCGACCCCGCCCATGCCGCCCAGCTGCGACGCGAGGCCATCGCCGAGTTGCGACACGCGCTCGGGCGCCCTTTTCGCGGGCTCCCCAGGGCCCGGTTGGAACTCGCCCGTCTGCTGGTCGACGAGGGGCGAGCCGGGGAGGCAGTGGCGGTGCTTCGCCCGGCGGCGTGGCGCGGACTCGAGCAGGCGAATCTCTTCTACGTCACGGGGCCCGAGTTCCGGCTCGCACTCGCCGAGGCATACGACGCGGCGGCGCAGCCCGACAGCGCGGCGGCCGAGTACGGACGCGTGCTCGCAGCGTGGCGCGTCGCCGAGCCGGCGCTGGACGCGCGCCGGGCGCGCGTCGCACGCCGTCGTGCAGGGCTCGACCGTGGATCCCCGCGTCGGTGACGTCGAGGGACCAGAAGAGGGAGCTGCGCTCACCACGCGCTTTCACGCGCACCGAGCACACCACCGCGCGCACCGTCTACACCCAGTGCCGCCCCGTGGTCGCACGGCCTGAAAATCCCGTGTCGGGGGCTCGATTCCCTCCCTGGCCACTCCAGCAAGACGACGCCCCGCGAGACTCGCGAACGCCCGGCCATGTGCCGGGCGTTCCGCGTCCGGTAGGCATCGAGAGGGCGTCGCGCAGCCGATGGGCATGCGCGTTCCCAGAGCGCCAACGCCCGGTCGCCGTGGCGCGTTGGGGAGCCATACCCTCCGCCGCCCCATCATGGCCCGCCTCGCGCTCCGCTCGCTGCTCACCGTCCCTGTCGCCGGCGCCGCCCTCGCCGGCCCCGCCGCCGCGCAGGCGCCCGCCGACCGCGTCGACGCGGCGTTCGCCCGCCTCGCCGGCCCCGCGACGCCGGGATGCGCCGTCGGCGTCGCGCGCGGCGGACAGCCCGTGCTGCAGCGCGCCTACGGCATGGCCGACCTCGAAGGTGACCGCCCGAACACTCCCGAGACGGTGTTCGAGGCGGGGTCGGTGACGAAGCAGGTCACCGCGGCCGCCGTCGTCCTCCTCGCCCTCGACGGGCGATTCGCACTCGAGGACGACGCGCGGCGGTGGCTGCCCGAGCTGCCACGCTACGAGCGGCCGATCACCATCCGCCACCTGCTCACGCACACGAGCGGGCTGCGCGACTGGGGGAGCGTGGCGGCGCTCACGGGCTGGCCGCGCGGCACGCGCGCGTATGCGACGCCCGACATGCTCGCCATCGTCGCGCGGCAGCGGACGCTCAACTACCCGGTCGGGGACCACTACTCGTACACGAACAGCGGCTACAGCCTGCTCGCCGTGCTCGTCGAGCGCGCGAGCGGGATGCCGTTCGCCGAGTTCACGCGCACGCGCCTGTTCGCGCCACTCGGCATGGCGAGCACGCAGTGGCGCGACGACTACACGCGCATCGTGAAGGGCCGCGCCATCGCGTACGAGCCGGCGGCGCCTGGGCCGGCGGCGTCCGGGGCGTTCCGCCTCGACATGCCCTTCGAGAGCGTGGTCGGCAACGGCGGGCTGCTCACGACCGTCGGCGACCTGCTGCGCTGGACGCAGAACCTGGAGACGGGCGCCGTCGGCGGCCCGCGCTTCCTGGCCGCGATGCACCGGCAGGCGCGCCTCACGAGTGGGCGCCAGATCGAGTACGCGAGCGGGCTGTTCGTCACCAGCTGGCGCGGCATCCCGGAGGTGAGCCACAGCGGCTCCACCGGCGGCTACCGCGCCTTCCTCGCACGCTACCCGCAACAGCGCGTCACGGTGGCGGTGCTGTGCAACGCCGCCCACGCCAACGCCACCGCGCTCGCCCATCAGGTGGCCGACGCGTACCTCGGCGACGCGCCGACCGACGTGGCGACGCGCGCCGCCGCCACCGGCGCCACCGGCGGCGACACCACCGGCGCGGTGCCTCCGGCAGGGCTCTACCGCGACGTGCGCACCGGCGCCGCGCTCCGCGTCGCGGGCACGCGCGGCCCCGCCGGTCGCTGGGTCGCCCAGCAGGCGCCGGGCGGGCGCACGACGTGGCTCCGCCTGGCCGCCGACGGCGACACCGTGCGCTACGAGCCGATGGCGCCGGCCACTCCGACGGCACGCGACCTCGCCGCCTACGCGGGGCGCTGGCGCAGCGAGGACGCGGAGGCCACGTGGCAGGTGCGCGCGGCCGGCGACACGCTGCTGCTGCGCGACCCACGCGGGCGCGAGACGCCGCTCGTGCCCGCGTGGCGCGACGCCTTCACCGCCGCGGGCACCGTGTGGCGCTTCGAGCGCGATGCGGCGGGACGCGTGGTGCGCCTCGTCGCCTCGCAGGACCGCGTGTGGGCGATGCCCTTCACGCGGTCCTGAGGCTCGTGCGTGCGGGCGCGCGCGGAGCGCCGGCGACGACTACCTGACGACTACCTGACGACTACATCCGCAGCCGCCCCGCAGGGCTGACGACCACCTCCTGCAGCTTCCGCTGCCGTAGCCGTCCGTTGAGCGTCGCGAGATCCTCCGCGAGCAACCGATCCAGCGTCGCGAGGTGCGCGCGCAGCTGGCCGTTGAGCAGCTGCTGCACCTCCGCGTGCTGATCGGTCGGGCGATCGTCGCTGCCGGCGATGCCGTTGGCGAGGTAGCCGAGCTTCCCGATCAGCTTCGAGCCGAAGCGCACGCCGTCCTGCCCGCGTCCGGTCAGCCGCAGGTCGACGAGCTCCATCTCGAGATCCGTCAGCCGCCGGTGCAGCGCCGCGGCGGCATTCCGCACGCCGGTCTCCGTCACGGTGCGCGCGATCGTGTCCAGCTGCAGGCGCACCGCCTCGATGCGGTGCACCGCGTCGGCCGCCGCCGCGAGGTCCGCCTGGATCGCCGACACCATTCGCGTCTGTGCGGCAATGTCGGCCTCGGACCCGCGCGAGTGGGGATCCTTGCGCACGACGAGCGGCTGCGACTGCTCGACCCCGCCGGCCGACAGCGTCACCGTGTAGGTGCCCGGCGGGGCGAGGATGCTCACCGTGCCCGTGCCGGGGGCCACGCGGCCGCCCGAGTCGACGGCGATGTACGGGGCGTAGAGCGGCGACGTGCGCAGCCGCACCGTCGGCGACGGCGCGAAGCGCAGGTCCCAGTGGATGCGGTTGATGCCGGCGACGCCCGTGCCGGTGAGGCGGCGCACGACCGCGCCGGCGGAGTCGCGGATCGTGAGCGTCGCGGGCGACGCCGCGGGCAGCGCCGCCTTCAGGTGGTACGTGATCGACGCGCCGTATGGCGGATCCTCGCCGGTCGTGGGGTCGTCGTAGGTTGTCGACGGCGCGGTGATCGGCCGGAAGCGGTACGCGGCCCGCGGCACGTACAGGTGCGCCGCCTTCGCGAGCACCGCCGGCGTCGTCTCGCGCAGCGCGCCGACGTCGTCCATGATCCAGAAGCCGCGCCCGTACGTCGCGATCACGAGGTCGTCGAAGTGCTCCTGCACGACGATCCCCGACACCGGCGCGTGCGGGAGGTTGTTCTGCAGCGGCTGCCAGCGCGCGCCGTCGTCGAACGACACGTAGATCGCGTTCTCCGTGCCCAGGTACAGCATGCCGCGGCGCTTCGGGTCCTCCTGGATCACCTTCGCGTAGCTCAGCGGTCCGCGCGGGATGCCGTCGGTGATGCGGGTCCACGTCCGGCCGTAGTCGCGCGTGCGGAAGACGTGCGGCTCGCGGTCGTTCTCCTGGTGCGCGTCCACGGCGACGTAGGCGGTCGCCGCGTCGTGGCGCGACGGGACGATGCTGCGCACCGAGCCCCACGCCGGCAGGCCCGGAAGGTTCCGGGTGACGTTCGTCCACGTCTTCCCGTCGTCGCGCGTGAGCTGCACCAGCCCGTCGTTCGTCCCCACCCAGATCAGCCCCTTCTCGCGCGGCGACTCGGCGAGGCCGTACACGACGCCCGCGTACTCGACGCCGATGTTGTCCGGCGTGAGCCCGCCCGAGCTGCCCTGCCGCGACCTGTCGTTGCGCGTGAGGTCGGGCGAGATCACCTGCCACGACTGGCCGCCGTCGCGCGTGCGGTGCACGTGCTGGCTGCCGATGTAGACCGTGTTCGGGTCGTGCGGCGAGAGGTGCAGCGGCGCGTCCCATACGAAGCGGTAGCGCACCCCTTCGGCCGGCCCGTTCGACTGCTGCGGCCACACCTCCACGTTGCGGAACTGGCGGCGGTCCTCCTCGAAGCGCACGACGATCCCGCCGACCATGCCGGAGCCCGACGCCGTCGACCAGACGAGCTTCGAGTTGGTGGGGTCGGGCGTCGCCCACCCGCTCTCGCCCCCGCCCACGGAGTGCCACATCCCGCGCGAGATCCCGGCCCCGCGCCCGCCGAACACGCGCGAGTTGGACGGCCCGCGGTAGGACGGCTCGTCCTGCTTGTTCCCGAGGACGTTGTACGGGACCTCGTTGTCCACGGTCACGTGGTACAGCTGCGCGTTGAGGAGGCGCTGCCGGTACCACGTCTTCCCGCGGTTCTGCGTGATCGACAGCCCCTGGTCGTGCGCCACGATCTGCCGCGCGGCGTTGGTCGGATCGAACCACACCTCGTGGTGGTCGCCGCCCGGCGTGAGCGCGCCCGGCAGCGTCGTGATCGTCGCGCCGCCGTCCTTCGACACGGCGTAGCCGTTGGTGAGGAAGTGCGCCTCGTTCTCGTCGTCGGGCGCGACGGCCATGCGCCCGTAGTAGTGCGCGCGCCCCATCGCGCTGCGGTCGCGCGAGACGAGCGTCCAGCGCTCGCCGCGGTCCTCGGACCGCCAGAGCTGGCCGCTCTCGGTCTCCTGCCCGTTCCACGGCAGGCCGTCGCCCGTCTCGAACAGCGCGTACACGCGGTTCGGGTTGGACGGCGCGATCGCGACGGCGACCTTGCCCACGGGCTTCTTCGGCAGCCCGCGGCCGCGCAGGCGCGTCCACGTCGCGCCGCCGTCGCGCGACACGTGCAGCCCGCCGCCCGGACCGCCGCTCGTCCGTCCCCACGTGTGGATCTCGAGCTGCCACGTGCCGGCGAAGACCACGTTCGGGTCCTTCGGGTCCATCGCGAGGTCCGAGCAGCCGGTGCGCTCGTCGACGAACAGCACCCGCGTCCACGTGCGCCCGCCGTCGGTAGTGCGGAAGACGCCGCGCTCCGGCTGCGGCCCGTACGCGTGCCCGAGCGCGCAGACGAGCACCGTGTTCGGGTCGCGCGGGTGGATGACCATGCGCGGGATGCGCCCGGTGCGCTCGAGCCCCATCAGCGTCCACGTCGCGCCGGCGTCGGTGGACCTGTACACGCCCTGCCCGAGTGAGATGTGCGAGCGGATCTTCCCCTCGCCGGTCCCCGCCCACACGACGTTCGGGTCGGACGGCGCGACGGCGAGCGACCCGATCGACTGCACCGGCTCGCGATCGAACAGCGGTGCCCAGGTGGTGCCGCCGTCGGTCGTCTTCCAGATGCCGCCCGACGCCGCGCCGACGTAGTACGTGAGCGGGTCGCCCGGCACGCCGACGGCGGAGGTGAAGCGGTTGCCCTCCGGCCCGATCGTGCGCCAGCGGAGCTGCCGATAGACCGCGGGCGCGATCGACGACGTGA
Source organism: Roseisolibacter agri (assembly GCF_030159095.1). NCBI lineage: Bacteria > Pseudomonadati > Gemmatimonadota > Gemmatimonadia > Gemmatimonadales > Gemmatimonadaceae > Roseisolibacter > Roseisolibacter agri. Next base: position 724,346 of record NZ_BRXS01000002.1, read on the forward strand.
TCGACGACGTGTCGGCGGGCTGCGCGTCGGCGCCGACGACGGGCACGAGCAGGGCGAGGAGGAGGAGCAGCCGGCGGCGGCGTGACATGTTGGCCTCGGGGCGTGGAGGGGCGCTACCGCGTGCGCACCGGCGGCGCCGGCTTCGAGCGGTCCTCGTACGGGCGCAGGGTCCAGTCGAAGAACGTCCACGTGCGGTTCCACGAGTCGATCTGCTCCGGCGAGTCCACGCGCTCGAGCGTCACGGGGTCCACGCGCCGGCTGAACGCGTGCCCGACCGAGCTGCCCCAGGGCGCGGGGTCGACGTAGATCTTCGTCTCCGCGAGGTCGGGCTTGAGCGAGCGGAGCGTGTGCACCATCTGCACGTCCTCGATGTAGTACACGTCGCGGTCGTTCGTCGCGACGTGCACGAGCATCGGCACCTTGAGCTTCTCCGCGTGGTACACGGGCGAGCGCCGCACGTACTCCTCCAGCTGCTCGTGCGGGAGCCCCTGCAGCTCCTTCTGCGTGGAGAAGCTGCGCGCGTAGCCGGGGCCGCGGTACGAGAGGCGCGTGATGAGGTTCGTCACCGGCACGATCGCCGCGCCGGCCTTGAACTCGTGCGCGTCGCGGAAGAGCGTGTGCGCCGTGATGAAGCCGCCGTGGCTCCACCCCATCATCCCGAGCCGGTCCTGGTCGACGTAGGGCAGCGTCTTGAGGAAGTCGACGGCGGAGATCACGTCGTCCACCTCCTTGCCGCCGTAGTCGATCGCCTTGTGGTGCGCCTCGCCGTGCCCGGTGCTGCCGCGATAGTCGGGCGTGATGATCACGTAGCCGCGCTGCACGGCCTCGCGCACGAACGGGAACATCGACGTGCCCCAGTCGCCGTGCACGCCGCCGTGCACCCAGATCATCGCCGCGTGCCCCTTCGCGCCGCGCTTCTGCAGTGGCGCGAACAGGTACGCGGGGATCGTCATGCCGTCCACGCGGCTCCTGTACGTGATCTTGCGGAACTCCATCACATTCGCGCTGCGCGCCGCGTACACGCTGTCGGTGCGGCGCTTCTGCGCCATCTGCCGCGCGTAGTCGGCGGGCGGATGGTCCTCGTGCCGGTTGCTGACGTACAGCGCGGCGATGCGCGCGGAGTCCATGCGCACGACCTGCGGCGCGGGCGCGCCGGTCTCCGACTGCGCGGCCAACGGCGCGGCGGTGAGGGCAGCCAGGGCGGCCGCGCGAGCGACGCGGCGGAGCGGTGCGGGGCGGGTGGGCATGACGGTGGGGGTGACGGGACGGCGGTCGCGACCGGCGGGACGGCGCGAAGGTGCGGGCGGGACCGGGCACGCGCCACCACGGCCCGGCGCACCCGCCCACGGCGACCGTCGCGCGAACGTCGCGCGAACGTCGCGCGAACCTCGCCCGACGGGCGGGTGCTTGACGGGACGATGCCCACGCGCATTGTACCGCTGCACGCGGTCGCGGACGGGTGACGGCGCCAGTCACCCGCGTCCGCTCGTCGTGTCCGCCGACGGTGACGTCACCCCCATCCAGCGAGGGCTCGCCGAGCATGCGTACCAGCACTCGCCTGCTGCGGCGCCTCGGTCGTCGCGTCGCCACCGCGCGTGTGCTGGCCGCCCTCGCGGCCGCGGCGTGCGGCGGCGGCGGCGGCGGCGATGCCCCCACCGCGCCTGGGCCGGCGGTGCTCGCCCTCACCCTCGCCGGCGTCGGCCCGCTCGACCCGGCGCGCGAGGGGCACTACGCCGCGTGGCTGATCGCGGGCGGCGACGTCCGCCCCGCGGGGCGCGTGCAGCTCGGCGCCGACGGCAGCGCGACCGTCCCCATCGCCGAACGGCCGGCGCGCGTGGACTCCGTCCTCGTGACCGTCGAGCCCCCGGGTGACGCCGATCCCGGCCCGTCGGCGCAGCGGCTGCTCGTCGGCGCGCTGCGTGGCGGGCGGGCGACGCTGGGCGTGACCGGCGCGCTCACGCGCGGCGCGCTCCCGCTGCAGGAACGTCCGGGGCAGTTCACCCTCTTCACCACGAGCAACAACGCGCGCCTCGGCTATCCCTCCTACGAGGAGGCCGGGGTGTGGCTGTTCAACATCGTCCCGAACGAGACGCCGCAGCGCGACACGTGGGTGCGGCTGGCGCAGCTCGCGCCCGCGTGGACCTACGAGGGCTGGGTGGTGCGCGACCTCGGTGCGTCGAACGCGGTCTGGCTGTCGTACGGGAAGTTCGTCACCGACGACGGGGGCGCGGTGGCCGAGAAGGACGACGACGGCTGGGGGCCGCTGTCGGGCATCCCCGACTACCTCACCGCCGGCATCGACAACTTCCCGGGCAGCGACTTCCTCGCCAACCCGCTCGGCCTCCCGCTGCCCGCCGGCGTGACGCTCCCGCTCGACCTGCGCGAGCGCGACGCCGCCGGCGGGTCGCGGTGGTCGCACGTGATCACCATCGAGCCCGCGACCGAGCGCGGCGAGGCGATGGGCGCGGCGCGCCCCTTCCTCGTGCGCCCGTACCGCGATCCGTTCGGCGACGCGGGGGCGGGACGCCCGCGTGCCATCACCTACCGTCCCGACGGTGTGCCGCACGGCACCGCGGAGCTGCGCTAGCGTGCGCATTCGCATGCACACGCGCACGCGGCACGTCGGCCGGTGGATCGCGGTCGCCGCGGCGGCCGCGCTCTCCGCCTGTGGCGACGCGTCCGCCCCGACGGCCAGTCCCGACGTCGAGGCGACCGGGCTGCGTCCGTGGGTGCTGGAGCGCGTGGACGCGCTGCGCCCCCCGGCGCCTCCCGGTGGCGACGCGGCGCGCCTCGAGCTGGACGCGGTGGTCGCCGCGCAGCGCGCGCGGACGGCTGCCGTCGACTCGGCCATCCGCCGGTGGGACGGGCTGCCGGGCGAGCCGTGGACGCGGGTCGCCCTCGACGAGCTGCAGCTGCGCTGGTACCTGCTGCCCGACATCCGCGACGCCACGCCGGCGCGCTCGTCGCGCGCGATGGCGCTGCTGCACGTCGCGATCGCCGACGCGCTGCTGGCGACGCGCGACGCCCAGGGCGCGTATCCGCGCGCCGCCCCCGCGCAGCGCGATGCGCGCGTGCGCGCCCTCGTCGCGCTGCGCGCCGACGCGTCGAGCTACCCGTCCGAGCACGCCGCGGCGGCGGCGGCGGCGGCCCCGGTGCTCGCGTACCTCTTTCCGACGGCGGACACCGCGCGCTTCCATCGGCTGGCCGCCGAGGCGGCGGCGTCGCGCGTGGCGGCCGGCGCGTCGGCGCCATCGGACGTCGACGCCGGCGCCGCGATCGGCCGCGCGGTGGCGGCGCGCGTGATCGCATACGCGCGCGCCGACGGCGCCGACGCCGTGCGCGCGCCCTGGCTGCCCCCGCGCGCCGACGACGCGCTGTCGTGGCGCCCCACGCCGCCGCGCATGGTGCAGGTCCCGTTCGACGCCGACGCCGGGGCCTGGCGGCCGTGGGTGCTCGCGTCGGGCGACGCCTTCCGGCCGCCGCCGCCGCCCACCCCCGGGTCGCGCACCTTCGTCGACGACCTGGCGGAGCTGCGTCGGCTGGGCGACGGCGCGCGCACCGTGCAGCAGGCGGACGTCGCGCGGCGCTGGGCCACCGACGCGCCGTCGGCGGCGTGGGAGGTGTTCCTGTCCGACGAGCTGCGCGCGCGGCGCATGGCGCCGCTGCAGGCGGCGCGCGCGCGGGCGCTCGTGAGCGTCGCCATGCACGACGCGTTCGTGGCGTGCTGGGACGCGAAGTACCACTACAACCTCGCGCGGCCCATCACCGCCGACACCCGACTGCGCACCGTGTTCTCCACGCCCCCATTCCCGAGCTATCCCTCGGGGCACTCGACCATCTCCGGGGCGGCCGCCGAGGTGTTCGCGGCGCTGTTCCCCGACTCGGCCGCGGCGTACCGCGCGCGCGCCGACTCGGCGTCGCTGTCGCGCATCTGGGGCGGCGTCCACTACCGCTTCGACGTGGCCGCGGGCCACGCGCTCGGCGAGCGCGTCGGACACGCCGTGCTCGCGCGCGCCGGCGACGTGGGGGCGCGCTAGCGTGGCGGCGGAGCACCTCCCGCACGCGGCGCGTGCACGTCGCGCGCGCCGCGCGGCCGCTGCCCTGACGCTCGCATCGGCCCAGCTGCTGGCGGGCTGCTACACGTACGTGCCGCGCGACGCCGTGGTCCTCGCGCGCGAGGCGCCGCCGGGGGCGCGGGTCGCGCTCGACGTCAACGACGCCGGACGCGCCGCGCTCGCCCCGACGCTCGCGCCGGGCATCACGCGCGTCGAGGGCACGCTGGTCGGCGCGCGCGGCGACACGCTCGTGCTGGCGCTCGCCGGCTACTCGCAGATCCGCCGCCCCAACACGCGCCTGGTCGGCGACACGCTGCGCCTCTCGCCTCAACACCTGGAGGGCGCCGCCGAGCGCCGCCTGTCGACGCGCCGCACCGCGCTGGTGGTCGGCGTCGGCGTCGCGCTCGTGGCGACCTTCCTCATCGGTCGCCAGCTCGGCGGGCGCGGAGTGCCGCCCGAGAGCCGTGGTCCCGACGGTGGGGACGACCAGTGACCGTCGCACCGCCACGTCTCCCTTCCACGTAGTCGCCGTCTCCGCCGTCTTCCGCCGCTCGCCACCGTCCCGGTGTCCGTGCCGGGGTCCGTCCCACGCCGCAGGAGGTCTCGATGGCCGTCGCGTCCGTCCCTCGCGCCCGATCCCACCCGGGCCACGTCGCAGCGCTCGTCGCGCTGTTCGCGCTGGCCGGAGCGTCACCCGGTGGGGCGCTGCGCGCCCAGCAGGCCCCGACCACCGGCGGCACCGTGCGCGGGCGCGTCACCGTGGAGGGCACCGGACGCCCGCTGGGCGCCGCGCAGGTGCAGGTCGTCGGGTCCAACCTCGGCGCGCAGACGAACGACGCCGGCGAGTACCGCATCACGAACGTCCCGGCCGGCGCGCGCACCGTGCGCGCGGTGCGCATCGGCTACGCGCCCGGCACGCGCGAGGTCACCGTCACGGCCGGGCAGACCGTGACCGCCGACATCACCGTGCGCGACGCGCCGGTCGCGCTCGAGCAGGTCGTGGTGACGGCGACCGGCGACGTGCGCAAGAAGGAGCTCACCAACTCGGTGGCCACCATCTCGATGGATCAGGTGAAGGCGGCGCCGGTCACCAACGCGCAGCAGCTGCTGACGGCGCAGGCGCCGGGCATCACGGTGCTCGGCAACTCCGGGCAGCCCGGCGCGGGCGGGCGCATCCAGCTGCGCGGCGTGAACAGCATCTCGCAGGGCAACAACCCGATCATCTACGTCGACGGCGTCCGCATCTTCAGCGGCTCCGCGCCGATCGCCGGGATGGCGCGCCAGAACACGAACCCGTTCAACGACATCAAGCCCGAGGACATCGAGCGCATCGAGGTCGTGAAGGGCGCGTCGGCCACCACGCTCTACGGCACCGAGGCGTCGAACGGCGTGATCCAGATCTTCACCCGCCGCGGGCGCACCGGCGCGCCGCGCTGGACGGTCGAGGCGACCGGCGGGACGAACGACCTGCGCAACATGGGCCCCGAGGGCGACCCGAGCGGCGTGTTCGTGAAGGAGTGCCGCGGCCCGCTCATGTTCGGGATCAACGTCACGTCGACGAGCCCGCAGTTCGGGCAGGACGTGCCGTTCGAGGACCCGACGTGCCCGTCGAGCGGCAGCTGGCTGCGCACGGGCGCCGTGCAGCGCGTGAGCGCCTCGGTGGCCGGCGGCACCGACGTCGCGCGCTACTTCCTCTCGGGCAACCGCAGCAGCGAGGAGGGCGCGGTCTCCCCGAATGAGCTGATCGAGGGCGGGCTGCGCGGCAACTTCTCCTTCCGCCCGGTGCAGAGCCTCGAGCTCGCGCTCAACTCCTCGTACCAGAAGCGCCGCCAGCACTGGATCCCGGACGGCAACTACGCCCAGGGCTTCATGCTCAACGTCGGCCGCGGATACGCCAACAACTACAAGGGCACCGGCTGCAGCGCGACGGCGCAGTTCTGCCTCGCCAACGCGGAAGTCCTCCGCCAGGCGCCCATCACGCGCGGCGACCACTACATCACCGGCCTCACCCTCAACCACACGGCGAACGACGCGCTCTCGAACCGGCTCTCGGTCGGCTACGACTACACCACCAACGAGAACCGGCAGATCACGCCGTTCGGGCAGATCAACAACCCGGCGGGGAGCATCGCGCAGAGCGACTGGACGCGCCGCTTCGTCTCGTTCGACTACGCGGGGACGCTGAAGAACCGGTTCCGCGGCGAGGCGCTGCAGTCGACGTTCTCGTGGGGCGGGCAGCTGTTCCAGGACGACCTGAAGAGCCTCAACGTGTCGGGCACCGTGTTCTCCGGCCCCGGCGACCCGCTCATCTCGACGTCGGCGCGCCCGGTGTTCGGCGACGACAACCGCCGCAGCGTGATCAACGCCGGCCTGTTCCTGCAGGAGCAGCTGGCGTTCCGGGACCGGCTCTTCGTCACGGCCGGCGTCCGCGTGGACGGCAACAGCGCGTTCGGCGAGAACTTCGGCCTGCAGACCTACCCGAAGCTCGGCTTCTCGTACGTGCTCTCCGACCACGACTTCTTCCCGACCGCATGGTGGGAGACGCTCAAGCTGCGCGGCGCCCTCGGCGAGGCCGGGCGCGCCCCGGGCGCGTTCGACGCCGTGCGCACCTGGGACCCGACCAGCGGCGACGACGGGAAGCCCGCCGTCACGCCCAACCAGATCGGCAACGCCGACCTCGGCCCCGAGCGCACGCGCGAGCTGGAGCTCGGCTTCGAGTCGAGCATGTGGGGCGGGCGCCTCTCGCTCGACTTCAACTTCTTCGACACGCGCACCATCGACGCGCTGATCCAGGTGCGCTACCCGCCGTCGCAGGGCTTCCTGAGCACGCAGCTCGAGAACGTCGGCCAGCTGCGCAACACCGGCATCGAGGCGCGCATCGAGGGGTCGGCCATCCGCCGCGAGAACCTCGAGTGGCGCGCCCGGCTCAACGTCACCAGCATGTCGAACGAGGCGGTGGACCTCGGCGGCGTGCGCGAGATCTCGATCGGCACCGCGACGGTCGTGCGCGAGGGATACCCGGTCCCCGCGGTGTTCGGCCGCAAGGTGCTCAACCCGACCGAGCTCGCGAACCCCATCGTGAGCGACACCGCGGTCTACCTGGGGCGCACCTTCCCGAACCGCGTCATCGGCGTGGGCTCGACGCTCACCCTGTTCAACCGCGTCACGCTCGACGGGCTGGGCGAGTTCCAGAAGGGCGGGATGAACATCAACTTCATCGGCTACCAGAACACGATCCGCGGCGTCTGGCGCCCGTGCTACGAGACGCAGCGCAAGCTCGCCGCCGCCCAGAAAGGCAACGCCGCGGCGCTGGCCGACGTCCCGGCGCTGGAGCGCGCGCGCTGCGCGTTCGACGCCACCACGCGCAACTCGGACTTCTGGATCGAGCCGACGGACTTCTTCCGCCTCCGCTACGTCTCGGCGACGTACGACATCCCGCCGCGCTTCCTGCGCGGGGTGCAGGGGGCCAGCCTCACGCTCGCCGGGCGCAACCTGTTCACGTCCACGGACTACTCGGGGCTCGATCCGGAGAGCGCCGACCAGAGCGACAACACGTTCGCGCGCCGCGAGTACTACCAGCTCCCGACGCTCCGCCAGTTCTCCCTCTCCCTCCGGGCCAACTTCTGATGCGACCGCTCACGAGACGCCTCGGCGCCGCGGCGGTCGCCGCCGCCCTCCTCGCCACCGCCTGCGGCGACGTGCTGGAGGTCCGGAACCCCGGCCCCATCCCCGACGAGGACCTCAACCGCGTCGACGCGGTGCAGTCGCTCGTCAACGGCATGTCGCTCGACCTCTCGCGCGCCCTCGACCCGCTGACGCAGGGCACGGCGATCATGGCCGACGAGCTGTATCACGGCGGCAGCTACGCGGCCGAGGGGCTGTGGAACCGCGGGATCATCAACGCGGAGGACGTCAACGGCCTCTGGGGCAACACGCACCGCGCGCGGTGGGTCGCGGAGTCGGGCATCGAGCGCCTCAAGACGGTGCTCGGCCAGGCCGAGTTCGACCGCTCGCCCTTCGCGGCGCGCGCCTACATCTACGCGGGGCTCGCCAACCGCACGCTCGGGGAGCTGTTCTGCGACGCGGTGATCGACGGCGGGAAGCGCGAGGCGAACACGGTCCACTTCGCGCGCGCCGAGGCGCAGTTCACGGAGGCGATCCGCATCGCGGGCGCCGTCACGCCGACCGCGGTGCGCGACTCGCTGCAGCGCGTCGCCTACGGCGGGCGCGCCTCGGTGCGCGCGTGGCAGGGCAAGTGGGCGGAGGCCGCGCAGGACGCCGCGCAGGTTCCCACGGCGTACACGTTCGTGGCGTTCTACTCGACCAACCGCGCGATCGAGAACAACGACACCGCCTTCGAGACGCAGCAGACGGGCGGGCGGCGCGAGTTCACGGTGTTCAACACGTTCTGGGCCACGGTCACGGACGACCCGCGCGTGCCGTGGCTCTCGACGACGCTGAACGGGCAGGACGGGCGCACGCGCTTCTTCCGCCAGATGAAGTACCCGAACCTCGACTCCGACATCCCGCTGGTGAAGGGGACGGAGATGCTGATCCTGCGCGCGGAGGAGCGCCTGCGGGCCGGCGACGTGGCGGGGGCGATGCAGCGGATCAACGACGTGCGCACGTTTCACAAGCTTCCGGCGGTGACCGCGACGACGGCCGAGCAGGCGTGGCCCATCCTGCAGCGCGAGCGCGGCGCGACGACCTGGATCGAGTCGCGGCGGCTGTGGGACCTGCGCCGCTGGAACGCCGAGCCGGCGCCGATCAAGAACACCTTCCTCGACAGCCGCGCGAAGTGCATCCCGATCAGCGAGAACGAGCGGCTCTCGAACCCGAACCTGTAGGGTCGAGCGGGCGATGATCGCCTGCCCCCGTCGGCCCGCGCGGAGCGCGGGCCGACGGCGTTTCGGGGACCGGGTCGCGCAGTGCCGACGCCCCGCGTCCCGGGCGGGAAGCGCTCACGCAGAGGTGGATGGCAGGACCCGCAGGATCGGGCGGATCGCGTGCAGGGACGGCGCGAACAGCGTGAGCTGGTCCGCATCGGCGAAGACGACGCCGAAGTCCTCCGGCGTGAACGCGCGCGCCAGACGCTCCGCGTAGCTGGAGCGGAGCAGGCGCGCGTAGTACGCGACGTCGTAGTCGCGCGGATCGTCGGTCGGGGCGTCGTCCTCCGACGGCGCGACCCCGCCCTCGCCGCCCTGCTTCCGGTAGACGCGCACGCGGTCGCCCGCGCGCCAGCGCGTCCGTCCGCTCGCGAGCAGCGCCTCGTAGGCCAGCTCGCGCCGGCTCGCGCGCGTCGAGGTGTACTGCTCCGGCGCCTTCGTGAGCCGCACCTGCGACGCGACGTCGGACGTGGGGAGCGCGCGGCCGCGCAGCGCGGCAATGCTCGCGAGGTACGCCGCCCGCACGCCGGCGATGTCGCCGACCAGCAGGCGCCCGATCGCCGCGCGCAGGAAGCGCTCGCCGAAGGGCTCCGAGCGGCTCGAGCGGAAGGCGACGCCGCGCAGCGTCAGCGTCCCGTCGTGGTCGAGCAGCGCGTAGTTCTTCGGCTCGTGCGACAGCATCGCCGCGTAGCGCCCCTCCAGCTCCAGCTGCACGAGCGGCGGCAGCAGGGCGGCGACCTCCGACACGACGCGACGCTCGTCCGCCTCGGTCCACGACTCGGGCACGGCGAAGTAGGCGCCGTCGGTGTCGGCCTCGAGGAGCGTCACGCCGCGCGCGGCGAGCTCCCGGCACAGCAGCGCGAGCAGCTCGCGGCCGCGGCGCGTCACCTCGTTCGCGGCGTGCACGTCGGCGAAGCGCGTGAGCTCACCGCCGGCCGCGAGGTATCCGTATGCCGAGTTGACGACGATCTTGAGCGCGGCCGCCATCGCGTCGTGCGAGTGCCGCTCCGCCGAACCCGGCGCCGCCGCGCGTGCGCGCGCCTTCGCATCGAGGCGCCGCTCGACCAGGTCGTCCACGAGCGCGAGCAGCGCGCCGAGTCGGTCGCGCGCGGGCCCGATGCGGTAGGCGCGCATGAGCGACGGGTACAGGCTCGCCACGTCGGCCTTCACGACGCGATGCGCGACGCCGGTCGCGAACAGGTGCAGCGCCGCGCCGCTGTGCGGCGTGTCGTCGCCCGCCTCGTGCGCGGGCAGCGCCTGGCCCGCGCGCAGGTACGCGCGCACGAGCGTGGGGTCGATCATGCCGGTGGCCGCGCCGGCGTCGGCGAGTCGCTCGTACCGACGCGGCACGAGCTGCGCGAGCGCGTACGCCGGCCCGCCCAGCATGCGCGAGAGCTCGGCCACCTCCCGCACGTCGTCGGTCGCGTAGCGCCGGACGCGCTCCGGGTCGGTGCGGTAGGTCTCGTGGATCCGGTCGCCGCGGATGTACTCGCGGTCGGGCGCCGCGATCCCGAGGTGCCGCGCGACCGCCTTCAGCCCGTGCCCCGGCAGGTCGCGTCTGCCGACGTCGTGCCGTCGCACGGCGTCCAGCGTGTCGATCAGCTCGCGGCCCGGCGCGACGAAGCGCACGCGCCGGTGATCGTCCGCGTTCGGACCGGGCGCGCCGCGCAGGGCGGCGCGCGTCCGCAGCCCCGGCTCGTCCAATCTTCCGAGGGCGAGCAGCACGCCGAGCGTGCGCGCGCGCCGATCGAGGAAGGGGAGGTCGAAGCCGTGCAGGTTGTGGTTCTCGACGACGTCGGGATCGGCGTCGCGCACCCGCGCCACCAGGCGTCGGATGAGAGCCGCCTCGTCGGCTGCCTCGTCACCCGCCGCCTCGAGCACCTCGGTGTCGCCGTTCGGGTAGCGCACCGAGACCATGAAGATGCGGTCGCGCCGCGCGTCGAGCCCCGTCGTCTCGAGGTCGAACTGCAGGCGATGCAGCGCGTCGAACGGGAGGTCGCGGAAGTAGGTGCGTCCCGTCGCGACGAGGTACTGCTCGTCCGGCGGCAGCCGGAGGATCGTGTCCTCGGGCAGCTCGGCGACGTGGCCGACCCGACGATCGAGACGCTGCGACGCGCCGAGCAGCAGTGCGGCGGAGAGCGCACGCCCGTCCGCGGCGCTGACGAGCCAGCGCAGCGCGCCCGGTCCTTCGAGCTCGCGGTGCCACACCGTCGCACGCGCGTCGCCCTCGGGACCGAGCGCGGGACCGAGGTGGCGCAGGTCGTCGAGGCGGTCGAGGAGGAGCCACGGGCGGAAGCGCGCGTCCTCGCGCACGAGCGCTCCCGTCTCGGGAAGGCGGCGCCACACCACCGCCCGCCCGTCGTGCTCCGCGTGGACGGAGACGATGCCGGGCGTCGGGTCCCAGCCCCAGAGCCATTGCGCCGCGGCGGCCTTCACCGGCGTGCCCGGATGTCGCGGCCCGTCATGCGGCGAATCTACTCGACGCCCGCGCGTCCGGGCCGGCACGGGCGCCGAGCGCCGCGCGTGGTGGACCGAGAGCACCTGCCCGCTTCCAGCGAGCCGCGCAGTACGTATGTTTTCGAGGGCGGCTGGTCGTGGCTCGACGACCGCGACCCGACCGCACGTTCGGTTGCATCGACCGAAGCAGTCCCGCGCTTCGCTTGCTCGCCTTCAGGTCCGGTGTCCCCGGACCAAGTCGCGTGCCCACCGACGGCCGTGCGCGTTCCCGCCGTCGCATGTTCAGAAGGAGTCGGCTCATGCCCGTGTCTCGTATCGGCACCGCGCTCGTGGGCGGCGCAGGCGTCCTGCCGCCAGCGGGTCGCGCTGCCGCCCCCTCCGCTGGCGTCCAGGCGGGCGATGTGGGTGGTGCGTCCGGCGCGGGCGACGGGCCGGCGATCCTGCTCGTGGACGACGTGCCGGCGAACCTCGTCGCCCTGACCGGGGTGCTCGCGCCGCTCGTCGCCGAGCATGGGCTGCGCGTCATCACGGCATCCACCGCGGACGAGGCGCTGCGCCACGCGCTCGCCGAGGGTGGGCGGCTCGCCGTGATCGTGCTCGACGTCATGATGCCCGGCACCGACGGGCCGGCGCTGGCGCGGCTGATTCGCGCGCGGCGCCAGACGGCGCACGTGCCGGTGCTCTTCGTGACCGCGCTCGACGCGGAGCGGCGGCGGCTCACCGAGGCGTACCAGTCGGGCGCCGTCGACTACCTCACGAAGCCGCTCGAGCCGAGCGTCATCCGCGCCAAGGTCGCGGCGTTCGTCGCGCTGCACCGCACCCGGGCGGAGCAGGAGGCGCGGGAGCGTCGCCGCTTCGCCGACCAGGCGCGCGCCGAGGTCGACGCGACGCGCGCGCGGCTCGCGCTCGTCCTCGACAGCCTGCCGGACGCGGTGAGCGTGTTCGACCGGCAGTGGCGCTACCTGTACGTGAATCCCGCGGCCGCCGAGATCCAGCGCGCCGCCGGGCTGGCTCCGGAGGCGGTGCTGGGGCAGGTGCTGTGGGACGTCCTGCCCGAGCTCCGGGGCACGCGCCTCGAGGCGGAGTTCCGCCGCGCGGTGGCCGAAGGGTGCCTGGTCACCTACGAGGAGCACGTCGAGCGCCTCGACCAGTGGATCGAGCGGCGGCTGATCCCGGCGCCCGACGGCACGTGCACCGTGATCTCGCGCGACGTGACGGCGCAGCGGCGCGCCGCGGCCGCGCTGCGGGCGAGCGAGCGGCGGCTCGCGGGCCTCGTGGACGAGACGGCCGCCGCGCGCGCCGCCGCCGAGGACGCGAACGCGGCGAAGAGCCGCTTCCTCGCCGCGATGAGCCACGAGCTCCGCACCCCGCTCAACGCCATCATCGGGCACGTGGCCCTGGTCGAGGACGAGGTGTACGGCCCGGTGACCGCGGGGCAACGCGACGCGCTCGCCCGGGTGCGTCGCGCCCAGCAGCATCTGCTGACCCTCATCCGGGACGTGCTGGACCTCTCGAAGCTCGAGGCCGGCCACGTGGAGTACACGCTCGAGCCGGTCCGGCTCGCGTCGGTCATGGCCGAGGCGACCACGATGCTGGAGCCGCAGGCGGCGGCCGCACGGCTCGCCCTCGAGGTGCGACTGCCGGACGACTCGCTGGAGGTGTGGGCCGACGTCGAGAAGCTGCGGCAGATCGTGCTGAACCTCCTCGGCAACTCGATGAAGTTCACGCTGCCCGGGGGGCGCGTGTGGCTCGAGCTCGTGGAGCCGGTGGACGCGCCGGACGTCGTTCATCTGCGCGTCCATGACACCGGCATCGGCATCCCCGCCGCGCAGCTCGGGCGCGTGTTCGAGCCGTTCGTGCAGGTGCACGACCGCGCGCGCGCGGTGCTGGCGTCGGCCGGCCGGGCCGACGGCACGGGGCTGGGCCTCGCGATCAGCCGCGACCTCGCACGCGGCATGGGGGGCGACCTCACCGTGGAGAGCACCGAAGGCGTCGGCTCGACGTTCACCGTGGTGCTGCGACGCGCCGTGCTGCCGTCGGGCGAGCCGACGGACCGCCGGAGCCCGGACGAGCGCCGCGCGGGGGACGAGCGGCGGAGCGGCGACGACCGGCGCGACCCGCGCTGAAACGGCTGACACCCTGCGACCGGGCGGTCGACCGCGCGCGCCACCGTCGTCGCCATGGCCGTCAGCTCCGCGTCCTGACGAAGAGGAGCCGGTGGCTCGGCAGGTCGCCCCTCAGGCGGTTGCCTGGGGGTCGGCCGCCTGCCGCGCGCGCCGGGCGCTCAGGTGGCGCCCCGCGCCATCTGGTTCCACGTCGCGGCGTCCGTGAAGCCGACGACCTTGATCTCGAACGCGGTCGTCGTCGGTTGGGCCGCCGCGTCCCCAATCCGCCGGGCGGCGCGGCGCGTAGTCGGGGTGTGTGTCCCTCCACCTTCGCCCAGGTCGCCGTTCGTGCTCCCCACCCGCGCCGCGCCGACGTCGCCTCCGCCGCGCCGCTCGCCGCCCCCGGCGCGCCGGGGATCGCGGCTTGCCGCGCGTCGGTCCGCTCGCGAAGTTGCCGCCCGGCAGCCGGCGTCCCCTTCTCCCCGCGCGTGTTGGCGGATCGTGCCATCCTCCACTCCGACGTGACGCCGCCCGCCGCGTCGCCCGGCGACGACGTGGCGCTCGTCGCGCGCGTCGCGGCGGGCGACGCGGAGGCGCTCGGCGCGCTGTACGACCGTCATGGCGGCGGCGCGTATGCGCTCGCGCTCGCGATGCTGCGCGACCACGCGGATGCCGACGACGCGGTGGCGGGCGCGTTCGAGCAGCTCTGGCGCTCCGCGTCGACCTTCGACCCTTCGCGCGGCAGCGTGGCCGCCTGGCTCACGATGATGACCCGTTCCCGTGCGCTCGATCTCCTGCGCGCGCAGCGTCGTCGTGCCGCGGCGGTGGAGCGCGCGATGGCGGAGCGGACGGCCGGCGACGATCCGTCGGGGGTGACCGCCGTCCCGCTCGGGGCCCCCGAGCCGGCCGATGCGGCGGTCGAGCGCGGCGAGCTGGCGCAGGCGGTGCGCGCCTCGCTGGCCACGCTTCCGGACGCGCAGCGCGCGGCGATCGAGCTGGCCTTCTTCGGTGGCCTCTCGCACGCCGACGTGGCCGCGACGCTGGGCCAGCCGCTCGGCACCGTGAAGACGCGCATCCGGGACGGCATGCGCAAGCTGCGCGACGCGCTCCGCCCGCACTGGCGAGGGGCCGCGTGAGCGCCAGCGGCGATCGGCCCGTCGCCGGGGACGACCCGGTGGGCATGCACCCGGAAGCCGACCTCGCGGCGGCCTACGCGCTCGGCGCGCTCGCCCCGGCGGAGCGCGGCGACTTCGAGGCGCACCTCGCGGGGTGCGCGGAGTGCCGGGCCGAGGTGCGCGCGATGCACGAGACGGCGGCGCTGCTGGCCCGCGCGGTGCCGGCCGCGTCCCCGCCGCCGGCCCTGCGCACGCGGATCGTGGAGACCGCGCGGCGCGACGCGGCAGCCCGCCGGCATCCCGCCAGTGCCGCGCCGACGCCGGTGGTGCCGCTCGAGCGGCGTCGGCGCGCGGGGCTGCTGCCCTGGTTCGCGGCGGCGGCCGCGCTCGCGCTCGCGGTGGGTCTCGGCAGCGCGTGGCGCGGCGAGCGCGCGTCGCGCCTCGGCCTCGAGCGCGCCCTGGCCGATGCGCGTGCGCGCGTCGGCGAGGGGGACGCGCTGCGGGGCGCGCTCGCGGAGCGCGACTCGCTGCTGGCCGCGGTGCTGGACCGCGACGTGCGCACCGCGCACCTCGCCAGCACCGGCGCGGGACCGGACGTGCGGGTGATCTGGAACCGTCGGCGGGGCCTCGTGGTGCTCACGGCCAGCGCGCTGCCGCAGCTGCCGAAGGGGCGCACCTACCAGCTCTGGGGAATCCCGCAGGGCGGCACGCCGCGCTCGCTCGGCACCTTCGACGCGGGACCGGTGGGCGTGACGCGGGCGCTGTTCCGCACGGGCGCCGATGCCCCGCTCGCGCTCGCGGCCATCACCGAGGAGCCCACGGGCGGCTCGCCGCAGCCGACGAGCGCGCCGCTGCTCGCCGGGCCGCTGAAAGGGGACTAGGGCGCGACGGCGCGCGCGCCGCTCGCAGGGGATGCGAGCGGCGCGTTGTGCGCGAGTCGTCGAGGCGCGACCGCCGTCAGCGGCGGCATGCGGAGCGCGGCGTCCGCTGCGTGACGTCCCTGCGTGCGCGTGCCTGCTCTTACGACAGCTCCAGCGGCGCGAGGACCGTCCGAACATCCGCGCGCGAGATCGCGGCGTAGAGAGGGTGTCGCCGAACGACACCATCCATGCACGCTTCCGATTCTGGAGATCGCGCCATGTCACGCACCGTCCGCCTGACCGCCGCCGCCCTCGTCCTCTCCGCCGCGCCCCTCGCCGCGCAGGCCCGTCTGACCGCGGGCGCCTCCGCCGGCACCGTGATGGTCGGCGCGCAGGCCATGTATCCGACCAGGGACATCGTCGACAACGCCGTCAACTCGGCGGATCACACGACGCTCGTCGCCGCGGTGAAGGCGGCCGGTCTCGTCGAGACGCTGAAGGGGAAGGGGCCGTTCACCGTCTTCGCCCCGACCAACAACGCCTTTGCCGCGCTTCCCGCCGGCACCGTCGAGAGCCTGGTGAAGCCGGAGAACAGGGCGACGCTCACGGGGATCCTCACGTACCACGTCGCCGCCGGGAGCTGGGACGCGGCGGCCCTCGAGCGCGCGATCCGCGCCGGCGGCGGTACCGCGACCATCAAGACCGTGAACGGCGGCTCGCTGTCCGCGATGATGAACGGCCCCCGCAACATCGTCGTGCGCGACGCGAAGGGAGGCGTCGCGAACATCCCGACGTACGACGTCCGCCAGTCGAACGGCGTGATCCACGTCGTCGACCGCGTCCTCATGCCGGGCATGTGAGGGCGCGCTCGCGCTCGCACCGGACACCGCGGGCGCGCAGCCCAGCGCCCGGCGACATCGTCGTCGGCGTGGCCCGCGTTCGTGAAGCCGCCCTCGCGTCGACGCTCAAGTCCGCATGCCGCTGGCCGACATTCGATGCTGGATCGACGCACACGCACGCTTCCCGCGTCGACTCCGTCCCCACGCTCAGCCGGTCCGGCTCCCGAGGGAGCCGGGCCGGTTGAGCGTTGCGGTCGGAGCGGGTGAGAAAGGTGCGGGTTCGACGCGCGTCGTTCGCGGTCGCCCGCGCTGCCGGCATCGCGGCGCGAAACCCTTGGAGCGGTTGCGCCCATCTCCCGGGGCCCGACGCGAGCGATCCCCAGGCGCCGGGAGTGGCGCCTGGGGATCGCTGGTGTCGCAGCGATGCGGACGTGCGGTCCCGGAAGCCCTAGAAGCCGAAGCCGGTGTCGCTGATGGGCTCCTCGCCCGAGCGGTCGACGACCACGTTGTAGCCGCTGAAGTGCTTGAGCCGGCGGTAGACGAAGAGCGTGTTCGGGTCCCGGTACGTCGCCAGCGTCGGGTCGGTGCGCGCCTCGTCCACGCAGGTCAGCTGTCCGGTGGGGCACCAGACGATGGCGCTGCCCTCGGTGATCGCGGCCGTCTTGTCCTTCAGGCGCAGCGTCACCGTCGTGCCGGGCACGAAGCGCACGTCGGGGCTGAAGGTCAGGTGCGGGCGGCCGGCCGCATCGGTCCAGGAGCGCGCCGTGAAGACCATCGGCGTCAGGAGCGGGAGGCAGCCCGCGTCCCACAGCTCCGGGCCGTACCCCGAGGTGAGCGGATCGCAGACGGCGCCGGCGGGCATCGTGAGCTGGTGGCCGCCGGCGAAGCCCTGCGACGTCCCGAGGAGCGGCGTGTAGACGAACGTGGAGACCGTCGTGTCGCCGACCGTGTACACGGCGTGTGCGGGCGCGTCGGACGGCGCGAGGCGCGACGGCGTCGCGGACGTCGGGGCGTCGCCGCAGGCGGCCGTCAGGCCGAGCAGGAGCACGGCGGCGGTCTGGCGGAGCACGGGCCTGGAGAGCTGGATCGTCATCGTCGGGTCCTCGCTCAGAAGCCGCTGTCGTCCTGGATCTCGCTGCGACCGCTCGAGACCATGTAGCCCGAGAAGTGGTCGACCGTGAAGCGCACGACGCCGCGGTCCTTCAGCACCACCGTCGGGCGGAACTCGCTGACCTGCGCGCTGCCCTTCGTCTGGTCGAGCGCGGTCACGTCGGCGAAGTAGGCGCCCTCGATGCTCGACGTGGAGATCCCGCTCAGGTTGATGCCCGCGAGCGGCTGCTCGATCACCACCGGCACCGCGAAGCGGATCCCGTGCGGCTGGAACTCGTAGGCGACGATGCGCCCCGGCACGCGCGAGATGCTGAACGCCACGGGACCGCCGACCGCGCCGGCGGGCACGATGAGGCGCGCGCCGTTCGGGATCGCGATCGAGCCGCCCTGGGCGCCGATCACGCCGCTGACCGTCACGGCCGTCACGGGCGACGACCAGAGCATCCCGGTCACGGGCGTCAGGATGGCCTCCACGGTGGAGACGACGCCGCCGACCACGCCGCCGACCACGCCGGTCACCCCACCGAGCAGGCCGCGGCTCGGCGCATCCGTCGCGACGGGGCGAGGCGCCGAGGGGGCGTCGGCGCAGGCGGCGAGCCCGCTCAGCGCGACCAGCGCGAGGCCCGCGAGCGAGGAGGGGCGGCGCAGCATGGTACGCAGCGCGCGCGCGGTGGACAGAATGGGCACGGACGACTCCGGGATGGCGGTGTATTGGAGGGGGAGTGGGGCGCGGCAGCGGTGCCGCGCACCCCTGGTTTCTTCCCTCGCCGTCACGTATCGGTCGTCGTCCGGCTCGACTTGAGCGGTTCGAAGCGCCTTTCGGCGAAAACTTGAGCGCGGGTTCGTCACGGAACGGGCGCCCACCGTCACGTCGTGCGCACTGCCGGCGCAGGGTGTGACGGGCGCGCCGTCTTCGCGGCGCTCGTCGCCGGTCGCCGGTCGCCGTGCGTGGCGCGCCATCGCGCGTGTCACGATCCAGGCGCGTGACGGGCGTCGTGCGACGCTCGTCGCCGTCGTGCCGGAGCGCACGTGTGCGGGCCCGGGGCGCGATGCCGTCGCAAGGAACCGAGCACCTGTGAACGACGATCCTGGAGAGCCGATCACGCCGCTGCAGCCCGTGGCGCTGGCGGGCGCGCGCATCCTGCTGGTGGACGACGAGGACGAGCACGCGCGCCTCGTGCAGCGCGTCCTCGCGGGACCGGAGATCGCCGACGTGCGTGTCACGACCGACGCGCGCGGCGTCTCCGCGCTCTGCGCCGAGTACCGGCCGGACGTCGTGCTGCTCGACCTGTCGATGCCGGACCGCGACGGGTTCGGCGTGCTGCAGGACCTCGCCGCCGATCCCGATGGCGACCGGTCGCTGCCGGTGCTCGTGCTGACCGGCGACGTCAGCGCGGAGGCGCGTCGGCGCGCGCTCGCGCTCGGGGCGCGCGACTTCGTGGCGAAGCCGTTCGACCCGGACGAGCTCCGGCTCCGCGTGCGCAACCTCCTCGAGATGCGCACGCTGCAGCGGACGCTCGAGGCGCAGAACGCCCGGCTGGAGGCGCGGGTCCGCGAGCGCACGCGCGAGCTGGACGAGACGCAGTTCGAGGTGCTGGCGCGCCTCGCGATCGCCGCCGAGTTCCGCGACGACGACACCGGCCGGCACACGCAGCGCGTCGGCGAGCTCGCGGCGCGGCTCGGCGCCGCGCTCGGGCTCCCGTCCGAGCGGGTGGAGCTCGTGCGCCGCGCCGCGCCGCTGCACGACGTCGGGAAGATCGCCATCCCGGACGAGGTCCTCCGCAAGCCGGACAAGCTCACGCCGGCGGAGCTGGAGGTCATGAAGGCGCACGCCGCCGTGGGCGCGCGCATCCTCT
The DNA here is from genome assembly GCF_030159095.1 of Roseisolibacter agri. Lineage (NCBI taxonomy): Bacteria > Pseudomonadati > Gemmatimonadota > Gemmatimonadia > Gemmatimonadales > Gemmatimonadaceae > Roseisolibacter > Roseisolibacter agri. The sequence continues at coordinate 743,629 of NZ_BRXS01000002.1, forward strand.
CGGGCGGGCGCTCGCCGCTGGTGCAGACGGCGGAGCGGATCGCGCGCAGCCACCACGAGCGGTGGGACGGCACCGGCTACCCGGACGGGCTGGCGGGGGAGGCGATCCCGCTCGAGGCGCGGCTGGTGGCCGTGGCCGACGTGTTCGACGCGCTCACGCACGCGCGGCCGTACCGCGCCGCGTGGGCGATGGTCGACGTGCTGGCGCTCATCCGCGCCGGGGCCGGCACGCACTTCGACCCGGCCGTCGTCGAGGCGCTGTTCGGCGCGGAGTGCTCGGCCTACGTCGCCGCCGCTGCCATGCCGGACTGATCGCGCTCGGCACCTTCGAGCGAGCGAGTTGCGCAGGCGAGCCGCACACGCACCGCAGCTTGTGCCGCGTCGGACGCCGGGCTAGCGTCGACGTCTGGGAGCACCTCTCCCCGCAACCTCGCTCCTCGCAGGCAGGGCGCCATGGCGAAGCACACGCGCACGTCGACCGGCGCGCCCGGCGCGGGCGGCGCGCCCCGCCCTCCCGAGCCGCCGATCACGGTCGTCGGGATCGGCGCGTCCGCCGGCGGCCTGGCCGCGCTCAAGGCGTTCTTCCGGCACGTCCCCGCCGACAGCGGGCTCGCCTACGCGGTCGTCGTGCACCTCGCGCCCGACCACGAGAGCCACCTCGCCGAGCTGCTGCAGCCTCACGTGCGCATGCCGGTGCAGCAGGTCGCCGAGAGCACGGCGCTCGCGCCGAACCGGGTCTACGTCATCCCGCCCGGGCGCAACCTGTCGGCGGTGGACACGCACCTGCGCCTCTCCGAGCTCGAGGAGGACCGGCGGGAGCGCGCGCCGATCGACCACTTCTTCCGCACGCTCGCCGCGACCCACGACGGCGCCTCCGTCGGCGTGATCCTCACGGGCACCGGCTCCGACGGCACCCTCGGCGTCACGGCCATCAAGGAGCGGAACGGCCTCGTCGTCGTGCAGGACCCGGCCGACGCCGAGTACGACGGCATGCCGCAGAGCGCGGTGGCGACGGGGCTCGCCGACCTCGTCCTCCCGCTGGCCGCGATCCCCGACGCGATCCTGCGCTTCGCGCGCACGCGGCCGCGGGTCGCGGTGCCCGCCGACGCGGACGACGTCGATGGCGAGGAGCGCCAGCTGCTGCAGAAGGTCTTCGTCCAGGTCCGCACGCGCACCGGGCGCGACTTCACGCACTACAAGCGCGCGACGCTGCTGCGGCGCATCGCGCGCCGCATGCAGCTCCGATCCGTCGAGGAGCTGCCGGCGTACGTCGCGCTCCTGCGCGAGCAGCCCGACGAGGTGCAGGCGCTCGCCGACGACCTGCTCATTACGGTCACGAGCTTCTTCCGCGACCCCGAGGTGTTCGAGGCGCTCGCGGCGGAGGTCGTCCCGCGCCTGTTCGACGGGAAGGGCCCCACGGACGACGTCCGCGTGTGGAGCGTCGGCTGCGCGACCGGTGAGGAGGCGTACTCGCTCGCCATCCTCCTGCTCGAGGAGGCGGCGCGGCGCGAGCGGACGCCCCGCCTGCAGGTCTTCGCGTCCGACCTGCACGAGCACTCGCTGGCGCGCGCGCGCGAGGGCTTCTACCCCGGCGACATCGCGACCGACGTGGGCGCCGAGCGGCTCGAGCGCTTCTTCACGCGCGAGAACGGCGGCTACCGCATCCGGAAGGAGGTGCGCGAGCTGGTCGTGTTCGCGCCGCACAACCTCCTCTCGGACCCGCCGTTCTCGCGGCTCGACCTCGTCACGTGCCGCAACGTGCTGATCTACCTCCAGCGCGGCGTGCAGCGGGAGATCGTGGAGCTGTTCCACTACGCGCTCCGGCCGGACGGCGTCGTCGTCCTCGGCGGCTCCGAGACGGTCGAGGGCACGGACCTCTTCCAGGTCGTCGACAAGAAGCGGTGCGTGTACCGCAAGCGGAACGTCCCGGCGTCCGAGCCGCGGCTGCCCGTGTTCCCGCTGACGCGGCTGCGGCGCGTCGGGCCCCGCGCGCGTGGAGGGGCGGGGCAGGAGCCGCCCGTGGCGCACGGGCAGCTCCACGCGCGGCTGGTGGAGCGCTACGCGCCGCCGAGCCTCCTCATGAGCCCCGACGACAACGTCGTGCACCTCTCGGAGCACGCGGGGCGCTTCCTCGTGCACCCGGGCGGCGAGCCGACGACGAACGCGTACCGGCTGGTGCGCGAGGAGCTGCGCTTCGAGCTGCGGTCGCTCGTCGCCAGCGCGCGCGAGCGCGGCACGGCGCAGCGCTCGCGGCCGATCGTCGTGCCGTTCGACGGCGCGCGCGTGCCGGTCGTCCTGCACGTCCGCCCCGCGCGCGACCCGCACGAGGAGGGGTTCGCGCTCGTGATCTTCGACGAGCGCGAGCCCGAGGCCGCGGCGCCCGCGGAGGGGGCACCGGCGGACGGCGCGCGCGTGCGCGAGCTGGAGGCGGAGCTCCGGCTGCTGCGCCACCGGCTGCAGTCGACCGTCGAGGAGTACGAGACGGGCCAGGAGGAGCTGCGCGCGTCGAACGAGGAGTTCCAGTCGGCGAACGAGGAGCTGCGCTCGACGCTCGAGGAGCTGGAGACGAGCAAGGAGGAGCTGCAGAGCACCAACGAGGAGCTGCAGACCGTCAACCAGGAGAACCGCCACCGCGTCGAGGAGCTGCGGCAGCTCACCGACGACCTGCAGAACCTCCTCGTGGCGACCGACATCGCCACGCTCTTCCTCGACCGCGAGCTGCGCATCCTGCGCTTCACGCCGCAGGTGGGCGCGCTGTTCAACGTGCGGCCCGCGGACCGCGGCCGCCCGCTCTCCGACCTCACGCACCGCCTCGGCTACCCGACGCTGCAGGCCGACGCGCGGCGCGTGCTCGAGACGCTCGCGTCGATCGAGCACGAGGTGCAGGACGACGCGGGCCGCTGGTACCTCGCGCGCCTGCTGCCGTACCGCAGCGCCGCGCACCGCATCGACGGCGTGGTGCTCACGTTCGTGGACATCACGGCCCAGAAGCGGGCCGAGGAGGCACTGCGGGAGAGCGAGGAGCGGCAGGCGTTCCTGCTGAAGGTGAGCGACGCGCTGCGGCCCCTCGCCGACCCGCTGGCGGTGATCGCGACGGCGAGCGAGATGGTGGGCCGGTACCTCGACGCCGGTCGCTGCGGCTACGGCGAGCTGCCGCCGCCGTACGACCACTTCGTCGTCGAGCGCGACTGGACGAACGGGATGCCGAGCCATCGCGGGCGCTGGCGCCTCGCCGACTTCGGCGACGCGCTCGTCTCGCAGAACCGCGCGGGCCGCACGCTGGTGATCGACGACGCTCTCGCGGACGAGCGCGGCGAGGGCGCCGAGGACGCGCTGGAGGCGGCCGGCGGCCTGCGCGCGAGCATCGGCGTGCCCCTGCTCAAGGACGGGAGCTGGGTCGCCGCGTTCTTCGTGCACGACGCGAAGCCGCGTCGGTGGACGAAGGGCGACGTCGAGCTCGTCGAGGAGGTCGCCGAACGCACGTGGGCCGCCGTCGAGCGCGCGCGCGCGGAGGCCGCGCTGCGCGAGAGCGAGGCGCGGCTGGCCCACGACCTCGACGCGACCCGGATCCTGCAGCACGTCGGCAACCAGCTGATCTCGACGCCCGGCGCGAACGGGCAGTTCGACGAGCTGTGCGAGGCGGCGCGCACGCTCATGCGGTCGGACTGCGCCAGCATCCAGGTGTATGACGAGGCCAGCGCCCGGCTGAGGCTCGTCGGGCACGTGGGGTTCCATCCCGACTCCGCCGCGTTCTGGGAGTGGGTGGACGCGGGAACCGGCAGCGCCTGCGGACAGGCGCTCGCGCTCGGCGAACGCGTGATCCTGCCCGACGTCGAGGCGTTCCTCGCCGAGCCGTCGGAGCACGAGGCCTGGCGGCGCTCGGGCATCCTCTCGGTCCAGTCGACGCCGCTGGTGGCGCGCACCGGCCAGGTCGTGGGGATGATGTCGACCCACTGGCATCGGCGAGACGTCGTCACCGAGGCCAGCTTCCGGTTCTTCGACATCCTCGCACGCCTCGCCGCCGATTTCATCGTGCGGACGCGCGCGGAGGCGGCGCTGCGCGAGAGCGAGGAGCGGCAGGCGTTCCTCGTGCGCTTCTCCGACGCGGTGCGCGGAATGACGGATCCGGCGGAGGTGGCGACCACGGCGTGTCGGATGCTGCTCGCACGGCTCGACGTGGACCGCGCACACTGGTCGGAGATCGATTGGACGACGGAGGAGTTCGTGACCACCGGGTCCGTCAGCACGACGGGCCTCGCTCCGATCGAAGGGCGTTTTCCGCTCGCGGCGTGGGAGCCGTACAGCGCCTCGCATCGCGAGGGCCGCGCGGTGGTCGTCGACGACACGCAGACGGACCCGCGCGCCGACGGCGCGATGCGCGCGGCGGCGGCTCGCCTGAAGATCGGTGCGGACCTCGCCGTCCCCGTGCTGGTGGGGGGACGACTCGCGAGCGTCCTCGGGGTGAAGCGGCGCGCGCCGCGCCGCTGGACGGCCGACGAGATCGCGCTCGTTGAAGGTGTCGCCGCTCGCTGCTGGGCCGAAGTGGGGCGTGCGCGCGCCGAGGCGGCGCTGCGCGAGAGCGAGGAGAAATATCGAACTCTGTTCGAGTGGATGGGCCAGGGTTACAGCCTGAACGAGGTCGTCCGTGACGCGGAAGGCGCCGCAGTCGATCTTCGCTACCTGGAGCTCAATCCCGCCTTCGAGCGGCTGACTGGCGCCTCGCTCAGTGAAGCACGCGGTCGGCTCGCCAGCGAGGTCTTCCCGGGCCTCGATCGCTACTGGGTGGACATCTGCGATCGCGCAGTGAGGACCGGGGTGATCGAGCGGATCGAGCACGAGCTCACGCCCATTGGCCGCTGGTACCAGTCGAACTTCTATCCGATCGGCCGTGATCGCGTGCTGTCGCTCTACGACGACATCACCGAACGCAAGCTGCGCGAGCAGCACAAGGACTATTCGCTCAAGCTCAGTGACGCTCTGCGTCGCCTGGCGGATCCCGTGCAGATAAAGTTGGAAGCCTCGCGAGTGCTGGGCGAGGAACTCGGTGTCAATCGGGCGCTGTATGCCGAAGTCGTGGGCGACGATTGGTGGGCCGAGCGCGGCTACGTCCGGGACGTCGATGCGCTGCCGACCGGTGCCTATGCATCCGATACGTATGGGCACTGGATCATGCAGACGTACCGTCGCGGCGAATCGTTGGTTTTCGAGGACGTACGCGCTGACCGTCGATTCACGAATGAACAGCGAGCGGCCGCCGAGAGCGCGTCCATCATCGGGGCGGTCGGAGTGCCGCTCGTCAAGAGCGGGGAGCTCGTCGCCCTGCTCTCGGTGCACACGGCGCAGCCGCGCACGTGGACGGCGCACGACATCGCCATCGTCGAGGAAACCGCTGAGCGCACCTGGGCGGCGGTCGAGCGTGCCCGTGCCGAGGCCGCGCTGCGCGAGAGCGAGGAGAAGTACCGCACGGTGTTCGAGTCGATCGACGAAGCGTTTCTGATCAATGAGATGATCCGGGACGAATCCGGACGGGCGATCGACCTGCGGATGCTGGAAGCCAACCCGGCGTACACCCGACAGACCGGGCTGGGGCTCGAGATGGTCGGCAAGCTCGGCAGCGAGATCCTGCCCACCCTGGAGCGATTCTGGCTCGACACCTACGACCGGGTGGCCCGCACCGGCGTTCCCGAGCGGGTCGAGAACTACAACCGGGACACCGACCGTTGGTACGCCGCCCACATCTCCCGGGTCGGCGGGGACGAGCGCCGGGTCGCCGTCGTGTTCGACGACGTGACCGTGCGCAAGCACGCGGAGCTGGCGCTCAAGGCGAGCGAGGAGCGGCAGGCGTTCCTGCTCGGGCTGAGCGACGCGCTGCGGGCGGAGCCGGACGCGGACGCCGTCGCGGATCGTGCGATCCGGATGCTGATCGAGCACCTGCGGCTCGATCGGAGCTACATCGTGTCGTACCGGCTCGACGAGGACCGTGCCTACCTGGTGCACCAGCGGGGCAACGATACGGTGCCGCCGCTGCCGGACGTGTTCATCCTGTCCGACTACCCCGCCGCGTTCCGGGCGATCTTCGACCAGACGTTCGTGGTCGAGGACGAGCTGGAGCGGCAGGGGCTGTCGGAGGCGGAGCGGCGCAACAGTGGACGGCTCGGCATGCGCGCGATGGTGGCGGCGACGCTGCGGAAGCGCGAGGGCCGTCCGCTCTGGTCCATGGTCGCGATATCGTCGCTCCCCCGGCGCTGGACTCGGGACGAGGTCGCGCTGGTCGAGGAGGTCGCCGAGCGCACGTGGGCGGCGGTCGAGCGCGTGCGCGCCGAGGCGGCGCTGCGCGAGAGCGAGGAGCGGTATCGCGCGCTCTTCACCGAGATGGACGAGGCGTACGCGGTGGTCGAGGTCATGGCCGACGCGGCGGGACGGTGGACGGACTTCCTCTTCCTCGAGGTGAACTCCGCGTTCATGCGGCACACGGGAATGCCGTACCCCGTGGGCCAGACCGCGACGCAGCTCCTCGGCACCCCGAACCCGCGGTGGGCGGAGCTCTACGGGCGCGCGGCGGAGACGGGCGAGTCGATCCGCGTCGAGGAGCCGGAGCTCATGCTCGGCCGCATCTTCGACCTCAACATCTTCCGGCTCGGCGGCGAGGGGAGCCGCCGCGTGGCGGTGCTGTTCACCGACATCACCGCGCGGCGACAGGCGGAGGACGCGGTGCGCGAGAGCGAGAAGCGGCTCCGGCGCGTGCTCGACGGCATGGGCGAGGGCTTCGGCCTGCTCGCGCCCGACTTCACGCTCCTCGAGCACAACCGCGAGGCGCTGCGCATGGACGGGCGCGCCCGCGAGGAGATCGTCGGGCGCTCGCACTGGGACGTCTACCCGGGCAGCGAGACCTCCGAGATCGGGCGCGTGCTGAAGAAGGCGATGGCCGAGCGCGTGCCGGTGTCGCTCGAGCACCAGTACGCCTGGGAGGAGGGGCGCGCGCGCTGGCTGGAGATGCGCGCCTATCCGACGGACGACGGCGCGCTCGCGGTGTTCTGGCGCGACGTGACGGACCGCCGGGAGGCGCAGGACGCGCTGCGCGCGAGCGAGGCGCGGCAGGCGTTCCTCGTCCGCTTCTCCGACGCGGTGCGGGGCCTCTCCGACCCGTCGCTCGTCGCGGCGGCGGCGTCGCGCCTCGTGACCGAGCAGCTCGGCACGGAGCGTACGGGCTGGACCGACATCGATTGGACGACGCGGGAATACGTGGCCGATCATGTGTCCCTGGCGGACGGCTCGGCGGGGGAGCCCTATCGCTGGCCGCTGGACCCGCGGGAGCCGTTCGTGGCGGAGCACCTCGCCGGGCGCACGGTCGTGTACGACGACGTGGAGGGCGACCCCCGCGTGTCCGACTCCGTGAAGGCGGCGATGGCGGCACGGGGGATCCGGGCCGGCATCGCCGTGCCGGTCGTGGTCGCCGGGACGCTGCGCGCGGTCCTCAACACGAGCCAGAGCGTCGCGCCGCGCCGCTGGCTGCCCGACGAGGTCGCGCTGGTCGAGGCGTTCGCGAGCCGGGCACGGGCCGAGATCGAGCGCGCCCGCGCAGAGCAGGCGATGCGCGAGAGCGAGGAGCGGCAGGCGTTCCTGCTGACGCTGAGCGATGCGCTGACGCCGCTTCGCGACGCGTCGGAGATCAAGGCCACCGCGTCGCGGCGACTGGGCGAGCACCTCGGCGTCGGGCGCGCGTTCTTCGCGGAGATCGTCGGCGACGACTGGATCGTCGGCGACGCGTACGACGACGGCGCTTCGCCGCTCGAGCCGGGTCGCTATCCCGCGGCGGAGTACGGCCGTTGGACGATGGACACGCTGCGCGCCCGCGGCGTCGTCGCCGTCGCCGATACCGCGAGCGACGCGCGGCTCGAGCCGTCGGAGCGGGAGGCGCTGCAGCGGATCGGCAACGCGGCGGTCGTGGGAGTGCCCCTCGTGCGGCACGGCGAGGTCGTCGCCGTCCTCAGCCTGCACAGCCGCGAGCCGCGCGAGTGGACGAACGCCGAGCTCGAGCTCGTCCAGGAGATCGCCGATCGCACGTGGCCCGCCGTCGAGCGCACGCGCGCCGAGGCGGCGCTGCGCGCCTCGGAGGCCAGGTACCGGACCCTGTTCGAGTCGATCGACGAAGGGTTCGCGGTCGCCGAGGTGCTGTACGGCGCCGAAGGCCGCCCCGTAGACCTGCTGTACCTCGAAGCGAACCCCGCCGCCTCGCGACTGACGGGAGGTACCGCCTTCGTAGGCCGTCGCGCGAGTGAGGTCTTGCCGCAGGCCGACCGGACGAGTCTCCAGATCTACGACACCGTCGCACGCACGGGCCAGCCCGAGCGGGTGGAGCGCCATTACGCGGCCTTCGATCGATGGTTCGAGGGCCACATCTCGCCCGTGATCGACGTCGAGCGGGATGGAACGCACGCCAGTCCTCGCCGTGTCGCCATCGTCTTCCGGGACGTGACGGAGCGCCGTCGTGCAGTCGAAGCCCTCCGCGCGAGCGAGGAGCGCTACCGCACGCTGTTCGAGACGATGGTGCAGGGCTACGCCGACATCGAGCTCGTGCGCGACGCCGACGGCCGGGCCGTGGACCAGCGCTACCTCGCGCTCAATCCGGCGTTCGAGCGGATCTTCGGCATGCCGGTCGCGCGCGCCGTGAACCGCCGACAGAGTGAGCTCTTTCCCGGCCTGGAGCCGTGGTGGAACGAGGCATGGGACCGCGTCGCGCGCTCCGGCGTGCCGGAGCGGATCGAGCACGAGGACGCGTCGCTCGGACGCTGGTACGAGATGTGGGCGTACCCGCGCGGCGGCGACCGGCTCGTGGTCCTGTACGACGACGTCACCGATCGCAAGCGCGCCGAGATCGTGCTGCGCGAGAGCGAGACGCGGCAGGCGTTCCTGCTCCGGCTCACCGACGCGCTTCGGTCGGCCGCCGATGCCGTCGCGGCGCAGCGCGCGGCGACCGACGTCATCGCGGCGCACCTCGGGTGCGCGCGCAGCTATTACACGGAGTACGACGAGGCGCGCGGTGTCGGGGTGGTGCACGTCGAGACGTCGTACGCCGATCTCCCGCCCGCGACCGGCGAATACCGGTTGGCCGATTTCGAGACGCTCGTCGCGCGCCTGCGCACTGGCGACCCGCTCGTGATTCCCGACTGGGACGCGTTCACGCTCGGCGCGAACGCGTCGACGGTCGTGCGGAGCCTGCGCGCGCGCGGACACATCACGGTGCCGCTGGTGCAGGGCGGCACGCTCGTCGCCGCGTTGACGGTCCAGGACACGAAGCCGCGTGCGTGGAGCGCGTCGGACGTCGCGACCGTGGTCGAGACCGCCGAGCGGACGTGGGCCGCCGTGGAGCGCGCGCGCGCCGAGGCGGCACTGCGCGAGAGCGAGCGGAAGTTCGCCGCGCTCTTCGCGACGTCGCCGGCGCCGTTGCTGGTCCTCGCGCCGGACGCGCCGCGCTACACGATCGCCGAGGTCAACGACGCCTACCTGGCCGCGACGATGCGGACGCGGGAGGGGCTGGTCGGCCGGGGCATCTTCGAGGCGTTCCCCGACAACCCGGACGACCCGACGATCACGGGGGTGAGCACCCTGCGTGCCTCGCTCGATCGCGTGCTCGCGACGCGTCAGCCGTCCGCGGTGCCCGACCTCCACTACGACATCGCGCGGCCTGACGGCACGTTCGAGGAGCGGTGGTGGCGCCCGGTCAACTCGCCCATCCTCGACGAGCGCGGCGCGGTCCAGGCGATCATCCACAACGTCAGCGACGTCACCGCCGAGCGGGCCGCCGCGGCGGAGCTGCACACGCTCAACGAGCGACTGGAGCAGCGAGTGGCCGAGCGGACGACGGAGCGCGACGCGCTCCGCCGCGCGTTGACCGCGGCCGAGGAGGCCGAGCGGCGGCGCCTCGCGCGCGAGCTGCACGACCAGCTCGGGCAGCACCTGACGGGCTTCGCGCTGGGGCTCGCCGACGTGCGGCGCCGCATCGCGGCCGGCGAGCCGGCGGCCGACCGCCTCGACCAGCTGGAGGCGCTCGCGCGCCTCATGTCGCGGGACGCGCGGACCCTCGCGCTCGAGCTCCGGCCGCCGGAGCTGGACGACGTGGGGCTCGAGGGCGCGCTCGAGACGTACGTGGCCGAGTGGAGCGCGCGCTTCGACGTCGCCGCCGAGGTGACGGTCACCGGGCTCGCGGAGCGGCCGCTCGCGAGCGAGGTCGGCTCGGCGCTCTACCGCATCGTGCAGGAGGCGCTGACCAACGTCGCGAAGCACGCCGACGCGTCGCAGGTGAGCGTGATCGTCGATCGCCCCGACGGCGCGGTGCGGCTCATCGTCGAGGATGACGGCCGCGGGTTCGACGTGGACACGACGACGGCGCGCGCGCGGGCCGAGCGGCGGCTCGGGCTCGCCGGGATGCAGGAGCGGGCGGCCATCGTCGGCGGCACCGTCACCGTGGAGTCGAGCCCGGGGAGCGGCACCGCGCTCTACGTGCGGCTCCCGGTCGAGCCCGTGAGCGGCGAGCCGGCGACGGACGGGCCCGCGCCGACGGAGGCGCGTCGATGAATCGCGCGACCCTTCCACCAGGCGCACACGGCGCCATGGGCGAGGGCGGGATGGCGGGCGACCCGTAGCGGCGCCCGCCCGGCGATCTCGGGGAATTCCCCGAGCGACCGGCGCTTTCTCCGGGTCCCGACGCCGCGAAGCCCGATGGGCATGCTCGGCGGCGCGCCATAACCTCCAGGGCCCATCGCGTGCGCCGCCGTGCGTGGGCGCCGCGACGGCGAGGGGAGCGTGGTGACGGTCCGGGACACCGCAGTGGACAGCGCGATGGAGGGTACCGCGCCATGAGAGAGCAGCGAATGGATGCGCTGCGCGGCCGGTCGGTGACGGACGGCGCCGCGGCGTCGCCCACCGCCGACCAGCGACCCGCGCGTGAGGACGGGCTGGGGTCTCGCGCCCACATCCGGGCCACGATCGAGCGCGCACGCGCGGCGATCCACTCCGCCCGCGACCGGACCACGAGCAGCCGCGCGGCGCTCGCGCACTCCGACGCGCTCGTCGGGGCGTCGGAGCAGATGCTGCAGCAGTCGCTCGCGCTACGCGCGCAACTCCGCGCCTCGGTCACGGCCTACGCGCGGCACCTCAGGGCGGATGGGGAGCCGCCGCAGCGCATGCTCGTGCTCGTGAAGTCGGCGATGCGCGAGGCGACGCCGCCGGAGCTCGATCCGTACGATGCGCGCGCGCTCATGGAGGACGTCGTGCGCTGGAGCATCGAGGCGTACTATCACGCCGCCTGAGCGATGAGCCCGGTCGCGCGCGTCGCGCTGTTCGAGGAGCTCGCGGCCCTGCGTGGGCGCAGCGCCGTCGCCCGCGCGGCGAGCACCGCGCTCGTGCGGCGGGCGGCGGCGGCCTGTGCGCGCGGCGAGGCGGTGTGCCTGATGCGCGCGCTCGCACGTATGCCGGAAGTGCCGACCGGTTCGGCGGCTGACACGCCGGCGCAGTGGATCCTCGGCGTGTTCGCCGAGCTCGAATCTGCGGCGGCGGAGCGCAGGCTGCGTGAGCCGTGGCTGGACGATGCCGGGGCGATGGACCTCGTGCTCGGCGCCGCGATCGACGCGCTGGTCCGGCAGGCCCCGCCGGCGGAGGTGGAGGCGCTGGCGGCCGCGCTTCGCGACCTCGCGCGTGCGCTGCTGCGTCCGCTGCAGCGCACGCTGCACGACGACGCCCCGCGCGCGGCGTCTCGCGACGCGCGGACGTGCACGCGGTTCCGACCGCCGCTGGGGCCAGCGTAGCGTTCGGCGCATCGGGTGGTGCACCGCGGGGAGCGCGGTGCGCTACCCGGTGCACCACCCGATGCGCTCGCACGGCCGCGCGTCAGCCGTCGAGCTGCCCGCGCACGGCGCCCTGCGGGAACTCGCCCGTGTGCACGTTCACGTAGAACGACTCGGGGCTGGCGAGGATCTCCTTCAGCAGCGCGCGGTCGGCGCTCGTGGTGCAGCCGACCGACCTGCCGCTCGCGTCCGGAGGCGTCAGCGTGACGACGATGCCGCCGCGGACGCCGGCGGGCGCGCGGTGGATGTGGGCGGCCGTCGACAGGGCGACCCCGCTGACGTCGAGCTGCCAGCAGAGCTCCTCCTGCCCGGGGTTGATGGTGATGAGCGCGCTGCCCGAGCCGTCCGGATCGCCCCAGTACGGAGGCGTGGTCGTCACCTCCTGCGTCATCGGCGTCGCGAGCGGGTGGCCGCCGTGCGCGGCGCCGGGCACGATGCTGAGGCGGACGCTCGCGGGCGCGATCGGCTCGTGCCGGTCGGCACAGGCGGCGAGGACCAGGACCGCACCGAGCAGCGCAATCGACCGAGGGGACGGCATGCCGGACATGGATGACTCCCGTGACGTGGGTGGTGGTGTGCCGGAGCTCGACGGAGCTCCCCGCCCCGACCCGGCATCTGTCCAGGTCGGGGCCGCGCGCCTATGCTAGGCGCCGCGGTCGTGGCGCTCTCGCGACGCTCTCGCGCCTCTCTCGTGGCCCCCCACGGCACCCCGTGCACACGCTCACGCTCTTCGGAACGGCCGCGCTGCTCGGCCCCGACGGACCGGTCACGGGCCGAGCGGCCCAGGGGCGACGACTGGCGCTGCTGGCGTACCTCGCGCTGGCGCGCGGGCGTGCCGTCGGCCGGGAGCGGCTGCTCGCCCTGCTCTGGCCCGACAGCTCCGCGGAGCGCGCCCGCCACCAGCTCTCGGACGACCTGTACATCCTCCGGAGCGCACTCGGCGACGGCGTCGTCCGGTCGGTCGCGGACGACCTCGTCCTGGACCCTGGCCTGATCGCGAGCGACGTCGGGACGTTCGAGCGGCTGCTCGACCAGGGACGCCCCGAGGACGCGGTCGCCCTGGTGTCCGGGCCGCTGCTCGACGGCTTCCACCTCGCGGGCGGCGTGGACTTCGAGCACTGGCTCGACGGCGAACGGGCGCGTCTCGCCCGGCGGCACATGACGGCGCTGGAGGCGCTCGCGGAGGAGAGCGAGGCGCGGGGCGACGGCGCGGCGGCAGTGGAGTGGTGGCGGCGGTTGGCCGCGCTCGATCCGCTCAGCGGCCGGCTGGCCGTCCGCCTGATGCGCGCGCTCGCGGCCGTGGGCGACCGCGCGGGCGCGCTGCGTCACGCGCGCGTGCACGCGTCGCTGCTGGAGGGCGAGTTCGGCACGGGGCCGGACCCGGACGTGGAGGCCTGCGCGGAGCGCCTGCGCACCGAGCCTGCGGGCACGCTGGCGACCCGGCCCATCCCCGGCCCCGTGACCGTAGAGGGGCCGGCGCCGGTCGCGCCGCCCGTCGCGCCGCCCGTCGCGCCGGTCGTCGCGCCGGTCGCGGCGCCGGAGCCCGGTCGCGCGCCCGCCCTCCAGCTGGGGGCGCTGGTCGCGTGCGCCGTTCTCCTGGTGCTGGCGATGGTCGGCCTGCGCGGGATCGCCGGGACGCGCGGCACGGCGCCGGGCGCCCCAGCCTCCGTCGGCGTGCTGCCGTTCGTGAACATGGGGCCGGACCCGACGGATGCGTACTTCGGCGACGGCCTGGCCGAGCAGGTCATCGCCGCGCTCGGCCGCGTCGAGGGGCTGCACGTGGCCGCGCGCACGTCGTCGTTCGCGCTGCGCGACGGCCGCCTCGACGTCCGCACGATCGGCGACACGCTGGGCGTCGCGGCGGTGCTCGAGGGGAGCGTGCGCCGGGACGCCGGCCGGGTCCGCATCACCGCGCAGCTCGTCGACGCCGCGACCGGCTACCGACTCTGGTCGGCGGAGTTCGATCGCGAGCCGCGGAACGTGCTCGGCGTGCAGGAGGAGATCGCGGCCGCGATCGCGCGGGCGCTCGAGCGGCGGCTCGCGCCCACCACGGCGTCCGCCCGGCGGCACGACCCGCCGGACTTCGAGACCTACGACCTGTACCTGCGCGGGCTGCACCTGCGGGATCGCCTGACGCCCGACGCGCTGCGCGAGGCGAGCGCGCTGTTCGACCGGGTGATCGCGCGCCAGCCGCAGTTCGCCGCCGCCCACGCCGCGAAGGCGAGCGTCGTCGGTCCGCTGATCATGTTCGGCCACCTGCCGCAGTCGGAAGGCGTGCCGATGCTGCGCGCGCTGACCACGCGCGCGCTCGCGCTCGACCCGGACCTGGGCGAGGCGCACGCGGCGCTCGGGATGCACCGGCTCTTCTTCGAGTGGGACTGGGCCGGCGCGGAGCAGGCGCTGCGCCGCGCGATCGCGCTCAACCCCAGCGACGCGCACGCGCACCACCACATGGCGAACCTCCAGCGCGCGGTGGGACGGCTCGACGCGGCGATCGCGAGCCGCGCACGGGCGGTCGCGCTGGATCCGCTCAACCCGCGCACGGCCGTGGTGCTCGGCGTCGACTACTTCGTGGCCGGCGACATGGAGCGCGCGATGGTGCACTTCCGCCGCGCGCAGCAGCTGGATCCGTTGCACGCGCTGGCGCTCGGGTCGGGGCCGTTCCTCCCCGTGGGGCCCGCCGAGATCTTCGAGCACCAGCACCGCGACGCGGAGGCGGTGGCGGAGTACACGCGGATCGCGACGCTGCGCGGGGCGACGGCGCGGGACGTCGACGATTTGCGGGACGGGTACGCGCGCGGCGGCATGCCCGGCTTCTGGGCGCGATGGCTGGCCATGGAACGTCGCCAGGCGACCGCGGCGCCCGATCCCATACGGATGGCCAATCTCTCGGTGCGGATCGGCGACACCACCCAGGCCATCGAGTGGATGGAGCGCGCCTACGCCGCGCGGCACCCGGCACTCGTGTACCTGCAGCACACCCCGGCCTTCGTCCCGCTGCACGCGCAGCCGCCCGTGGCGCGCATGCTGGCGGGGATGCGGTTCCCGCCGCGCGCTCAGGGCCGCGCCGGCGCCGGCGGGGCGGGCGGCAGCGACGCGAGACGCGCCCGCACGATGCGGAAGCCGGCGTCGTTCGCCTGGTAGGACGCCAGCTCGTCCGCCGGCACCGCGGCGAGCATGCGCTCGATCTCGGCGATGCGGTCCGCGGTGCCCGGATGGTCGGCGAACCACGCGCCCACGGGACCACCGTCGCCGCCCGCGGCGCGCTCCTCGGCCGCCAGCTCCTCGAAGAACGTGCGCATGCCCCGCGGGTCGACGCCCGCGCGCCGCACGTTGACGAACGCGCCCGCATCCGCCTCGCGCTCGGCGTCGCGCCCGAAGCGCGCGAACAGGAGCGAGCCGGCGACCTGGATCCCGATCCGCGCGCCCGCGCCCTCGCACGCGTTCGTCAGCGAGCAGACGAGCGACACGCCTGTCTGCGTCCGCTGCGCCTTCTGCATCTGCTCGACCGAGTGGCGGCGCACGACGTGCTCCACCTCGTGCGCGAGCACGCCGGCCAGCTCGCTCATCCTGTCCGCACGTTCGAGCAGACCGCGGTTGACGTAGATGAAGCCGCCCGGCAGCGCGAACGCGTTGACGACGGACGTGTTCACGACGGCGAAGCGCCAGGCGAGGTCGGCGCGCGCGGTGCGGCGCGCGATCGCCTGGCCCAGGCTGTCGACGTAGGCCGTGACGACCGGATCGTCGAGCACCGGCAGCTGCGCCTCGATCTCGCGCGCCGCCTGCCGCCCGAGCGCGACCTCCTCGTCCTCCGTCGCGTCGCCGCACGCGAGCGCGGCCGCCGCGGCGACGAGTGCCCATCGCCGCCACCGCGCGATCCACGCCATGCCCGCCGCTCCTGTGACCGTGTGCGCATCACCCATGCGCCACGCGCCGGGGCAACGCGTGTGCCGGTCGCGAGCCGTCCGTCCCCATCCGCGAGTATGTTCCGCGCATGCCACCAGCCGCGCACGCACGACTCCGCCAGTGGGCGCGCACGGTCAAGCGCGACGTGCTCGCGCTCTGGTTCGCCGCGCGCGACCCGCGCGTGCCCTGGTACGCGAAGGCGCTCGCGCTCGTCGTCGCCGGCTACGCGCTGAGCCCCATCGATCTGATCCCGGACTTCATCCCGGTCCTGGGGTATCTCGACGACGTGATCCTCGTGCCGGCGGGCATCCTGCTCGTGCGGCGCCTCATCCCCGCCGAGCTCCTCGCCGAGCACCGCGCGCTGGCCGAGCGTGCGGCCGAGCGTCCGACGAGCCGCACCGCGGCGCTCGTCATCGTCGTGATCTGGATCGCCGCCGTCGCGCTCACGCTCTGGCTCGCGTGGCCGACGATCGCGGGGTGGGTCGGGCGCGGGCCGCGCCGCGCGAGCCGACCGTGAGACAGGTCGCGCTCGCGGCAGCCGTGCGTCAGGTTGACCCGAGCACCTCGGCGGGATCGACGGCGGCGGCGCGGCGCGCGGGGAGCCAGCTCGCGACGAGCGACACGAGGACGAGCGCGACCGCCGTGAGGCCCAGCACCCACGGGTCGGTCGCGCTCACCTCGTACAGCAGCCCGCGCAGCAGCCGCGTGAACGCGAGCGTGCACGCCACGCCGATGGCGATGCCGGCCGCCACGAGCCGCAGGCCGGCCAGCGACACGGCGCGGCCGACGTCCGCGGGCCGCGCGCCGAGCGCGATGCGCACGCCGATCTCGCGGCGCCGCACGCTCACCCCGTACGCCACGACGCCGTACAGGCCGACGGCGCCGAGCGTCAGCGCGACGGCGCTGGCGACGGCGAGCAGCACGACGAGCGCGCGGGTGCGCGCCGACCCCCGGCGCACCACGGCGTCGAGCGTGCCCTCGTCGAACGTCGGCAGCGCGGGATCGAGCGCGCGCACGACGCCGCGGATGGACGCGACCGTCGCGCCCGCGCGTCCGGGCTGCGTGCGGGCGAGCACCGCGACGAGGTACGGCGCGGGCGCACCGCCGCCCTGCGGGACGATGGGGAAGTACACGACGTCGTCGGCCGGCCGGTCGAGCGCGTCGTAGTGCACGTCGCCGACCTCGCCGACGATCGTCTGCCACGCGCCGCCGACCGCGCGGATGCGCCGGCCGATCGGGCTCGCGCCGTTCCAGTACCGCATCGCGAACGCGCGGCTCACGACCACGTCGCCGGCCGTCCCCGCGTCGTCCATCGCCCCGAACGTGCGGCCGCGCAGCAGCGGGATGCCCGCCGTGCGGAAGTACCCGCCGTCCACCGTGGCCGCGGCGTGCGCCATGCCTCCGGCGGGCGCCATGCCTCCGGCGGGCGCCGGCAGCGGGCGATCCTCCACCTCGATCGCGGCGCTCCAGCGGTCGCCGCTCAGCGGCACCCAGTTGGTGAGCGCCGCCTCCCGCACGCCGGGCACCGCGCCCACCCGCTCGCGCAGCGCCTGCAGGAAGCTCGCGCGCGCCGGGCCGGCGCCATACCGCGCGATCGGGAGCAGCACCCGCGCGACGGCGACGTCGTCCGACACGAAGCCCGGCGGCACGGCCTCCAGCCGCAGCAGGCTGCGCGTCATGAGCCCGGACGACGCCACGAGCACCAGCGCCAGCGCGGTCTGCGCGACCACGAGCGCGTGGCGCGCGCGCTGGCGCGATGCGTCCGCGACCGGCCCGCGTCCCGCGCCGCGCAGCACGAGCGCGATCGACACCCGCCGCGCGCGCAGCAGCGGCAGCAGGCTGACGCACAGCGCGCACAGCGTCGTGGCGCCCAGCGCGAACGCGAGCGCGCGGAGGTCCACGGTGGCCTCGTCGAGACGCGGCACCGCCCACGCGTCGCCGGCCCGCACCGCCGCCCGCAGCCCGGCGCGCGCGAGGAGCACGCCCAGCGCGCCGCCCGACGCGCAGAGCAGCACCGACTCGGCGAGCGCCTGTGTCATCAGGCCGCGCGCGCCGGCGCCGAGCGCGCCGCGCACCGCCAGCTCCACCTGCGCGTGCTCGGCGCGCACGAGGAACAGGCCGGCGACGTTCGCGCAGGCGACGACGAGCACGAGCAGCACGCTCGCCAGCAGCATCCAGGCGAGGCGCGCGGAGCTGCCGACGACGGAATCGCGGAGCGACTCGACCTGTGGCGCGACGTGCGCCTGCGCGAGGACGTTCGCCGAGGGATCGCCCGGGAGCTCGTCGGGCAGCCGCGCGAGCGCGCGCGCCAGGTCGGCGCGTGCGCGGGTCGGCGTGACGCCGTCGCGCAGCCGCGCCACGCCGACGAACCGGAAGCGCGCGGCCTGCGTGGCGGCCGGGTCGAGCGTGAGCGGGATCCAGAGATCCACGGTGCTCGCCGGATACGCGAAGCGCGGCGCCATGACGCCGACGATCGTGCGCGGCACCCCGTTGACGAGCATCTGCCGGCCGATCACGCCGCGATCGCCGTGGTAGCGCTGCCGCCAGAGCCGGTCCGACAGCAGGACGACGCGCGCCGCGCCCGCGCGGTCCTCACCGTCGGCGAAGCCGCGGCCCAGCGCCGGGCGCACGCGGAGCACGTCGAGCAGGTTCGCGGTGACGCGCGCGATGCGCGCGCGCGCGGGCGTCTCGCCGGGCGCGGACGGCTCGATGTTGGCGTCGACGTTGTCGGCCCACCACGCGGCGATGCCGTCGAACGCCGCGCCCTCGGACGCCGCGTGCCGCTGGTAGAGCATCACCGTCGCGTCCGACTGGTCGACGGTCGGGCGGCCCGCGAGGCTCGCGGTGTGGGTGAGCCGCACGAGCCGCTCCGACTGCGGATACGGCAGGGGCTTGAGGAGCATCGCGTCCACGACGCCGAAGGCCGCCGTGGACGCGCCGATCCCGAGCGCGAGCACCAGCACCACCGCCGCGGCGAACCCCGGCGCGCGCCGCAGCCGTCGCGCGGCGATGCGGAGGTCGTGCAGCACCGACTCCAGCGCCACGGTGCCGCGCGCGCGGCGGCTCGCCTCCTTCACGCGATCGAGGTGCCCGAACTCCGCGCGCGCGCGGCGCAGCGCGTCGTCGCGCGAGAGCCCCGCACGCTCGTGGCGCGCGGCCTCGTGCTCCACGTGGAAGCGCAGCTCCTCGTCGAGCTCGCGCTCGAGCGCGTCGCGGTCGAACAGCGCGCGCATCCGGTAGCGCACGTCGCTCCAGATCTCGGCCAGCATCGCGGTCACCCCATGTCGAGCACCAGCGACACGGCGCTCGTGAGCCGCGCCCACGCGTCGGCCTCGACGTCGAGCTGTCGGCGGCCGGCGCGCGTGAGCTCGTAGAACTTCGCCCGGCGGTTGCTCTCCGACGCGCCCCACTCGGCCCGGATCCAGCCGCGCCGCTCCAGGCGGTGCAGCGCGGGGTAGAGCGAGCCCTGGGGCACCTGCAGCGCGTCGCGCGACACGTGCCGGATGCGCTCGGAGATCGCCCAGCCGTGCATCGGCTCGACCGAGACGGCCTTCAGGATCAGCAGGTCGAGCGTGCCCTGCGGCAGGTCGAGGCGGTCGTCGATCACGGCGCGGTCCTCGTGGGGTCGCGCGAAGGATGCGAGCGCTCTTGTAGAAGTGCAAGGGGTCGGCGATCGGCCGGCGCCGAGGGCGGACGGCACGTGCGGTCGCCCGCGTCGCACGGGGCTGGCGCGCGGGATGCGAATCCACGGGCGCTCACGCCACGCCGCCCGCTCCACGCGCCCGACCACGGGGCTGGCCAACCTCGGAACGGCCCCACCTCAGGAGCAGTCTCGCCGCATGCCGCACCCACGCACCCAGCGCCCGATCGCGGAGAAGCCCGAGCCGAGGATCTGCGGCTGCTGCGCCACCTGCGGCTGCCAGGTGTTCCCGACGCGCGACGCGCTGCCGGACGTGTGCCCCAAGTGCAAGCAGCTGTGGACGGGGATCATCCTCGATCCCGACCGGACGCTGCGCTGACGGGAGTGGCCGGGCGTCTCGCCGCGTGAAGGGTCTGCCGGTCGCGCACTCGCGTCCTGTTGCAGTCCGCTTCCGAGCGCCCCATGTTCGCGGACCGGTCCGGCCGACGTGGCCGCCGGCGATCGGACGCCGTCCTCCCGCCACCCGGGGGTCCCGTGCCGCTCCGTCTTCCGCGACAGGTGGCGCCGCGCGCCCTGTCGATCGTGCTCGCGGCGATCGCGAGCGCCGCGTGCGCTGACGCCACGCTCGGCGCCCAGTCCCTCCCACGCGCCACGCCCGGCGATGTCGGCCTCTCGGCCGAGGCGCTCGCGCGCATCGCGCCCGCCATGCGGGCCTACACCGACTCGGGGAAGCTCGGGGGCATGCTCGTCGCCGTCGCGCGCCACGGCAGGCTGGCGTACCTCGAGACGTTCGGGACGGCGGACGTCCGCACCGGCGCACCGCTCGCGTCCGACGCGGTCTTCCGCATGTACTCGATGACCAAGCCCGTCACCGCGGTGGCGGTGCTGCAGCTCGTCGAGCGCGGAACGCTCGGCCTCGACGATCCGGTGGCACGCTACATCCCGGCGTTCGCGGAGGCCGCCGTGTACGCGGGTGGCGGGGCCGCGCACCCGACGACGACGCCGGCGGTGCGACCGATCACCATCCGGCAGCTCCTGATGCACACGTCCGGGATGGCGTACGGGCTCGGGGTCCTGGCGCCGGACTCGATCGCCAACGCGCGTGGGCTCTTCGTCGCCTCGCGCACCGTGGCCGGCTTCGCGGACACGGTGGCGCGCATCCCACTCGCCTTCCAGCCGGGGGCGCGATGGCGATACGGTCCCGGGCTCGAAGTGCTCGGCCGCGTCGTGGAGATCGTCGACGGACGCCCCTTCGAGCGCTATCTCGACGAGGAGATCTTCACGCCGCTCGGCATGCGCAGCACCGCGATGCGTCTCACGCCCGCGCTGCGCGCGCGACTCGCGGGCTACTACGAGCGCGGCCCGGACGGCCGGCTGCGCACGACGCGAGGCATGGTGCCGCAGGACCTGCTCGAGCCGGCGGCGCGCTTCGCGTGCGGCGGGTGCGGACTGGTCTCGACGGCCGGCGATTACCTGCGGTTCGCGCAGATGCTGCTGAACGACGGCACGCTCGATGGCGTGCGCATCCTGCGGCCCGAGAGCGCCGCCGAGCTGCGGCGCGACGCGCTGCCGCCGGCGCTGGGGCCGATCCCGGCGGGCAACTTCGGTCCGGGCACGGGCTTCGGGCTCGGCGTCGCGGTGCAGCGCGACCGCGCGTCGCCGGAGAACCCGAGCGCGCCGGGCACGTTCGGGTGGTCGGGTGCGGCGAACACGTATTTCTGGGTCGATCCGGCGAACGGCGTGATCGGGATGGTCCTCACGCAGCACCACCCGCCGTTCTCCTATCCGCTTCTTCGGGAGACCAAGCAGCTCGTCTACGCGGCGCTCGTCGCCCCCGACTCCACGGCGCCGGCCACCCCGCCGCGCCGGCCGCGGTAGTCGACGCCGTCGGGACGTGCATGCGCGGCGTGCCCGCTCGCTTGCCGGCGCGCTTGCCGGCGCGCCGCACGCGGCGCAGATAGCACGTCCGGCGCGCACCCCGCGCGCCGACCCGTCCGCGTCTCCCGCCATGCGCCTCCCGTCCACCACGACCCGTCTCCTCGCCGGCGTGCTCGGCGCCGTCGCCGCGGCCCCGCTCGGGGCGCAGGCCGCTCCGCGCGCCGCCACGCGCAGCGCCGAAGTCCCCGCCGCGCTCGCGGCCGTCCGCGAGGCCGACCTGCGGCGCGACGTCACCGAGATGGCGTCGCCCGCGATGCGCGGACGCGAGGGCGGCACGCTCGACGAGATGCGCGCGTCGATGTGGGTCGCGGAGCAGTACCGCCGCATCGGGCTCAGGCCCGCGGGCGACGACGGGACCTGGTTCCAGTGGCTCGACATGGTGCGCACGCGCGTCTCGACCACCGCCAGCCGCGCGAGCGTCGGCGGCCAGGCGCTGACGCTCTTCCGCGACCTGACGCCGCTCAACGTCGTGCCGGCGGAGGCGGCGGGCGCGGTGCTGTGGGTGCCCGACGCGACCGACAGCACCGTCGACGTGCGCGGACGCATCGTCGCGACGCCGCTGCTCGCGCCGCCGCCGGCGGCCATCCGCGCGAACAGCTACACGTTCGCGTCGCGCTACGCGGACGCCGCCATCAACGCCACGCTCGCGCGCTTCCAGCGCCGCGGGCCGTCGGCCGTCATCCTCGTCGCGTCGGCGCCCGTGGACAGCGCGTACGAGGTCGTCGCCTCCGCCCGCACCCGCGGCGCGTACGACGTGGACCGCGCGGTGCCGCGCGCCGCCAACGGCTCACCGCGCGTGGCGCCGCCGCCCGCGCTCGGCAGCGGGCCGACGCCGGCGTTCCTCGTGCGCGCGGCGATGCGCGAGACGCTCGCGCGGCAGCCGCAGGCGGAGCTCTCCGTGCGTCTCGAGCGGTTCACGACGCCGTCGGTGAACGTCATCGGCATGGTGCGCGGCACCGATCCCGCGCTGCGCGACGAGTACGTCGTCTTCAGCTCGCACCAGGACGCCAACGGCGTGCGCGTCACGCTCGAAGGGGACTCGGTGCACGCGGGCGCGGACGACAACGCCACGGTGACCGCCGCGGGGCTCGCGGCGGCGCGCGCGTTCGTGCGGCAGCCAGGGAGGCGCTCGGTCCTCTTCATCAACCACGGCGCCGAGGAGCGCGGCCTGATCGGCTCGCGCTACCACGCCGCGAACCCAGTCGTCCCGCTCGAGAAGATCGTCGCGGTGCTCAACGGCGACATGATCGGCCGCAACCATCCCGATTCGGCGTCGCTGCTGGGCGCGCAGCCGCCGCACCGCAACTCGAGCGACCTCGTGGCGATGGCGCTGCGCGCCAACGCGCTCACCGGGCGCTTCACGCTCGACTCGCTGTGGGACCGGCCGACGCATCCCGAAGGATGGTACTTCCGCAGCGACCACCTGCCGTACGCGCGCCTGAACGTGCCGGCGCTGATGTACACGACGAACCTGCACGACGACTACCACACGCCGCGCGACAACCCGGCCCGCATCGACTACGCGAAGCTGACGCGCATGGCGCAGTGGATGTACCTCACGGGCTGGTTCGTCGCGAACGCGCCCAAGCGCCCGGCGGTCGATCCGGGGTTCCGGCTGGAGCGCTGAGCGTCTCCGGTACGTCGCCGATCCTCGTGAACGCCCGGCCATCCGGCCGGGCGTTCTGCGTTCCTGCGCGCCGAGCGATCCGCTCGCACCGCGCTTGACGCGGCGTCGCGCCGGGCCGTATGAGAGGAACGGACGGCGCACCCGCCGCGCCCCGCGCCCCCTCGCCCCCCGTTCGCGCCCGGTCCCGCCTCACGCGATCTCGCCCCACGCTCGGAACATCGGAACGCAGGTGACCTCGTCGGTGCGCCCGTCCGGCGCGCCTCCCTCGTCTCACCGTCATCCCGGAGCAGCAGATGAGACGTGCGTCCTCGTTCGTGCTCTCGTCGGTCCTCACGCTGGGCGTCGCCGTGCCCGGCGCGGCGCAGCAACGCCCACCGGCGCCCGCAGCGGAGTCGGCGCCGCGCGTGGAGACCGGCACGGTCAGCGGCGTCGTCACCGAGGCCACGACCGGCCAGCCAGTGCCCGATGCGCAGGTGGGGATCGCCGGCGCGCCGCTCGGCACCGCGACCCGCGCCGACGGGCGCTTCACCATCGCCAACGTGCCCGCGGGGAGCCGCGTGGTGCAGGTGCGGCGCATCGGCTACGCGCTGCAGGAGCGGACCGTCACCGTCGCCGCCGGGCAGGTGGCGACGGTCAGCTTCCAGCTCACGCGGCAGGCGACCGTGCTGAGCGAGGTCGTCACCGTCGGCTACGGCACGCAGCGCCGCGGGAACCTCACCGGCGCGGTGGACCAGGTCGGGAGCGAGGCGCTGCAGAACCGCCCGATGGCCAACCTGACGCAGGGGCTGCAGGGCGTGATCCCCAACGTCAACGTCGGGCTCCTCGACGGCCGGCCGACCCAGGCGCCGCGCATCAACGTGCGCGGCGCCACGTCCATCGGGCAGGGCGGCAACGCGCTCGTGCTGATCGACGGCGTCGAGGGCGACCCGAGCATGCTCAACCCGAACGACGTGGCGTCGATCTCGGTGCTGAAGGACGCCGCCGCGGCGGCGGTGTACGGCGCGCGCGGCGCGTTCGGCGTGGTGCTCATCACCACGAAGAAGCCCGCCGGCGACGGCTTCGCCATCACGTACGACACGCGCTACGGACAGCGGAGGCCCACCGTCCCGGCCGGGTACGTGACCGACGGCTACACGTACGCGAAGATGTTCAACGAGTCGTTCTTCAACTTCGAGGGGACGTTCCCGCAGAACATCAACAAGACGCAGAGCTTCTCGCAGCAGTACCTGACGGAGTTCGAGCGGCGCTCCAAGGACCC
Source organism: Roseisolibacter agri (assembly GCF_030159095.1). Taxonomy (NCBI): domain Bacteria; kingdom Pseudomonadati; phylum Gemmatimonadota; class Gemmatimonadia; order Gemmatimonadales; family Gemmatimonadaceae; genus Roseisolibacter; species Roseisolibacter agri. The sequence continues at coordinate 767,840 of NZ_BRXS01000002.1, forward strand.
GAGCCTGCCGACCACCGTGGTCGGTCCCGACGGCCAGTACGTGTACTACGCCAGCACCGACTGGTACGGCCTGCTCTACAAGGACCAGACGCCGACGGCGGAGCACAGCCTCTCGGTCTCGCGCAGCACCGACAAGGCGAGCTTCCTCATCTCCGGCCGCTACCTCGACCAGCCCGGCCTGTTCCGCTACAGCTCCGACGACTACCGGATGCTGAACATGCGCGCGGTGGGCACGCTGCAGCTCTATCCGTGGCTGCAGGCGAGCAACAACCTGATCGCGTCCAACCGGAAGTACTACAACCCGCTGAACATCGGCGAGGGCGGCGGCATCTGGCGCAACCTCGCCGACGAGGGGCACCCGAGCGAGCCGATGCTCAACCCCGACGGCACACTCACCTGGTCGGGCGCCTACACCGTGGGCGACTTCTACTACGGGAAGAACGGGAGCGACCTGAGTCGGAACCTGGTGCGCAACACCACCGGCCTCACGGCGACCTTCCTCGACCGCAAGCTGAAGATCAACGGCGACTTCTCCTTCCAGAACACCGCCGACGACGAGACGCGGCGACGCGTCGAGATCCCGTACTCGCGCTCGCCCGGCGTGATCGAGTACCTGGGCACCGCCACCAACGACCTGCGCAACCTGCAGGACCGGGGCGTCTACCTCGCGAGCAATCTCTACGGCGACTTCCAGACGCTCCTCGCCGAGAAGCACTTCGTGAACGTGGTGCTCGGCACCAACTACGAGCAGTCGACCTTCGAGCGCCTCGACGTCACGCGCAACGGGCTGGTGTTCCCCGACGCGGAGAACATCAACCTCGCGCTGGGGCAGGGGATCACGACGGGCGGCAACTACGAGAAGTGGGCGATCCTCGGCGGCTTCTACCGCCTGAACTACAACTACGACGAGCGCTACCTCCTCGAGCTCGACGGCCGCTACGACGGCTCCTCCAAGTTCCCGTCGAGCCAGCGCTACGCCTTCTTCCCCTCGGCGTCGGTCGGCTGGCGCCCGTCGCGCGAGCCGTTCTGGAAGGTGCCGGAGCGCGTCATCTCCGACCTCAAGCTCCGCGCGTCGTACGGCTCGATGGGCAACGGCAACATCGCCGCGTACACGTTCAACGAGCTGTTCAACATCACGAAGTCCACGCGCATCCTGAACGGCGTGCAGCCGCAGTACACGGGCGCGCCGGCGGTGCTGCCCGACGGGCTGACGTGGGAGACGGTCACCACCAGCAACGTCGGCCTCGACCTCGAGATGCTCGCCGGGAAGCTGCTCTTCACCGGCGACGTGTACACCCGTCGCACGACGGACATGTACACGATCGGCATGACGCTGCCGGCGACCTTCGGCGCCACGTCGCCGCGCGGCAACTACGCCGACATGAAGACGACGGGCTGGGAGGCGATGCTCTCCTGGAACCACCGCTTCGACGTCGCGTCGCGCCCCCTCGGCTACAACGTCCAGCTGACGCTGGCCGACAACCGCGCGGAGATCCTGAAGTACAACAACCCCGATCGCTTCCTCACCGACTACTACGTCGGCCAGAAGGTCGGGGAGATCTGGGGCTACGTCACCGAGGGCTTCTTCGGGTCGGCCGAGCAGATCGCGTCGCACGCGGACCAGAGCCTGTTCCGGTCGCACTCGTCGGGACGCATCCAGGTCGGCGACATCATGCTCAAGGACCTGAACGGCGACGGCAAGGTCAACCCCGGGAAGAACACGGTGGACGATCCCGGCGACCGCGTCGTCATCGGCAACACCACGCCGCGCTACCGCTACGGCGTCAACCTCGGCGCCAACTACCGCGGCGTCTTCCTCTCCAGCTTCTTCCAGGGCGTCGGCAAGCAGGACTGGTACCCGTCGCCGGAGTCGAACGCGTTCTGGGGCCAGTACAACCGCCCCTACGGCTTCGTGCCCGAGTGGCACCTCAAGCCGGGGATGATCTGGACGGCGGAGAACCCGAACGCCTTCCTCCCGCGCTACGCGTCGCGACTCTCCAACAACGCCGCCGGCATCCTGCGCCAGCCGCAGTCCAAGTACGTGATGAACGCGGCGTACCTGCGGCTGAAGAACCTGCAGCTGGGCTACAACCTCCCCACGCGCCTCTCGTCGCGCATCGGGGCGAACACCACGCGACTCTACGTCTCGGGCGAGAACCTCTGGACCTGGTCGCCGCTCTACAAGTACGCGGACAACATCGACGTCGAGAACGCGACGGCGCCGTCGGAGCGGCTGTTCCAGAACAATCCCGACCAGCTGAACGCGTCGGGCGCGTTCGTGAACAACGCGGGCGACGGCTACAACTACCCGATGCTGCGCAGCTTCACCATCGGCGCGACCGTCACCTTCTGACGACGAGACGACCATGACCAGACGACACATCCCGCGCCGCCTGCTGCTCGCGGTCGCGCTGGCCGCCGGTGTGACGGCGTGCGACGACTCGCTCGAGCAGAACCCGGTGGCGACCTCCAGCCGGGAGGCGGTGTTCGGCTCCGCGAACGGGCTCGCGCTCTACGCGACGTCGTTCTACAACTGGATGCCGGACGCGAACAACATCACGCAGTCCGAGTCGATGTCGGACTACGCGGCGCGCCGCGACGTGCCGCAGTTCATCCGGCCCGGCGTCTACAACTCGCGCGTCACCGACATCACGGCCTCGGGCCAGTACGAGGTCGTCGCCCTCGGCGGCAACGTCAACTGGCAGTGGACCACGCTGCGCAGCATCAACTACTTCCTCGCCAACAACACCGATCCGAGCGTCCCCGAGGCGGTGCGGAACAACTACAACGGCATCGCCCGCTTCTTCCGCGCCTGGTTCTACTTCGAGAAGGTGAAGCGCTACGGCGACGTCCCGTGGATCGACCGGCCGCTCGACGTCGGCGACTCGGCGCTCTACGCCGGGCGCGACTCGCGCACGGTGGTGATGGACCACGTGCTGGAGGACCTCGACTACGCCATCGCCAACATCACGGCGACCAACGAGGCGTCGCGCACGCTCGTCACGAAGGACGTGGCGCTCGCGCTCAAGTCGCGCGTGGCGCTGTTCGAGGGGGCGTTCCGGAAGTACCACCCGGAGTTCGGGCTCCAGAGCACCGCGGACCGCTGGCTCACCGAGTCGGCCAGCGCGGCGAAGGTCCTGATCGACAGCCGGCGGTACAGCCTCTACACGGGCTCGGGCCCCACCGACTCGTACCGGCAGGTCTTCATCCGCGAGGTGCCGATCGCGCAGGAGGTGCTGCTGACGAACGTCCAGAGCACCGCGCTGGCCGTGCGCCACCAGGCGAACTGGATCTACACCAGCGCCACCACGGGCGTGCGCTTCAGCTTCATCCGCCCCTTCATCCACACCTACCTCAACGTCGACGGCACGCCCTTCACCAACCGGGCGGGCTACCAGACGATGACCTTCCAGGAGGAGACGAAGGGGCGCGACGCGCGGCTGGCGCAGACGATACGCACGCCCGGCTACCGGCGGTTGCAGTCCGGCGCGCAGGTCGCCGCACCGCCGGCGTTCACGTACACCTACACCGGCTACCACCCGATCAAGTTCAGCACCGACGACGCGTCGATGGACGGCGGGAGCCTCAACACGAACGCCGTGCACCTCTTCCGCTACGCCGAGGTGCTGCTGAACTACGCCGAGGCGCGGGCGGAGCTGGGGCAGCTGACCGCGGCCGACTGGGCGGCGACCGTCGGCGCGACGCGCGGCCGCGCGGGCATCACCGGCGGGCTCACCACGCTGCCGACGGTCGTCGATCCGTACCTGCGCTCGGTCTACTTCCCGGACGTCTCCAACCCGGTGATCCTCGAGATCCGCCGCGAGCGCGGGATCGAGCTCGCGATGGAGGGCTTCCGCTTCTACGACATCGTGCGCTGGGCGCGTGGCGCGCTGATGGAGATGGAGTGGCGCGGGATCTACGTGCCGCAGGCGAACACGAACATCGACCTGGACGAGAACGGGACGCCGGACGTGAACTTCTTCACGGTCAACGTCCCGACCGCGAACCGGCTGCCGAGCGTCACCTACATCTCGGTGACGGGCAACGACTTCAAGCTCGCGAACGGGACGTCCGGCGAGATCGTCTGGCGCAGCGACATCCCGCGGAAGTGGGAGCAGAAGAACTACCTGTACCCGATCCCGGAGGGCGACCTGCTCACCAACCCGGCGCTGAAGCAGAACCCCGGCTGGTGATCGGCGTCGCGACCGGCGCACGTGCGAGAGGCCCCGCGGTGCGGGGCCTCTCGCGTCTCACCACGTGTCGGCCGCGGTCGGGTGCCGTCCGGCGATGGTGCGCGCGAACCTCCCCGGTCGCGGACGTCGGCGATGCTCGTCAGCGCACGGCCGGCGCCGCGGTGGTGCCGCGCACGACGAGGCGGGGCGGGATGAGGATGTGGCGCGAGGTCGTGCGGTCGCGCGTCAGCCGCTCGAGCACCAGCGTCACCGCCTGGCGCCCCATCTGCGGGCGCGGCTGATCGACGGTGGTGAGGCTGATGTGCCGCACGGCGGCGAGCGACGTGTTGTCGTAGCCCACCAGCGACATGTCGTCGGGCACGCGCAGCCCGCGCTCGGCGAGCTCGCTCATCGCGCCGAGCGCGGCGAGGTCGTTGGCGACGAAGATGGCCGTCGGACGCTCGCCCGACGCCAGCAGCGCGGCGACGCCCTGGCGGCCGCCCTCGTCCGTGTAGCTGCCGGGGATGACGCGCACGTGCGCATCGAGGCCGTGGCGCTGCATCGCCTGCACGTAGCCCGCGCTGCGCGCCGCGGCGCCCGCGCCGCCGCCGCCGTCCACGTGCGCGATGCGCCGGTGGCCGAGCGCGACCAGATGGTCCACGACGAGCGCGGCGCCGGTCGGGTCGTCGTTCGCGACGCTGTCGATCGCCTCGGAGTCGGACGGCCGCGCGACGAGGACGACCGGCACCTCGGCGCTCGCGCGCGCGATCGCGTCCATCTCGATCATCGGGCTGGCGAGGATCAGCGCGTCGGCGCGCAGCTCCAGCAGCGTGTCGAGCGCGCGGCGCTCGGCGCTCGACTGCCGGCTGGCGGTGCAGATGATCGTGCGGTAGCTGCGGTCCTCGGCCTCCGCCTCGATGCCGTCGATCACCTCGGTGAAGAACGGGTTGTGGAGGTCGGAGAGCACGACGCCGAGCATGTTGGTGCGCCGGCGCACGAGCGAGCGCGCGACGGCGTTCGGGCGATAGCCCAGCGCGTCGGCGGCCTCGAGGACGAGCCGGCGCTTCTCCTCGCGCACGTCGCTGGAGCCGCGCATGACGAGCGAGACCATCGACTTCGACACGCCGGCCTTGGCGGCGACGTCGATGATCGTCGGGCGACGCGGGATGCCCTCGCGCATGTCTCGCTACTCCGGAGTGGGGGCGGGCGCGGACGTGCGGCCGCCGGGGTCGGCGGCGCGCGCTTCGCGCACAAGTGCAGTCGTCGCGTGGCGGGGGCGTCGGGCGCGCAGGCCGTGGTCGCTGTACGTGTGCGTGACGAGCGGCGCGGACTCGGCCATGGGTCTGGGCGGGTGTGTTGTTTGGAACGTTCCAAGCGATCGGCCGGAATGATGGGGGCCGGACGCCGAATGCGCGAGGGCGTGCGCCCTTCCGCTCCGTTCGGCGCGCCCGGACGCGCGTTTGATCGCGCTTTGACGGCCGCCGCGTAGCCCTCCTCCACACCACTCACCCACTGGAGGAGCGCCATGCGAACCAACATCGGGACCATGCTCGTGGCCTGCGCGATCGCGGCCGCGCCCGTCACCGCGGCCGCGCAGAGCGAGAGCGCCATCGTCGCCTGGATCGGGCTCATCACCACCCCCCTGGGCGCCTTCACACCGTACGCGCCGCCGACCGCCGCCGCGCCCCCGGGGACGTCGGTGGGCGTGCAGGCGCGCTACTCCCACTGGCAGTTCGACGCGGACGACGACAACACGATGAACGTCGGGGCGGGGCTCGTGATCCGGCGCGGGCCGGTGCGGACGGCGATCGAGCTCGGGCGGACGTCCGTGAAGGGGTGCGGCGACTGCGACCACCTGATGGCCGGCGTCGACGTGCACGTCGGGCTGCTCGACCGTCCCCTCGGCGGGCCGGTGGCCATGAGCGTGGCGATCAATCCGGCGCTCGGCTTCAGCCGGCCGGGCTCGTCGGACGACGAGTTCACGGCGCTCGCGGGCGCGCTGAGCGTGCCCGTCTCGCTGTCCGTGCGGGCGGGGAACGCGCTCCGCGTCGTGCCGTTCGTGTCGCCGGGCTTCGGCTTCGCGCGACTCAGCGGTGGGGGCGAGTCGTCCACAGGGTCGCGCGCGATGCTGTCGGGCGGCCTCGCGCTCGCCGGCACGAGCACGCCCGTGCAGCTGACCGCGAGCGCGCGCCGGATCTTCGTGGAGGGCACGCCGACGATCGTCGGCGTCGGGATCGCGGTCGGCCGGTAGTCGCGCCGCGCGCCTCGTGACGCCCGCACGCGCGTGGTGCGCACCCTGCGACGCGGCGGCGCCACGTCGTACGGCACCGTACGGCACGCGGACTCACCACACGGGATCACACATGGCGCAGGACACGAAGCACGCAGGAGGGCGCCGGCTGGCGCTCGTCACGGGCGCGTCGAGCGGGATCGGGCGCGAGCTGGGCACCGTCTTCGCGCGCGAGGGCTGGGACCTCGTGCTGGTGGCCGAGGACCCGGACATCGAGCGCGCGGCGCGCGAGCTGTCCGCGCTCGGCACCAGCTGCGAGGCGATCGTCGCGGACCTCGCCACGCGGGACGGCGTCGAGCGGGTGGCCGCGCGCTTCGGCGCCGACCGGCGCGCGCCCGACGCGATCGCGCTCAACGCGGGCGTCGGGCTCGGCGGCGCGTTCCTGGAGCAGGAGCTCGACCGGATCTTCGCGCTCATCGCGCTCAACGTCACCGGCACCGTGCACCTCGCGCACCGGCTGCTGCCCGCGATGGTGGCGCGCGGCGAGGGGCGGGTGCTGTTCACGTCGTCCATCGCCGCGCGGATGCCGGGGGCGTTCCAGGCCGTCTACAACGCGAGCAAGGCGTTCGTGCAGAGCTTCGCCGAGGCGCTGCGCAACGAGCTGAAGGACACCGGCGTCACCGTGACCGCGCTGCAGCCCGGCGCGACGGAGACGGAGTTCTTCCACCGCGCGGGGATGGAGGACACGAAGGTCGGGCAGGAGGACAAGGCCGATCCGCAGGACGTCGCGCGGAAGGGCTACGAGGCGATGCTGGCCGGGAAGGACCACGTCGTCGCGGCGACGCTGAAGGAGCGCGCGCTGGCGGCGGCCGCGCTGGTGACGCCCGCGCCTATCGCGGCCGAGCAGCACCGCCGGATGGCGGAGCCGGGCTCGGGCTCGGCCTGAGCACGCGAGGCAGTCCCGACCGCCCGGCGATCCGGCCGGGCGGTCCGCGGCGAAGGGCCGAAAGGCAGCGCAGTTGCCTCGACGGCGCTGCCGCGTCGTACGTGCGGGACCAGTCCGGATGCGTGCCACGCGGAGCAGCGCCAGTCGGACCGCGTCGTCCCGCCCTGCCCCCCCGCATGTCTCAGTGGCCTGACCGATTCGTGCACGCCTCGCTGCGCACCGACGCCGAAGTCCTGCGTCGCGCGCGATTGACGGTGCTGCTCTCGGTCGTCCTGATCGGGACCGCGCTGGCGTACGCGCTGTTCTACGGCGCGGTGGTCGGCTACCCGGCGGGCGCCGCCGTGCTGACGACGGGCGCCGGCGTCGGCGCGCTCGCCCTCGGCCTGCTGCGCGCGCGCGCATCGCTCCGCACGACGGGGCTCCTGGTCGCGGGCGCGCTCTACGGCGTCATCGTCGCGCTGATCGTCTGCGAGGGGGGGCTGCACGCGCTCGCCACGCCGCTGCTCGGCATCCTGCCGATCTTCGCGACCATGCTGCTCGGCCGGCGCGGCGCGATCGGCGGCACGACGCTGTGCGTGCTCACGGTCCTCCTCTTCGGCGTGCTCGAGGCGCAGGGCGTCCGCTTCCCGCCGCGCTATCCGGCCGAGTGGGCGGCGCGCATGAGCGTCGGCAGCCCGATCGGGCTGGTGCTGTGCACCGGCCTCCTCGTCCTCGCCTTCGAGAGCATGCGCGCCGGCGCGCAGGCCCGCGCCGACACCGCGACGGCGGCGCTCGCGCGCCTCGCCTACCACGACGCGCTCACCGGGCTCGCCAACCGCGCGCGCTTCCTCGACCGGCTGGAGCGCGCGCTCGGCCGGGCGTACGCGGCGGGAGATCCGGGCCGCGTCGCGGTGCTGATGCTCGACCTCGACGACTTCAAGGCCGTCAACGACACGATGGGCCACGCCGCCGGCGACGCGCTGCTCATCGAGGTCGCCGAGCGGCTGCGGGCGGCCACGCGTCACGGCGACTCGCGCGACCGCGACACGGTGGCGCGCCTGGGCGGCGACGAGTTCGCGGTGCTGCTGGACGGCGTGCGCGACGACGCCGACGTGGCCGCGGTGGCGGAGCGGATCGTGGCCGCGCTGGCGCGCCCCTTCACGCTGGCGACGGGCGTGGCGCGCGTGGGCACGAGCGTCGGCTCGGCGCGGGCGACGGTGTCCGCCATGGGGCTCGGCACGGCGACCCCCGACGGCATCCCGGGACGCGTGCCCGATGCCGCCGTCGCCGCCATCCTGCACCACGCCGACATCGCGATGTACCGCGCCAAGGCGCTCGGCCGCGGGCGCCACGTGCGCTTCGACGCGGACGCGTTCACCGACGCGTCGCCGGTGGGCGCGGCGCACGTCGGCGCCGCTCGCTAGCGCCGCTCGCTAGCGCCGCTCGGCCACCATCCGCGTCGTCCCGCGCTCGACCTGCGTGCGCAGCATGCGCTTCGCGGTCGGATCGATCCACTGCGTCGCGCTGAACGTGCCGTACTCCAGCGCGACCTTCCACGCGGACACGGTGGCGCCCTTCACCGCGACGTCCTCGCGGCCGAGCACGCGGACGGTGGTCCACTGCGGCCCGCGCGTGACGTCGTGCAGGGCGAGCGTCGCCACGTAGCCCTCGCGCAGCGGGAGGTGCGGCACGAGCCGCGAGCCGAGGCTGTAGTCGATCGCGTCCGAGGGCGCGGGCAGGTCCACCGGCGTCACGGTGCCCGCGCTGTCGGTGGCCGTGCCGGCCATGCGCCCGTTCGCGAAGGTCACGCGGCGGCTGCCGCGCGGCGTGAGGTCGGAGTGCCAGCGCGTCGCGAGCGTGCGGCCGTCCACCGCGACGCTGTCGAGCGAGAGGAGCCGGCCGTCGGGGCGCGCGTTGCGCTGCACGACCAGGAAGCCGCCGGACACGGGCACCACGCGCTCCTCGTACACGACGCCGAGGCGGCGCTCGCCCGACGGCGCGACGAAGTACGTGTCGGTCGAGTCGACGCCAGCGGCCAGCGCGTGGGCGACGCTCGGGTGGCCGACGCGGATGGTGTCGGGCTGCTGCGCGGGCTGCGCGTGCAGGACGCCCGGGGCGAGGACGGCGAGGAGCGGGAGATGTCGCATGGGCGTGGGCGCTGTCGGTGGGGCGAGGGCCGCGGCTGCGGATCCTGAACCTGAACCGCGTCGGCGCGCCGGCAGCGAACCGCCGCCGGCTTTGACAGGATTACAACGGACCGAACGGAGGGGCGCGGGTCCTGGCGCGCGCGCGTGCACGCGCCGCAACTTCGCTGCGCGTTCACGCAGCCCGCCGCCGCCATGCACCCGCGCTCCACATCATGCCCGCATTCCCGCTTCCTCGCCGCAATCCATCCGGCCGGCTGGCCGGCGCCACCCTCCTCGCGCTGGTCGTGGCGGGCTGCGCGACGGGCCACGCCGGCACGGCGCGCGTCTCCGCGGCCGGCGCACCGGCGGTGCAGGGGCGCGGCACCCTGTTCGTGGTGGGCGGCGGACCGCAGCCGCCGGCGCTCGTGCAGGAGTTCGTGACGCTCGCCGGCGGATCAGGGCGCGCGCGCATCGTCGTCTTCGCGATGGCCAGCGCGGAGGGCGCCACCTCCGGCGAAGCGAAGGCCGCCGACCTGCGCACGCTCGGCGCGCGCGCGACCAACGTCTGGGTCACGCGCGAGCAGGCGAACACCGACTCCGTCGCGGCGCTGCTCGACGGCGCCACCGGGATCTGGTTCGGCGGCGGCGACCAGTCGCGCCTCACCGCCGCGCTGCGCGGCACGAAGACCGAGGCGGCCATCCGCCGACGCTACGAGGGCGGCGCCGTGGTCGGCGGGACCTCCGCGGGCGCGGCGGTCATGTCGGCCCGCATGATCACCGGCGACGAGCGCCGTCCGGGCGGCGACCGGCCCGTGAAGGACGACGGGTTCATGACGATCGCGCGCGACAACATCATCCTCGACGCGGGGTTCGGCCTGCTCGACGACGCGGTCGTCGACCAGCACTTCCTGCGGCGCAAGCGGCACAACCGCCTGATGAGCGTCGTGCTGGAGCGCGCGCCGCACCTGGGCGTCGGCATCGACGAGTCGACGGCGCTGGTGATCGAGCCGGACGGCCGCTGGCGCGTGAGCGGCGCCAGCGCGGTGGTCGTCTACGACGCGCGGCGCGCCGCGGTCACGCCGGCCGGCACCACGCTCGGCGCGACGGGAATGACGGTGCACGTGCTCCCCGCCGGCAGCCGCTTCGATCCGCGGACCGGAAGCGCGACGCTGCCGTCGGGCGTGCCCTGAGCGAACATGTCGCGCCGGACCCGAACGGCATTTGCAAGGATGAAGATCGGATAAGGTCCGATAACGACGGATGGCTCCGTGTGGTGCGCGATTCCTCGCCGCCACATGGAGCCATCCGCATCTTTCAGATCTTCTCAGATTTCAATCCTTGCTGCAGTTGCCGTTCGGGGCCGGCGCAGGATCCGCCGCCGGTCGTCAGGGCACGACGGCCGTCCGCTGCTGCGTCAGCTTCTTCAGCGCCGCGACCGCCGCCTCCAGCTGCTGATCCTTCCCCGCCGCGGCGGCGCGCTGCTCGTTGCGCACCTTCACGTCGGGCTCCGTCTGCAGGTTTTCGAGGTACTGCCCCGTCGTCGCGTCCTTCACGCCGAGGCCGGGCACGCCCCAGCGGATCCCGTCGGGCAGCGACTCCCACCCCGCGAACGTGCACGTGCCGGGCACCGGCATCCCCACCAGCGGCCCGAGCTTCTGCTGCTTGTACGCGTACGCGAAGCAGTGGCCGTCGCTGTAGTTCGCCTCGTTCGCGATCGCGACCGTCGGGCGCGTCCAGCGGAAGTTCGGCTCGTAGCCCGCGCTGCGCGTGTCGGTCGTGTAGTCGAAGAACCGCTGCCCGCTGAGGAACATCGCCAGGTCGGCCACCAGGTCGCCGCCGCCGTTGTTGCGCGTGTCGACCACGATGCCCTGCCGCGTGGCGTACTTCCCCATGATCTCCTCGAACGTCGTGCGGTACGCGCCGTCGTTCATGCCGGGGATGTGCACGTAGCCCAGCTGCCCGCCGCTCTCGCGGTCCACCTCCTCCGCGTTGCGGCGCACCCAGCGCGCGTACAGCAGCCGCCCCTCCTCGGCCGGCGGCACGGGCTTCACCACCACCTCGCTCGTCGCGCCGCCGTCCGTGATGGTCAGCAGCACGTTCTTCCCCGCCTTGCGGTTCAGCAGCTCGGCGATGTCGCGCGACGGCTCGATGTCGACGCCGTCCACCGCGCGGATGATCGCGCCCGGACGGAGGCGCACGTCCGAGCGGTCGAGCGGCCCGCCGCGGATCACCTCCGCGACCTTCACGCCGGGGCCGACGTACGCCTGGTCGTAGAACAGCCCCAGCGACGCCGTCGCGTCGTCGGTGGGCGTCGTGAACGCGTAGCTCGCGCCGCTGTGGCTGACGTTCAGCTCCCCCAGCAGCTCGGCCAGCAGCTCGGTGAACGCCGCGTTGGTGCCGACGTGCGGCAGGTACTTCGCGTACACCGCGCGCAGCGTGGTCCAGTCGGCGCCGTGGAAGCCGCCGGTGTAGAACGTGTCGCGCGTGCGGCGCCAGACGTGGTCGAACATCGCCGCGCGCTCGGCGTCCACGTCGAGCGAGTTCTCGCCGGCGAGCGACACGACGTCGCGCTTCGGCGTCGCGGCGCTCGGGTCGATGCGCGAGATCGTGCTGTCGGCCAGCAGGTAGAGGAACTTCTGCTCCCGGTCCCACGCCATGTTGCCGCCGTTGGCGTTGAGCTGGAGCACCATCTTCGTCTCGCGGCTGCGCAGGTTCGTCGACCAGAGGTTGAGCCCCCGCTCGAACCGCGCCAGGTAGTACAGCGTCTCGCCGTCCCTGCTCACCAGCGCGTCGCCGAGCGACGCCGACGCGACCGTGAGGCGCGCGCGGCGGGCGTCGAGGTCCGCCAGGTCGAGCGTCAGCGGCTTCGCCGGCGTGCGCGCGGCCGCGCTGTCCTTGCCCTTCGCCGAATCGCCGCGCGCCTTCGCCAGCCGCTCCTCCGCGTCCTTCACCAGCGTGAACTCGTCCTTCGACAGGCGGAACCGCTCCCACGCCTCGCGGTCGAAGAACATCGCGTACGCGTCCTGCTGCGTGCTGCCGCTCTGCGCGACGGACTTCATGCCGTCGCGGTTGCTGAACCACATCATCGCCTTGCCGCCGAGGATCCAGCGCGGGCGCGCGTCGTTGAAGCCGCTCTGCGTGAGGTTCACGACCTGCCCCGTCCCGTCGGCGCGCACCAGCCCCACCTCGCTCGGCGCGATGCCGGGCACGTCGAGGTCGAAGGCGATCCACTTCCCGTCGGGGCTCCACTGGAACCAGTGGTCGTTGCCGAACAGCTCCTTCTCGGTCAGCAGCGTGCGCGCCTGCCTCGTGGCGAGGTCGATCACGCGCAGCGTGTTGCGGTTCTCGAGGTACGCCAGCGTCTTCCCGTCGGGCGAGAAGCTCGGGTGCGTGTTCTGCTTCTCGTTGCTGATCAGCGGCGTCTCGCGCACGACCGTGGACACGTAGAAGTAGGGCTCCGCGTCGCGCGCGCGGCGCGCCTCGTAGATCGCCCACTTCCCGCCGCGCTCCGACGCGTAGACGAGCGCCTTGCCGTCCGGCGAGAACTCGAGCCCCGTCTCCGCCTCGGGCGTCGCGGTGATGCGCTTCGTGCCGCCACCCTCGGCCGCGTTCACGAACACGTCGCCGCGGTAGAGGAACGCGACCTCCTTCCCGTTCGGCGACACGACGAGCCCCTGCGCGCCCTGCGTCACCGCGAGGATGCGCTGGCGGTTCGACTTGTCGTCGGCGGTGACGGTGATCGGCACGCGCTGCGCCTTCCCGCCGGCGGCCATCGTGTAGATCTGCCCGTCCCACCCGAAGGCGAGCGTGCCGTCGTCCGCCATCGAGAGGAAGCGCACCGGCACGCCCGTGAACTGCGTCAGCTGCTGCGACGCGCCGCCGTCCACGCTCATCCGGTGCACGTTGAGCGTGCCGCTCGCCTCGCTCAGGTAGTGGAACGCGCGCCCGTCCTTCGTGAACACGGGATCGCGGTCCTCGCCCGCGAACGTCGTCACCTGGCGGTGCTCGCCGCTGCGCGTGTCGAGGATCCACACGTCGCGCGCCACGGCCGACGTGTGATGCTTGCGCCACGCGTTCTCGCCGCCCTTGCGGTCCTCGTAGATGAGGAAGCGGCCGTCCGCGCTCGGCCGCGCGTTCTCGGCGGGCGTCGTCAGCACCTGCGTCGGGCGGCCGCCGGTCGCGGACACCGCGTAGAGCTCCGGCTGCGCCGCGGTCGGATAGAGGCGGTTCGCGGCCGCGTCCTGCCGCGCCGCGCCGAACAGGATGCGCGCGCCGTCGGCGGTGAAGCTGTACGGGTATTCCGGCGCGGAGTGGAAGGTGAGGCGCGTCGGCTCGCCGCCGCCCACGCCCACGACGTAGACGTCGTAGTTGCCGTGGCGGTCGGACGCGAAGGCGATGCGCTTCCCGTCGCGGCTCCACACCGGCATCACGTCGTTGGCGGCGTGCGACGTGAGCGGGACGGCCGCGCCGCCGCTGCTGGGCACGGTGTACAGGTCGCCCTTGTAGGTGAAGACGAGGGTGCGGCCGTCGGGCGAGAGCGCGGGGTAGCGCATCCAGCTCGCGCCGTCGGGCGAGGTGGACGGCGTCTGGGCGGCGAGCGCGGTCGCCGACGCGAGTAGCGCGGCGGTGGCGAGGAAGGGCTTCATCGAAGCGGCAGGGGTGGGGCGGGGACGGGCGGGCCCGAGCAGGGCTCCCCACGATAACGCCCGGCACGCCGGTCGGCTGATCCGCATGCGCACCCCAGCGAGGGCGCACCTGTTGCAAGCTCGTTCGGATCCGCGGGCGTGCGCCCGCGCCGGGCGGACGCGCGGGGCGCCACCGGTTCCCGTCGCCAGGAGGGCGGTCCGTGGGCTTCGAGGTGCGACTGGAGGGCCCGCTGCTCCGCATGCGCTTCTTCGACGCGCTCACGCACGCGGATCTCGCGGGGCTCGCCGAGGAGATGCTGGCGTGCGAGGCGCGCCTGCCCGTGACCCCGTCGCGCCTCAGCAGCCTCACGGAGGTCACGCACGTCGAGGTCGGGTTCTCCGAGATGCTCGCCTTCGTCGAGCGGCGCCGCGCGGTGGGCCCGCGGCAGCCGATCCGCTCGGCGCTGGTGGTGACGGAGGCGGTGCAGTTCGGGATCGCGCGCATGTTCCAGACGCTGAACGACCACCCACTGGTGACCGTGTGCATCTTCCACGACGAGGCGGCCGCGCTGGCCTGGCTGGGCGAGGCGGCCGCGGTCGTGCGAAACGCCGGCGCGGGGCCGTAGCGTAGTCGGGGACGAAACCTCGCCGGGCGCCGCCGTGTCCAACCGGCACCGCGGCTCCTCCCTCCGTCCGGACCCCTCATGCCCCGCACCCCGCAGCCCGACGCCGCGCCTGGCCAGCCGGCGCCCGCGGTCACCGAGCTGCTGCGCGCCTGGGGCGCCGGCGACGCGCGCGCGAGCGAGGCGCTCGTGCCGCTCGTCTACGCGGAGCTGCGGCGGCAGGCGCAGCGCGCGCTCCGCCGCGAGGGCGACGGCCACACGCTGCAGGCGACCGCGCTGGTGCACGAGGCGTGGCTGCGGCTCGGCGGCCAGCACGACGCGCACTGGGAGAGCCGCACGCAGTTCCTCGCCGTCGCCGCGCAGATGATGCGGCGCGTGCTGGTGGACCACGCGCGCACGCGCCGCGCGCAGAAGCGCGGCGGCGGCGCGACGCAGCTCTCGCTCGGCGACGCGGGCCGCGCGGCCGCGGTGCAGGAGGCGGCGGACGCGGTGGACGTGCTCGCGCTGGACGACGCGCTGGCGCGGCTCGCGGTCCTCGATCCGCGCAAGGCGCGGCTGGTGGAGCTGCGCTACTTCGCGGGCCTCAGCATCCCCGAGGCCGCGGCGGCGCTCGGCGTCTCGCCGGCGACGGTGGGGCGCGAGTGGGCGGTCGCGCGCATGTGGCTCCGCCGCGAGCTGGCGCCATGACGCAGGACACGCCGACGCGCGACGCGCCGCCGCCGTTGACGCCCGAGCGCTGGCGCGCGGTCGACGCGATCCTGCAGGCGGCGCTGGCGTGCGAGCCCGCGCGGCGCGACGCGGTGGTCGCGGCCGCGTGCGGCGACGACCGCGCGCTGCGCGACGAGGTGGCGTCGCTGCTGGCCGCGCACGGCGACGTGGGCGACGACTTCCTGGAGCGGCCCGCGCTCGCGAGCCTCGCACCGCGGCCGTCGGTGGCCGAGCGGCTCGCGCGGGCGCTGGCGGGCCGCTACGCGATCGAGCGCGAGCTCGCGCGCGGCGGCATGGCGACGGTGCACCTCGCGCGCGACCTGCGGCACGAGCGGTGGGTCGCGATCAAGGTGATGCGCGAGGAGCTGGCCGCCGCCGTGGGCGCGGAGCGGTTCCTGGCGGAGATCCGCGTCACCGCGGCGCTGCAGCATCCGCACGTCCTGCCGCTGTTCGACTCGGGGAACGCCGACGGGCTGCTCTGGTACGCGATGCCCTTCGTCGAGGGGGAGACGCTGCGCGCGCGCCTGACGCGCGAGGGCCCGCTGCCGGTGCACGAGGCGGTGCGCATCGCGCGCGAGGTCGCGGACGCGCTCGACCACGCGCACGCGCGCGGCGTCGTGCATCGCGACGTGAAGCCCGAGAACGTGCTGCTGCAGGGCGGCCACGCGCTCGTCGCCGACTTCGGCATCGCGCTCGCGCTGGAGCACGCGGGCGGCGAGCGCCTCACGCGCACGGGGATCTCGGTCGGCACGCCGCAGTACATGGCGCCGGAGCAGGCCGCGGGCGAGCGCGCACTCGATGCGCGCGTGGACGTCTACGCGCTGGGCGCGGTGCTGCACGAGATGCTCGCGGGCGAGTCGCCGTTCGCGGCGCCGACGCGGCAGGCCGTCGTGCACCGGCTGCTGCACGAGCCGGCGTCGGCGCTCGCGGCGCGTCGGCCCGACGTGGCGCCGTGGATCGACGCGGCCGTGCGCCGCGCGCTCGCGAAGCGTCCCGAGGCGCGCTTCGCGAGCGCGGCGGCGTTCGCGGCGGCGCTCGCGGTGCCGCTGGACGACACCGATCCCGGGGCGGGCGCGTGGACGCCCGCGCGGCCCGAGCCGCAACCGCGCGGCCGCACGGTGTCGGCGCGGGCGGCGCTCTACGCGGCGCTCGCGATGCTGGCGGCGGGGCTCGCCGGCGGGCTGCTCGTGGACCGCGCGTCGCTCGTCCCGCCGTGGCAGGACGTCGCGTCCGCGCCAGTGCCCGAGGCGGCGCGCCCGTCGAGCGACGCCGGTGCCGGAGCACGCACCGCGATGGTCGGCGAGGCGACGATGACGGTGGTGGACCGCGCGGGCCGGCTGGTGGCCGCCATCCCGGCCGAGCGGCCGTGGACGCCGCGCTTCTCGCCGGACGGGCGGCGCGTGGCGTACGGCGCCTTCGGGGCGGGGCGGAGCACCAGCGATCTCTGGGTGACGGAGCTCGACGGGGGCGCGACGCGCCGGCTCACCGACGACGATCTCGACAGCAACGACCCCCAGTGGAGCGCCGACGGCGCGCGGCTCGCCTACTCGGCCGCCGCGTCGGGCGGGAAGGACCTGGTCACGGCGTCGCGCACCGGCGACGACGCCCGCGTGCTCGCGCGGCGCGACGGGACGCAGTTCCCGAGCGACTGGCTGCGCGATGGCAGCGCGCTCCTGGTGACCGAGGAGGCGCGGGAGAACGGCCACGACATCCTCGTGCAGCCGGCCGACGGCTCGCCGGCGCGGCCATATGTCGCCACTCCCTCGAACGAGCTGGCCGCCCGCGTCTCGCCCGACGGGCGCTGGGTCGCGTACACGTCGGACGCGTCGGGGCGTTCGGAGGTCTACCTCGACGCCTACCCGCGGCCGGGGCGGCGCATCCGGATCTCGACCGACGGCGGCGAGCATCCGGTCTGGCGCGGCGACGGGCGGGAGCTGTACTACTGGCGCGAAGGTGCGCTGATGGCGGTGCCGATGGGGCGCGCGGCGCGCGGCGCGCTCCCGGTCCCGGGCCGGGCGACGGAGCTCTTCCGGGCGCGGTACCACGGCGGCGTCAGCACCATGTACGACGTCTCACGCGACGGGACGCGCTTCGTGATCGTGCGGCAGCCGTGAGCGCGCGGCGGTAAACGCCCGCGGCGGTCGTGGCATCATGGGCAGGACGTCACCGACCGCGCACCCCACGGGCCCACCCCCGATGCTCGCCATGCGGCCCGACCCCGAAACCGCCACTGCGCCGCCCGCCACTGCGCCGCCCTCCGCGTCTCCGGACGCCGCGCGCTGGGCGCTGGCGGCGCGCGCCGCGGCCGGCGACACGGCGGCGTTCACGGCGCTGGTGGCCGAGCTGCACCCGGTGGTGCATCGGTGGGCGCTGGTGTTCGCGGCCGATCCGGACGAGGCGGACGACGTCGCCCAGGAGGCGTTCGTCCTGATGCACCGCCAGCTGGCCGCGTTCCGGGGCGAGGCGCCGCTGGCCGCGTGGCTCTACCGGATCGTGCGGCGCGCGGCGGGGCAGCGGCGGCGCACCACGCAGCGCCGGCACCGCCTCGCGACGTCGGCCGGCGCGCTGCCCGAGCGCGACGTCTACCTCACCGACCCGGGCGCGCGCGTGGACCGGCAGTGGGTGGCGGCGCGCATCCGCGAGGTGTTCGGCGGCCTGCCGCGGCGGCAGCGCGAGATCTTCGACCTCGCGGACCTGCAGGGCTACGACCCGGCCGAGATCGCGGCGATGACGGGGCTGAACCCCGCGACCGTGCGTGCGAACCTCTACAAGGCGCGCGCGGCGGTGCGGGCCCACCTCATCGCCCGGCACCCGGGCGCGGCGGAGCTCACCGGATGACCCACTCCATGACCAGCGCCATGACGTGCACCGACTGCCTACGGGTGGTCGCCACCGCCGACGTGGCCGAGCTGACGACGGCGGCCGCGGTCACGGAGCACTGCCGCGGCTGCCCCGACTGCGCGACGCTGGTGCGCGAGGTCGCGGAGGAGTCGCGCCGGCTCGCCGACATGCTCGACGGCACGCTCCCGGGGGTCCCCGCGCACGTCGTGGCGCTGGAGGCCGTCGCCGGCTCGGGGCGCGTGCGGCGGCGCGGCCGGGCGCTGCGCGTCACCGCCTCCGTCGTCGGCGTGCTGCTGGCGACCCTCGTGGGCGGGCGGCTCGTGGGCGGCCGGGCGGCACCGGTGGAGACCCGGACCGTGGAGCTGCAGTGCCTGGACCCCGAGCAGATCGTCGAGGTGGCGCGGCCGCAGCTGCCGCCGGGCGTGGCCGTCACCGCGCATCCGGCCGTGCGGCTGCCGGTGCTGACGCTCCGCGGCTCGCCGCGCGATCTGGCGGCGGCGGAGCAGACGATCGCGCGGCTGGACGCGCGCTGGGCGGCCGAGCGACCCGCGTACTGCGCGAACTTCCCGGCCGGGCGCGCGGTACCCACACCGACCGCCATCCCCGGCCACTGACACGCGGGCGGCGCGCCCTTGCACGGCGGGCGTCCGGGCCCTTCGTTCCGGCGGCTGCTCCCCGTCCGGTCGCCCCGTTCCCTCGCGCATGTCGTCTCGCCGTCCCGCACGACCCGTCGTCCTCCTCGCGACGATCGCCTCCGCGGTCTTCGCCGCGTGCGCCGAGGGCGCCAGCTCGGCCGGCGCCGCGAACGCCACGCCCGATCCGGCGCCCGTCGCGCGCGCCGGGCCGCCCCGCGCCTCGCCCGCCGACTCGATCGCGGCCGCGGCGCGCGCGACGGTGATGGACTCGACGCCGGTCCCGGCGACGGCTCCGGCGTCCACCGGGCCCGCCGCCATCGCCACGGACACGGGCACCCGCGTCACACAGGACACGGCCGCCGCGGCCGCGGCCGCGCGGGCGCGCGCGGTGGCGAACGGCACCCAGGAGGCGGAGCGCGGCGGGCTCCTCGGCCCGAAGGCGGGCGACCGCCACATCGCGTTCCGGAACGCCGGGAGCAACCTCGACTCGCTCTGGCCGGTGAAGGGGCCGGCGCCGCTCCCCGGGTCCATCCTCCCCGCGAAGCGCATCGTCGCCTTCTACGGCAACCCGCTCTCGCGGCGCATGGGGATCCTCGGCGAGTTCGACTCCGAGGAGATGCTGCGCAAGCTCGACGCGGAGGTCGCGGCCTGGAACGCGCTCGATCCCGCGCACCCCGTGCAGCCCGCGCTGCACCTGATCGTGCTCGTCGCCGACGCGACGCCTGGCGCGAGCGGGAAGTACCGCACGCGCCACGACAGCGCGATGATCGAGAAGGTGTACGGCTGGGCGCGGAGCCGGAACGCGCTCCTGTTCGTGGACCTGCAGGTGGGCCAGAGCACGCTGCAGCACGAGCTGCCGTGGATCGAGAAGTTCCTCGTGCGCCCCGACGTGCACCTCGGCATCGATCCCGAGTTCTCGATGAAGGGGGGCGGCATCCCCGGGCGGCGCATCGGCACGTACGACGCGGCCGACATCAACTACGCATCGCGCTTCCTCTCGGACCTGGTGAAGAAGCACCAGCTGCCGCCGAAGATCCTCGTCGTGCACCGCTTCACGCCGCGCGGCGTCACGAACTACAAGCAGATCGCGCTCGACCCGAACGTGCAGATCGTGATGCACATGGACGGCTTCGGGCCGCCGTGGATGAAGCGCGACACCTACTGGCGCGACATCAAGCGCGAGCCCGTGCAGTTCACGGGGTGGAAGCAGTTCACCAAGGCCAAGAACGACCGTCCGCCCACGCCGCGCAGCGAGATCCTGCGGCTCTGGCCGGTGCCGCTCTACATTCAGATCCAGTAGCGGTCGCCAGGGACAGCGCTCGCCGCCCGGCCGGCGTAGTCTTCTGGACCCCTCATTCCCACCTTCCGCCAACACGGCCACTCGTGAACGCGGCTCCTCCTCGCATCGGCCTCGCGGCCGCGTGCTGCCTCGCCCTGCTCGGCGCCTGCGCCACGGCGCCACGCCCGGCGGCGGCGCCGCCTGCCGCCCCTGCGCCCACGCAGACGACCCCCACGCAGACGGCCCCCACGCAGACGGCCGCCGCGCCCGCTCAGGCGCCGGCCGAGTCGATGGCGCACCACGACCACCACATGGCGGGCGCTGGCACCATCACCATCCCCGCGGGCGCGCGCTACACCGAGGCCGACGTGCGCTTCATGCAGGGCATGATCGCGCACCACGCGCAGGCCATCCACATGTCGCGCATGGCGCCGACGCGTGGCGCCAGCGCGCGGCTGACGCGCTTCGCGCAGAAGATCGACCTGTCGCAGGCCGGCGAGATCGTGCTGATGCAGGAGTGGCTGCGCGCGAACGGCCAGTTCGCGCCGGACACGTCGGCCTGGCGGACGATGACGATGCACGGCATGCTCACCGCCGCGGAGCTCGCGAAGCTCGAGGCGGCGCGCGGCCCCACGTTCGATCGGCTGTTCCTCGAGTACATGATCCGCCACCACGAGGGCGCGCTGAAGATGGTGGCCGACCTGTTCGCCACGCCGCGCGCCGGCCAGGACGTGGACGTCTCCGTGCTCGCCAACGACGTCGAGAGCACGCAGACGGCCGAGATCGGCCTGATGCGCCAGATGCTGCTCGAGATGTGAGACCTGTGTGCGCCGTATGCTCGCCGTGAACCCCCACCCGGAGTCGCACCTGATGGAATCCGTCCGCTGGACGCGCGTCGTCCTTCCGACGCTGGCCGCCCTCGCGCTCGCGCCGGCGCTGCTGGCCGCGCAGACCTACCCGCCCGGCAACGATCCGCGCGACAACCTCAAGGCCGGCCTGCACGACGCGGGCGAGGCGGCGAAGGGGATGAAGCTCGTCGGGCACACCGGCAAGCCCGCGCCGTTCGACTCGGCGCGCGGGCTGACCTTCGTGAACTCCGACCTCGCCTTCAAGGGGAACCTGGTCTACCAGGGGAACTTCGCGGGCTTCTCGATCTGGGACGTCAGCAACCCGGCCAGCCCGGTGATGCTGTCGGCCGTCGAGTGCTTCACGTCGCAGGGCGATCCGTCGATCGTCGGGAACCTGCTGTTCGTGTCCGCCGAGGGCGGCGGGAACCGCAAGGACTGCGGCAAGGGCGGCGTCGAGAACCCGGCCGACCACATGGCGGGCGTGCGCATCTACGACGTCTCCAACCCGCGCGCGCCGCGGCTGGTGAAGAACGTCGAGACGTGCAAGGGCTCGCACACGCACACGGTCATCCCGGACCCGAAGAACAAGGACGTCATCTACCTCTACGTCTCGGGAAGCCAGGGCGCGCGTCCGGACAGCGAGCTGGCCGGCTGCCGCAACGGCACCGACCCGGCGGACACGACGAACTCGCTCTACCGCCTCGACGTCATCAAGGTCTCGCTCTCCAAGCCCGAGGACGCGGCGGTGGTGACGGGCGCGCGCATCTTCACGGGCCTCACGCCCGCGCCGCGCCGCGGCGGGCAGCAGCGCCCGGCGCGCCAGCTCTCCGGCGCCGACAGCGCGATGATGGCCGCGATGATGGCGAACGGCCCGCGCAACTGCCACGACGTCACCGCGTACCCCGAGATGGGGCTGCTCGCGGGCGCGTGCGCGAGCCACGGCCTGCTCGTCGACATCTCGAACCCCGAGAAGCCGAAGCGCCTGGCCGCCGCGGCCGACACGAACTTCTCGCTCTGGCACACCGCGGTGTTCAGCAACGACGGCAAGAAGGTCGTGTTCACCGACGAGTGGGGCGGCGGCACCTCGCCCAACTGCCAGAAGCAGCACCCGCTGGAGATGGGCGGCAACACGACGCTGACCATCAACCCCGACAAGACGCTGAAGCAGCGCGCGTACTTCAAGCTCCCGTCGGCGCAGAGCGCGCAGGAGAACTGCGTCTCGCACAACGGCTCGCTGATCCCGATCCCGGGCCGCGACGTGATGGTGCAGGGCTGGTACCAGGGCGGCGTCGACGTGATCGACTTCACGGACGCCGACAAGCCGGTCGAGATCGCGTACTTCGACCGCGGCCCGATCGACAACCCGCCGCTCATCGACCAGGGCCCGCCGTCGCAGACGCGCCAGCCGCAGCGTAGCACGATCGGCGGCTCGTGGGGCGCGTACTGGTACAACGGGCGCATCTACTCGTCGGAGATGGCGCGCGGCCTCGACATCCTCGAGCTGACGCCGAGCGAGCACCTGACGCAGAACGAGATCGACGCGGCGAAGCTGGTGATGATGCGCGAGTTCAACCCGCAGAGCCAGCCGAGGATCGTGTGGCCGGCGGCGTTCCCGGTGGTGCGCGCGTACCTCGATCAGCTCGGGCGCAACGACGGGCTGCCGGCGGCGCGCCGTTCGGCCATCGCGGCCGCGCTGGACGCGGCCGAGAAGCAGAGCGGCACCGCGCAGCGCTCGGCGCTGATGACGCTGGCGACGCAGGTGTCGCGCGACGCGAACGGCGCCAAGGATGCCGCCAAGGTGCGCACGATGGCGCAGGCGATCCGCGACCTGGCGGGGGCGACGAACGCGGTGACGAAGTAGTGGTGCGGTAGTCGCGCGGTGGTCGCGCGACACGCCGTGTAGTGCGGAACGCCCGGCCAGCTGGCCGGGCGTTCCGCGCTTCCGGGGACGATTCAGGGCGTCGGCGCGAGCGCCCGCAGCGCGCGCATGGGGTTGGGCTTCCGCATCGCCGCGCGCCACAGGTCGCCCACCTGCTCCAGCCGCGCCGGCACCGTGCGCAGCGTGAACGCCGCGGGATCGAGGGCGTCGTCCAGCTCCTCCCACGCGAGCGGCGTCGACACCGTCGCCCGTGGACGCGCGCGCACCGCGTACGCGCCCGCGACGGTCTTGCCGGGGATGTTCTGCAGGTAGTCGACGTACACCGCGCCCGCGGACCGTGCACGCAGCGAGCGCTCGATCGTGGCCTCCTTCGGGTGCGCCGTCGCGACGCGCGTTGCGATCAGCTCCGCCAGCAGCAGCGCGCTGTCGGCCTTCGTTCCCGCCGGCAGCGGCAGCGCGATGTGCAGCCCCGTGGACCCCGACGTCTTGAGCGCCGCGTGCAGGCCGAGCGCGTCGAGCTCTCCCTTGATCCACCGTGCGACGTCCACGACGCGTGCGAACGGCGCCTTCGGGCCGGGATCGAGGTCGAGGATCGTGTAGTCCGCGGTGTCGAGCGCGCCGACGCGCGAGTGCCACGGATCGACGCTGATCGCGCCCAGCTGCACGCTGTACAGCACCGTCGCGAGGTCGCCGCCGACGAGGAAGGGCACCGACTGCCCGTCGCCGTCGGCGTCCACGGGCTCGGTGCGCACGCCGGCCGGCACGTTGTCGGCGCGGTGCTGGTAGAACGCCTTCCCGCCGATGCCGTTGGGGAAGCGGCGCAGCACGAGCGGCCGATCCGCGAGCACCGGCAGCACGTGGGGCGCGACGGTCGCGTAGTAGCGCATCACGTCGCCCTTCGTGATGCCGTCGTCGGGGAAGTAGACCTTGTCGAGGTTCGTGACGTCGAGCGAGGTGCGCGGCCCGAGGCGCACCACGCCGTCGCCACCCTCGGCCTCGATGCGCGCGAGCTGCTCGACGACCGACTCCTTCGCGTTGGACGTCGCGCCCTTCACGACGGTCTTCTTCGCGGTCTTCTTCACTGTCGCCTCGACCTCCTGCACGCTCTCCGCTTCGCGCCGCACGCTCGCCGCCGGCTTGTCGTCGCGCACGCCGACGAAGATCGGCTGCCGCAGCCGCTGGTCCTCGGTCCACTCGATGAACTTGATCTCCACGACCACGCTCGGCCGCACCCAGTGGGCGGGCTCGTTGGTGCGCGGCGGCTCGGCGAACGGCGACGTCCTGCGCGCCAGCGGCGCGAGCCGGCGCGCCATGTCGCGCAGCCCCTCGCGCGTGAAGCCGCCGCCGGCGTGGCCCGCGTACACCAGCCGCCCGTCGCCGTCGTAGTAGCCCAGCAGCAGCGCGCCGATGTGCTCCCGCGAGTTGCGCGGCTCGGTGTAGCCGCCGACGACGAACTCCTGCCGGTGCTCGACCTTGAGCTTGAGCCAGTGCCGCGCGCGCTGCCCGGGCGTGTACGGCGCGTCGGTGCGCTTGGCGATCACGCCCTCCCAGCCCTGCGCGCGTGCGCGCGCCACCATCGCCGCGCCGTCGCCCGTGACGGTCTCGCCGAGCTGCACACGCTCGGTGGCGCGCTTCCCGAGCAGCCGCTCGAGCCGCGCGCGGCGCGCGGTCCACGGCTGGTCGAGCAGCGAGTCGTCGCCCGCGTGCAGCAGGTCGAACGCGACCAGCGTGGCCGGCGCGTCGGCCGCGTGGCCCGCGATCCCCGTGGCGTCGCCGAGGTGCATGCGGCCCTGCAGCGCCTGGAAGCGCGCGGGCCTGCCGTCGACGAGCGCGACGATCTCGCCGTCCAGCACGAGGGCGCGCCGCGCCTGCCGCGCGAGCGCGCGCAGCGCGTCGACGATCTCGGGGAACTGCGCCGCCTTGTCGTTGCCGTTGCGCGTCACGAGCTGCGCCGCGTCGGCGGTCGCGAGCGCGAGGACGCGCACGCCGTCGTACTTCGGCTCGAAGGTCCAGTCGTCGCCCTCGGGGACCGCGGTGCCGACGCTGGCGTACATGGGTTCGAGCACGGGCATGCCGGTCGCCGCCTTCCAGAGGCGGTCGGCCGCGCGCACGGCGCGCACGCCGCGGGCGTTGGGCTTCGGCTCCTCCGCGGCGACCTTCTTCACCGCCGTCTTCTTCGCCGTCTTCTTCGCGGCCTTCTTGGCGGGCTCCTTCACCGCCCGCTTCCGCGCGCCGCCCGCGATCTCGTCCATCGTGCGCCCGCTGTCGATCGACGTCGTCTCGTCGGCGACGATGTCGGCCTCGCGATCGGCGTGCGCGTCGTCGCGCTTGATGAGCAGCCACTGCTGCCGGCTGCCCACCTTCCGCGTACGGACCAGCGCCCACGCGCCGCGCAGCCGCTCGCCCTGCAGGACGAAGTCGAGCTTCCCCGCCGCGTAGCCCTCGCGCAGCGCGTCCACGCTACTACCGTCCGCCGGCTCGTACGTCCCGCGGTCCCAGAGCATGACCGTGCCGCCGCCGTACTGCCCGCCCGGGATCGTTCCCTCGAACGTGTTGTAGCTCACGGGGTGGTCCTCCACCTCCATCGCGAGCCGCTTCACCTTCGGGTCGAGGCTGGGGCCCTTGGGCACGGCCCAGCTCTTCATCACGCCGTCGATCTCGAGGCGGAAGTCGAAGTGCAGCGCGCTCGCCGCGTGCTTCTGCACGACGAAGCGCAGCCGGCGCGACCCGCGCGCCGGCGCGTCGCCCGACGGCTCGGCGGTCTTCGTGAAGTCGCGCTTGCGCCGGTACTCGCCGAGCGCCGCCGGCGGCGCGGTCCTGGCCGTCTTCTTCGTCGTCGTTCGCTTCGCCATCGATCGGTACGGGTCAGGCGGTCTTCTTGCGCGCCGCCTTCTTCGGCGCGGCGGCGCGCGGTGCGCGCTTCGTGCCCGCGGCCTTCCGCCCCGCGGACTTCTTCGACGACTGGCCCAGGCTCGCCTGCAGCCGCGCCATCAGGTCGAGCACCTTGCCGTCGGCGGACGTGTCGTCGGTGGCCTTCGGCGCGACCTTCTTCCCCTTCAGCTTCGCCTGGATCACGCGCATCAGCTTCGCGCGGTAGTCGTCGGTGTACTTCGACGGGTCGAACGGCTCCGCGAGGTTCTGCACCAGCTGCTCGGCCATCGCCAGCTCCTGCGGCCGCACGAGCGACGCGTCGGGGAAGCTGTACTCGTCGGCGTCCACCAGCTCCGTGGCGAAGCGCATCGTCTCCAGCACCAGCGCGTCGCCCTCGACCTTGATGCTCACCAGGTGCTGCGTCTGGCGCATGGTCACCTTGCCGATGCCGACGACGCCCGCCTTGCGCACCGCCTCGCGCAGCAGCGCGTACGGCTTCTCGCCGCCCTTCGTCGGCACGAGGAAGTAGGGCGTCTCGAAGAAGCGCGTGTCGATCTCCGCGTGCTGCACGAAGTCGCAGATGTCGATCGTCTTCGACGACTCGAGCGCGGCCGACTTGAAGTCCTCGTCGGTGAGCACGACGAACTGCCCCTTCTCGTACTCGTACCCCTTCACGATGTCCTTCCACTCCACGGGATCGCCGTGGCGGTCGACGCGCACGTTCTTCACGGGCGCGAGGTCCGCCTTGTCGAGCATCCGGAAGCTCACGTGCTCGGAGCGCACCGCGGTCCGCATCTCGACGGGAATGTTCACCAGGCCGAACGTCAGCGCGCCTTTCCAGATGGTGGCCATGTCGTCGCCGGGCTGGGGTGGACGGGGGCGTCGGGTGTTCGTGAAAGGAGGCAAGAGCGGGGCCGGCTGCGACGCCCGGCGCGCCGGCTCTCGCGCGGTCGACGGAAGGGCCTATGTTCGCGGAGGCAGTGCGCGGATCCCCGAGATGCTCCTCAGGATGGGCTCGCCCGATCTACGATCCGTGACGGAACTCGGTGCCGGCGCTCGGCAGCCCCTCGCACCTGGCGACGTGCTGGGGGGCCGGTACGCGCTCGCGCGCGAGCTGGGCCGCGGCGGAATGGCCACGGTGTATCTGGCCGACGACGTCCGACACGAGCGGCAGGTCGCCGTGAAGGTGCTGCGTGCGGAGTGGTCGGCGACGCTGGGCGCGGACCGGTTCGCGCGCGAGATCCGCGTGCTCGCGCAGCTGCAGCACCCGCACGTCCTGCCGCTCTATGACTCCGGCGCCGCGGACGGATCGCTGTACTTCGTCATGCCCTTCGTGGATGGCGAGTCGCTGCGCGCCCGGCTCGATCGGGTGGCCGCGCTCGCCTTCGAGGAGACGACGCGGATGGTCCGGCAGATCGCCGACGCGCTCGACTACGCGCACGCCCGCGGCGTGGTCCATCGCGACGTCAAGCCGGAGAACATCCTGCTCGCCGGCGGACAGGCGCTGCTCGCGGACTTCGGCATCGCACGCGGGGCCGCCGCGTCGGCGACGGACGGCCACACGCTGACGTCCGTCGGCACCACGCTCGGCACGCCGGCGTACATGAGTCCCGAGCAGGCCACCGCGGACCAGTCGATCGATCATCGGACCGACGTCTACAGCCTCGGGTGCGTCGCCTACGAGGCGCTCGCCGGCGCACCGCCGTTCCGGGCGCGGAATGCGGCCGCGTTGATGGCGCTGCACGTCTTCAGTCCGCCGCCGCCGCTGGTGGGATCGCGCGCCCCACTCCCCGACGCCGTCGTGCGCGCGACGGCCCGCGCGCTGGCCAAGGACCCGGACGAGCGCTTCGCGCGCGCCGGCGACTTCGCCGCCGCCCTGGAGGAGGCACTCGTCGCCATGCGCGCCCCGTCGCCGGCGGAGCTGCACCTGCGGAGCGTGGCGGAGCGGCAGGCCGCGCGGTGGCGCGTGCTGGTGCTGGAGTTCGCGAACGTCGCCGCGGCGCCGGACGCGGACTGGCTCTCGACGGGCATCGCGGAGACGCTGAGCGCGGACCTCGGCCAGATCGCGGGCCTCAAGGTCGTCGGGCGGGATCCGGCGGCCAGGCGGCGCGCCGCGGCGGACGGCGAGGGGCGGCCCGTCGACGCCGCGCAGGCGGTCGCGCTGGCGCGATCGGTGAGCGCCCACTGGGTGGTCTGGGGCGCGTTCCAGAAGCTCGGCGCGCGCATCCGCATCACCACGCACCTCGCGCGCGCGGAGGACGGCGCGCCCGTCCTGGAGGAGAAGCTCGATGGCGTGATGGACGAGATCTTCGAGCTCCAGGACCGCATCGTCGCCGGGCTGTCCGCGGCGCTCGGCGTCGAGCCCACGACCGCCGAGCTGGCGCGCATCCGACGGCCCGAGACGACCGGCCTGACGGCCTACGAGCACTACGCGAAAGGCTATCGCGCGTTCTACCGCTTCGGGACGGACAGCGTGCGCACCGCGGTCGAGCACTTCCGCGCGGCGGTCGCCCTCGATCCCGGGTACGCGCTCGCGCATGCGGGGCTCGGCATCGTACACGGGCCGCTGTACATCGCGACCGGGCGTCGGGAGACGCTCGACGAGGGCGCGGCGCTGCTGGAGCGCGCGATCGCCCTCGACCCGTCCATCGGCGAGGCGCACGCGTGGCTGTCCTACATGCAGGCGCGCCAGGGCCGCTTCGACGACGCCGAGCGGACGGCGCGCGGCGGCATCGCGCGCGAGCCGGAGAGCTTCATCAGCTGGTACATGCTCGGCATCACCCACCTCGGTCGGGCGGTCTCGGTGCCGCAGCCGTCGGCAATGGCCCGGGCGGTGCCGCCGCTGCTGCGCTGCATCGCGATCAACCCCACGTACCATCCGGCGCACATGGTGCTCGGCATGAGCTACCTGCTGCGCGGCGCCCAGGGACACGCGGCCACGGTGCTCGACCGCGCCGTCGAGATCGAGCGCGGCGGCGTGGGGTTCCAGTTCGTCGGCTCGCTCGCGCAGCGCGCCGTCCTGCACCTGGGCGCCGGCGAGCTGGGGGAGGCCGCGCCGCTCCTCGATCAGGCGATCGAGCGCTACACCGGCACGGACCACGTCTACGCCGAGACGGTGACCGCGTACGCGCACTGGGCGCGCGGCTGCCTCGCGGAGCGCACCGGCGCGCTCGATCACGCGCTCGCGGACTTCGGTCGCGCGTGCGAGATCGCCGACGCGCACCCGCATCGCATCAGCATCGGTGCGCACTGGGTGAAGGCACGGTTCGGCCTCGCGCGCGTGCTCCACCGGCTGGGGCGACCGGACGATGCGCGACAGCGCCTCGCGGAGGGACACGACCTCGTCGCGTCGCGCGCGCGCTTCGTGTGGGCCTGGCTGAGCGGCAGCACCGATGCGGACATGACGTACGAGCTGTCGTCCACGCTCGCCACCCTCGGCGACGCCGACGCGGCACTCGACGCCCTGGCGCGCGCGGTGGACGCCGGCTGGTCGGACGTCCCCTGGCTGCGGCACGATCCGGCGTTCGCGGTGCTGCGCGACGATGCGGACGTGCGCCGCGTGTGTGCCGCGGGACTCTCCCGCGTCACGCTCCCCCCGCCCGTGGGGAGCGGCGGCCTCGCCTGACGCGCCCGTTGACGGCGCGCCCGTTCCGTACGATCATCCGCGCGCCCACCGGCGGCGTCGCGCTTCGACGCCGGACCGCGTCGGGAGCGCTCCCACGGACGTCGAGGTCTGCATGCGCACGGTCCCCATCGGTGTTCACCTCACGCGAACCGACGGGACCGGAGTGCTTCCGCATGCCAACCACGACCCACGCCGCGCACGCGGCGGGCGACGCGCGCATCGTCGCCACGCGCCTCTCGTACGCGCCGCCGCACGGCGCTGACGACCGGCCGCTTCTCCACGACCTCACCCTCGCCGTCGGCCGGGAACGCACCGGCCTCGTCGGCGCCAACGGGTCGGGCAAGACCACGCTCCTCCGCCTCCTCGCGGGCGAGCTGACGCCGACGGCCGGCTCGGTGCAGCGCACCGGCACGGTCGCGGTGCTGCCGCAGGACTTCCGCCCGGCGCCCGACGCGCCGCTCGCCACCGTCCTCGGCATCGCCGAGCGGCTGGCGGCGCTGCAGCGTCTGGAGGCGGGCACCGGCACGGCGGACGACTTCGATCTCGTCGGCGACGCCTGGGACCTGCCCGAGCGCACGCACGCCGTGCTCGCGGGGCTCGGCCTGGGCCATCTCCCGCTGGACCGGCCCGTGGGCACCGTCAGTGGCGGCGAGGCCACACGCGTCGCGCTCGCCGGCCTCGCGCTCGGGCGACCCGACGTCCTGCTGCTCGACGAGCCGACGAACCACCTCGACGCCGCGAGCCGCGCGGCGCTGTACGCGTTCGTCGAGGGGTGGACGGGCGGGCTGCTGTGCGTGAGCCACGACCGCGCGCTGCTGCGCCGCATGGACCGCATCGTCGAGCTGTCCACGCTCGGCGTGCGCGTCTACGGCGGCGGCTACGACTTCTATCGTGCGCGCCGCGACGCGGACGACGAGGCCGCGCGACGCGAGCTCGATGGCGCGCGGGCCGCGCTGCGGTTGGCCGAGCGGGAGGCGCGGGAGGTGCGCGAGCGTCAGGCGCGCCGCGCCGCGCAGGGCCGCCGCGACGGCGCCGCCGCCAACATGCCGAAGATCCTGCTCGGCGCCCGCAAGCGGCAGGCGGAGGCCACCGGCGCGCGCGTGCGCGCCATCACGGCCCGGGAGGTGGAGGAGCGGCGCGCCCGCACCGACGCCGCGCGCCAGCGCGTGGAGGAGCGCGAGCGCCCGCGCTTCGCGCTGCCGTCCACGCAGCTGCCCGCGGGACGCACGGTGCTCGCGCTGGAGGACGTGACGGTGCACCATCCGGGCGCGCCGCGGCCCGTGCTCGACGGCGTGACGCTGCACCTCGTGGGGCCGCAGCGCGTGGGCGTCGTCGGACCGAACGGGAGCGGGAAGTCGACGCTGCTGCGCGTCGCGACGGGAGAGCTCGCGCCGGACGCGGGCACGGTGCGCCGCCTGCCCGACGACGAGACGGCGAGCCTCGACCAGCACGGCGCAGCGCTCGACCCCACACGTTCGGTGCTGGAGAACTTCCATGCACGGCATCCGACGATCGAGGCGTCGGCCGCACGGCACGCGCTCGCGCGCTTCCTCTTCTCCGACGAGGCGGCGCTGCGGACGGTGGGGACGCTGAGCGGCGGCGAGCGGCTGCGCGCGTCGCTCGCGTGCGTGCTGGGCGGGGCGCGGCCGCCGGCGCTGCTCGTCCTCGACGAGCCGACGAACCACCTGGACCTCGACGCGCTGGAGGCGCTGGAGGCCGCGCTGCGCGACTACGACGGCGCGCTGCTCGTCGTCAGCCACGACGCGTCGTTCCTGGAGGCGATCGGCGTGGAGCGGTACCTCACCCTGGCGACCCCTCGCGCGTCTCCATAGCATCCACGCCACATGGCGACGAAGTCCGCTCCCGCTTCCCACTCGACCTCCGGACCCGATGGCGACGATGCCGCGCGCATCGCCGCCGCGGCCGACCAGTGGAAGCGGAAGCTGCTCGACCTCACGAAGCGCAACCGCGCGCTCAACTTCCGGCCGACGAAGGTCTCCACGGTCGCCGTCGTCGACGAGCATCCCGCGGAGGTCTTCCGCCAGCTCGTCGTGCGCGAGGCCACGATGCGCTTCAAGGCCGCGCCCGAGCGCGCCGCCACGACCGCACTCGCGCCAGTCGCGGATCCCGCGCCGCTCGTCGAGAGCCCGGAGGACGACGAGGCCGACCTGCCGGCGCAGGACTTCGCGCCGTACGACCCGGCCGTCCTCGACGAGCGCCACACCGACGACTGGCTGCAGACGACGCTCACGCCCGAGGCGCTGGACCGGTCGCTGCGGCGGCTCGACGAGCAGGCGCGCCTCGCGATCGAGGAGCAGGGCGTCAACACGCTCTTCCTCGGCCTCGGCATGCTGCACTACGTCGAGTCGTCGGACTCGACGCAGGCGTTCCGCGCGCCGCTCCTGCTCGTGCCCGTGCAGCTCGCACGCAAGTCGGCGCGCGCGGGCTACGCGCTGCGCGCCACCGGCGACGATCCGCTGGTCAATCCCGCGCTCGCCGAGTTCCTACGGCGCGGATACGGGCTGCAGCTGCCCGAGCTGCCCGACGCCGCCACCCTCGGCGACGCGTACGACCTGCAGGCGTTCCTCGGCGAGGTCGCGACGCGCGTGGGCGATCGTGCGGGATGGGCCGTCAAGACCGACGTCGTGCTCGCGCTCTTCAGCTTCCAGAAGTTCGTGATGTTCAAGGACCTGGAGACGAACGCGCGCGCCATCGGCGACCACCGGCTGATCGGCCAGCTCGTCACGCGGCAGGGCGGTGACGGCACGCACCTGGTCGGCCTGCCGGACGACGTGCGCACGATGGACCTCGACGCCGAGTATCCGCCGGAGCGCACCTTCCAGGTCGTGGACGCGGACGCGAGCCAGCTGCGCGCGATCGCCGCCGCGGCGCGGCAGCACGACCTCGTGATCGAGGGGCCGCCGGGCACCGGGAAGTCGCAGACGATCACGAACCTCATCGCGCAGGCGCTCGCCGCCGGGCAGTCGGTGCTCTTCGTGGCCGAGAAGATGGCGGCGCTGAGCGTCGTGCACTCGCGCCTCGTGGAGGCCGGCTTCGGGGAGTTCTGCCTCGAGCTCCACTCCACCAAGGCGAACAAGCGCGCGGTCATGCAGGCGCTCGGCGCCGCGCTGGACGCGTCGCTGCAGGCGGTCGCGGCGCCCACCGCGTCCACCGAGCGGCTGCCCGTCGTGCGCGCGACGCTGACGGACTACGTGCGCGCGCTGCACGCGCCGCGCGGCGCCCTGGGCGTATCGCCGTACCGCGCCTACGGCGAGATCGGGCGCGTGCTGGACGCGCCGCGCGTGGCATACGCGGGGCCGGTGGACGGCGTGACGTCGCCGCAGCTGGAGCAGGCCGTGCGCGACCTGCACGACCTCGCGCAGGCGGGCGCGTCGCTCGGCGTCCCGGACCGCCATCCGTGGCGCGACACGGCGCGCACGTTCTACACCGGCGACGACGTCGACACGGCGCGCGAGCTGGCGCGCGCGGTGGTGACGACGATCGAGGCGCTGACGAGCGCCGCGGCGCGCGTGCAGGCCGCGCTGCAGCTGCCCGCGATCTCGACCTTCGCGGACGTGGACACGGCGGCCGCCGTCGCCGACGTGCTGCACCGGTCGCCGGGCGCGCCGCTCGCGGTGCTGGAGAGCGACGCGTGGAACGCGCCGCCCGCCGAGGCGACGCGGCTCGTCGCGCAGGGGGAGCAGCTGGTGGCGCTGCGCGACCGGCTGCTGGCGCAGCTCACGCCCGAGGCGCTGGAGCGCGACCACGCGGACAACGCGGCCTACGTCGAGCGGAAGGCGCAGGGCCTCTTCGGCTTCCTCGCCTTCCTCGACGGGCGCCACCGCGCGATCCGGAAGCGCTGGACGGCGTACCGACGCGCGGGCTACGCGCCGTCGTCGCTGGTGGAGCAGGCGGACGTCATGCGCCAGGTGGACCGGCTGCGCGCCGAGCGCGCCGCGCTCGTGGCCGCGGAGCCGGCGGCGCGCGCGCTGTTCGGCGGGCTGTGGGCGGGCGAGGCGTCGGACTGGCGCGTGCTCGCGCAGTACGTGCGCTGGGTGGTCGAGTTCCGCGGCGTGTGCGTGCGCCACGGGCTCACCGGCCGCGCGCTGGAGCTGGCGACCCGCCCGAGCCCCGACGTCTCCGCCGTCGACGCACTGCGCGCCGCGGCGCACGAGGCGGACGCGGCGCTCGGGCGGCTGCGCGCCTTCGTCGAGTGGCCGGCCGACTACCTGGCCGCGGCGCCGTTCGCCGAGGTCGCGGCACGCACGGCCGCGCTGGCCGACGCGGCGCACGAGGCGCCGCGCTGGGCGGTGTTCGAGGTCGCGCGCCGCGCCGTCGACGCGGGGATCGCGCGCACGCTGCTGCCGCTCGGCCTCTCGGGCGAGCTGCCGCTCGACGCGCTGGCTCCGGCGTTCCGCCGCGCGTTCTGGCTGGCGTGGCTCAACGGCGCGCTGCGCGAGCGGCCGCCGCTGGAGCGCTTCGCCACGCTGACGCACGAGGCGCGCATCGCGGAGTTCCGCGAGCTGGACGCGCGCGTGCTGCACGAGAACCGCGCCGCGCTGGTGGGCCAGCTCCGCGAGCGCGTGCAGCAGCGGCTGCGCGCGCCCGAGGCGGCGGCCGGGCTGCCGGTGCTGCGCCGCGAGATCGCGCGCCAGCGCGGCCACGCGCCGCTGCGCCGCACGCTCACGCAGGCCGACGCGGCGGTGCGCGCCATCAAGCCGTGCTGGATGATGTCGCCGCTCACGGTCGCGCAGTACGTCCCCGGCGACCGGCCGACGTTCGACCTCGTGATCTTCGACGAGGCGTCGCAGCTGCCGGTGGAGGACGCGGTCGGCGCGGTGAGCCGCGGCGCGCGCCTCGTCGTCGTGGGCGATCCGAAGCAGCTGCCGCCCACCAACTTCTTCGCCGCGTCGCTGGGACAGGCGGACGTCGCGCGCGGCGAGGACGGCTCGCCGATCTACGAGGACTCCGAGAGCATCCTCGAGGAGTTCATGGGCGCCGGCGTCCCGATGAGCCGCCTCAAGTGGCACTACCGCAGCGCGCACGAGTCGCTGATCAACTTCTCCAACGTCTCGTTCTACGACGCGGACCTCCACACCTTCCCGAGCGTCGAGACCGCGAGCGCCACGGCGGGGCTGCAGTTCCGCCACGTCGCGCAGGGCGTGTACGAGGGCAAGGGGCTGAACCTCGCCGAGGCGCGCGCGGTGGTCGACGAGGTGGTGCGGTTCGCGCGCCAGCAGCTGGAGCGGCGCGCCGCGGGCGAGCCCACGCAGTCGCTCGGCGTCGGCACGTTCAACCTGCGGCAGCAGCTCGCGATCCAGGACGAGCTGGAGCAGCGGCGGCGCGACGAGCCCGCGCTGGAGGCGTTCTTCGACCGCGGCGTGCACGAGCCGTTCTTCGTGAAGAACCTGGAGAACATCCAGGGCGACGAGCGCGACGTGATCTTCCTCAGCGTGACGTACGCGAAGGGGCCCGACGGGCGCCTCCGCTACAACTTCGGTCCGCTGAACGGCGAGAACGGCTGGCGGCGCCTGAACGTGCTCACGACCCGCGCACGGCAGCGCATGGTCGTGTTCTCGTCCATGCGCGGCGAGGAGATCAGCGCCGCGGCGACGGCGTCGCGCGGCGCGCAGCTGCTGCGCGAGTTCCTGAGCTACGCGGAGCACGGGCGGCTGGAGAGCGCGGCCGCGTCGCGCGCGGCGGACACGGAGTCGCCGTTCGAGCGCGACGTGCTGCAGGAGCTCACCAACCACGGTCTCACGCTGGTGCCGCAGGTGGGCGTCGCCGGCTACCGCGTCGACCTCGGCGTGCTCGACGACGCCACGCCGGGGCGCTTCCTCTGCGGCATCGAGTGCGACGGTGTGTCGTATCACGCCTCGGAGACCGCGCGCGACCGCGACCGCCTCCGGCAGCAGGTGCTGGAGGCGCGCGGTTGGACGATCCAACGCGTCTGGTCTACCGACTGGTTCAAGGACCGGAAGGGGCAGGTGGAGCGCCTGCTCGCGCTGGTCGCCGAGTCGCGCCGGCGCGCGGGCGAGGAGCGCGAGGCGGAGCGCGACGCGCGCACCCGCGCGCTGGCCGACGCGGAGGCGCGCGCCGCGGCCGCCGCGGAGGAGCGCCGGCAGGAGGCGGTGGCGCTCGCGGCGGTGGCGTCGGTGCCGTACGCGCGGCCGGCAGCGGCGCCGTACGCGCTCGCCGCGGTGGAGGACCGCTTCGCCGGCGGCGACCTGCTGGCCGCACCCGAGAGTCAGCTGATCGGCGTGGTGCGCGACGTCGTGACGGCGGAGTCGCCGATCCACGAGGCCGACGTCGTCGCGCGGACGGCCGGCGCATGGGGCACGCGTGCGGGCAGCCGCATCACGGCACGCATCCTGGCGGCGTGCCGCGCGGCGGAGCAGGCGGGCCTCGTGCGCCGCCGCGGCGCCTTCCTGTGGGACCCCGCACACGCGGACGAGCGCGTGCCCGTGCGCTCGCGCGCCGAGGTGCGCATGCCCGCCGACCGCATCGCGCCGGAGGAGTATGCGTCGGCGATCCGCGCGGTGCTGTCGGGCGGTCACGCGTTCTCGCGCGCGCAGCTCACGACCGAGGTGCGCGCGCTACTCGGCTACGCGCGGACCGGCGCGGCGCTGGACGAGGCGATCGGCGGTGCGCTCGACGGGCTGCTCGCCACGGGTGTCGTGGGGGAGGGGAGCGCGGGCGTGCGGCTGCGACGCGAGTCGCCTGGCGCGTAGCGTCGCGCGCAGTCGCGCGCGCCGCCACTCGACGGCCATCAGCACGGCGAGGCCGAGGAGGATCGCGCCGACCGCGGCGACCGGCGCACGCAGCTCGCGCGGCACCGCGTGCGCCCATGGCCGCGACAGCGCGACGCTGAGGACCGCGGCGACGAGCACCACCGGCCACGCCGCGGCGGCGCGCGCGACGTCGGTGCGTGGCCGCGTCATCGCACACCCGCCACGTCGTCGAGCGGGCCCCAGAACGCGAGGCGCGACTCGGGTGGGAGCCGGCGCCGCGCGTCGGCGCTCGCGCGCAGCACGGCGCGATAGCGCGCGTACAGCCGCGGCGCGCGGCCCCAGAAGCTGCCGGGCAGCTCCATCAGCCCGCGCACGAGATCTCCCGGAAAGCGGCCGCCCGACGCGAGCGGATCGCGCTCCACGAGGTCGAGCGTGCTCGGCACGACGTCACTCAGCCGCCAGCCGTTCACGACCGCGGCGAGCAGCTCCTCGGGCGCGGGCGGCGGTGACGCCTCCGCGACCTCCGTTCCGGTGACGACTCGTCGGCCATGCATGACGCACGCTCCTGCCGTGAGGGGATCGATGTGTGTGGTGGGTGACGTCAGGCCGCGTCGGACGTGACGCGCGGCGCGGCCTCGCTCGCGAGCGCGTGCACGGCCTCGCCCATGAGCTGCGCCGCCGCGACGGCGAGGCCCTCGTGCGCGTACGATGGCAGCGCGAAGGCGAGCGTCAGCCCGTACGCGTGCGGCGCGTCCACGTGCGTGTCGTGCGGCGCGCGCAGCACGAGCGCGAGGCGCGTGTGGCCGTCGGAGAGCCACTCGTCGATGCCGTCGTGGATGACGCGCAGCGCGTCGAAGGCGGGCGCGTAGCGCGGCCAGCCCGCGAACGTGCGCCGCAGCACGGCGTCGAGCGCGCGCCACGCCGGCGCGGTGGCCGCGATCGCGTGCCGCTCGTCTGCGAAGCCGCACAGGCCGATGATGCGGCCGCGGATCCAGCCGACCTCGCGGCCGGTCGCGTCCTCGATTCGATGTCGATCCTCGCCGTCGGCGAGCACTCGCAGCATGGGGGTCCTCCGGGCGCGTGTCATGTGGGATGCGCCGCCGACCTCGCGCTCCACGGTGGTCCCGGGAGTCGCGAGGTGGCGTGCGCGTCGAGTGCCTGGTCGAGCGGGATGCGGTCCTCCACCGCCTGAGGTGAGGGGCGGGAGGACGCACGTCGCGCGTGGGAGGGCCGCAGGAGTCGCGTGTGTGGCGGCCGTCCCCGGGCGCGCGTGCGCCTCCGGGGGATGCGAACCGCCCCGCCGGGCCCGGAGGGCGCAGCGGGGCGGTGGGCCGTGGCCCCGCCGTCGCGGGACCCCTGGACTCGACCGATGCTCGGCGCGGCCGCGCCGGCGCGCTCCGCTAGGGAGTGCCGGCGGTCGGCCGCACGAGCGCGCTGCGCGCGGGCGGCATGGGGGCGGGGGCCCGCCGGACGGCATGCGCCGCCGGGCGGGCCGCGAAGCCCCGCATCTCGGACACCCGCGTGCGGTGCGTGCGCGCGCTCACCAGCAGCAGCGGCAGGCCGCTGTCCGTCGCGCGCGAGGTCGCGGCGCGCCCCGTCCAGCGCCCCGTCCAATGGCCCGCCCGGGCGCGCGGCGCGACACGCCCCGCCATCGGCGGGGTCGCGGCGCGTGCGCTGCGCGGATGCTGGACGGGGAGCGACGTCATGGGAGGCAACCGGCTGGAATGCACGAAGTCGCGTCTCCGATGTCGCGGCGAGCCACACGGCTCGCCGGGGCGGCTGCGCCCGCGCTGCAACGCGCGGCGGCCACCATGCACATCGGGACGCGACTCCCTGGTCGTGAGTCTAGCCCTGGGCCCCGCGAAGTCAACCCGACGCGACGCCACTCGAAACCCGGCGCCACCACGCGGCCGTAGGCTGGCGATGCTCCGCTCTCTCCGCCTCGCCGCGTGCATCCTCGCGCTGCCGAGCCTCGCGACCGTGCTCGGCGCGCAGCCGTCCCGGGCGCGCATCGTCGCGCGGCTCGACTCGATCGCGGGCGCGCCCGTCGCGCGCGGCGACGTCGCGGGGCTCACGGTCGTCGTGCGGCGCGGCGGCGACACGCTGCTGGCGCGCGGCTACGGCCACGTCGACCTCGCGCGCGCGGTGCCGATGACGGTCGACCGCGTCTTCCCGATCGCGTCGCTCACGAAGCAGGTCGCGGCGGCCGCGGTGCTGCGGCTGGTGGAGCGCGGCGTGGTGGGGCTGGACGACGACGTCAGGCGCCACGTGCCCGACGCGCCGACGCAGGGCCGCCGCATCACCGTGCGCCAGCTGCTGACGCACACCGCGGGGCTGCCGGACTTCGCGGACCGGCCGGACCCGGACTCCACCCGTGCGCGCGACGTGCGCCCCATGGAGACGCTCGCGCGCGTGCGCGGGCTGCCCCTCGACTTCGCGCCCGGCACGCAGCTTCGCTACTCCAACACCGGCTACCTCCTGCTCGGCATGCTGCTGGAGCGGCACGCGGGCGTGAGCTTCGCCGAGCACGTGACGCGAACGCTGCTGCGCCCGGCGGGCGCGGCGACGGCGGGCTACTGCGGCGTGCGCGCGGGCGCGACGGCGCCGGTGTCGGGGCATCGCCGGACCCGCGAGGGGCTGCGCGTCGTCGAGCGGCCGCTGCATCCGAGCGTCGCGCACGCGGCGGGCGGCACGCACCTGTGCGCGTCGGCGCTCGACCTGGCGGCGTGGAACGACGCGCTCCATCGCGGCCGCGTGCTGGCGCCGGCGTCCTACGCGGCGATGACGACGGGCGCGCTGGTGCGCGGCGCGGGCGCCGACACGCTGCGCGCGCGCTACGGCTTCGGCCTCGCGCTGTCGACGCTGGCGGGGCGGCGCGCGCGGCACCACGGCGGCGACGTCGGCGGCTACGCGTCCTACCTCGCGTACCTGCCCGACGACTCGCTCTCGATCGTGCTGCTGCTGAACACCGAGGGCCCGGTGCGCCACGTCGCGCTCGCCGAGCAGCTGATCGCGGCCGCGCTCGGTCCGGCGGCGCCCGAGCGCGAGACGCCGGTGCGCGCCTCGCCGGCGACGCTGGACGCGCTGGCCGGCGCGTACGGCGACGGGCCGGCCGCGTTCGCGCGCTCGGGCGACGGGCTGGCGTTCGTGTGGGATGGCGGCCCGCCGGAGCCGATGCGGCAGGTGGCGCCGCTCGCGTTCACCAATGGCGCGAGCCGGTTCACCTTCGTCGTGCGGCCGGGCGCGCCGCCGGCGGTGTGGGCCGACCTCACGTACGTCGTCGCGCGGTGGACGCGGCGCGGGGCCGCGGGGCGCTGACGCCCGTCGGGGCAGCGCGCGGGGCGCGTGACATCCGGGACGCGTGACGCCATGGGGTACGACGAAGGGCGGGCCATCGATCGATGGCCCGCCTTCGTGTCGTGCGGATGACCGGGAACGGCATCGCGGAGGGTGGACCGGGCGCCTCGCGGCGTGCCCGGTCCACCCTCCGCGACGAGGAGCTCAGTAGTCCCGGCCGCCGCGCCCGCCGCCGTAGTCGCCGCCGCCGCCACGGCCGCCGCGACCGCCGCCGCCACCACCGTAGCCGCCACCACCGCCGTAGCCGCCGCCACCACCGCCGCCGCCGTAGTCACCACGGCCGCCGCGGCCGCCGCCACCGCCGCCGCCCGGGGTGCCGCCGCCGAGCCGGGTCACGTTCTCCGCCTGGGGGCCCTTCTGGCCCTGCGCCACGTCGAACTCGACCTTCTCGCCTTCGTCGAGCGACTTGTAGCCCGTTCCCTGAATCGCGGTGTGGTGGACGAACACGTCCTTGCTACCGTCCTCGGGCGCGATGAAGCCGAAGCCCTTGTCGTTGTTGAACCACTTCACGGTTCCCATCATGCGCATGGTGCTCGTCTCCATACCGAGATCGTGGGGAGGAGGACCGCTCTGGCCCTCCCAACCCCGGAGTGCGCCCCGCCGGTGTGCGGGGTGTGCGGGGGCGCGGTCGTGCGGTTACAGTCTCGCCCTCCGGGATGCGTGCTTCCCATAGCAACCGGGACGCCACCGCGCCGGAGAGGACGGTCCGATCGTCCCGGCCGCGTGACAGCATGATGTGATGGGGAGCGGTTTCGCACCACCGGGAATCGTGACGCAGAACGCAGAATCATCAGCCGGGCGCGGCCGTGTCGGCCCTGTATGGCCCCGCTTCGGCCCGTCACGCCCCCGCGCGGCACCCCATCCGGTCATCGTGCCCGCCCTTCGCCTGTTGGTGAGGATCCGGATGCTCCGGATGATGCGGATGCTCCGGATCGCCCCGAGTAGCGCACGGGGCGTCGCCGCCACGGAGAGCGATCCGGACGATCCGTTCAGATCCGAAGCATCCGTACCCTCACCAAAGGGTGAGGGGGTCTGCCACGCCCACGTGTCCCGAGCGGTCATGCACGCAGCACCCAGCCACCTCTACCCTGGCTCGACCCCCAGCAGCTCGTGCACGTCGCGCCTCGCGCGCGCCGCGATGTCGTCCAGCGGCAG
Source organism: Roseisolibacter agri (assembly GCF_030159095.1). Taxonomy (NCBI): domain Bacteria; kingdom Pseudomonadati; phylum Gemmatimonadota; class Gemmatimonadia; order Gemmatimonadales; family Gemmatimonadaceae; genus Roseisolibacter; species Roseisolibacter agri. The sequence continues at coordinate 808,470 of NZ_BRXS01000002.1, forward strand.
GTCGTTGGGGTCGGTGCCGAACGGCTCCTCGATCTCCACCGCCAGCAGCTCCAACCCCATCGTCGCGAAGAAGGTCATCATGCTGGCGATGATCGTCGCGTAGCGGAACTCGCGCACCAGCCCGAACGGCAGCACCAGCGCGTACAGCAGCACGAACTGCTTCACGTACGAGCTGTACGAGAACGGGATCGGCGTGTTGCGGATCCGCTCGCACGCGCCCGTCACGTCGTCGTACGCGACCAGCAGCGGCGTCAGCGCGACCGCCGCCTCGCGCGGCAGCGCGCCGATCAGCACGTCGCCGTGCACCTGCCGCGACAGGTCGCGCACGAGCTGGTTGGGGACGTGCGGCCCGTCCGCCGTGCGCGCGCGGCGCAGGTGCGCGGCCAGCGCCGCCGGGAACGCCGCCATCATCGCGGCGTACACGCGGCGCTGCGGCGCGTCGGGCGCGAGCTGCGCGTCCAGCTGGTGCGCCAGCGCGCGCGACACGTTCAGCAGCTGGCCCCACAGCCGCCGTCCTTCCCACCACCGGTCGTACGCGGTGTTCGTGCGGAACACCAGCAGCAGGCCGAGGATGATCCCGAGGATCGACAGGAAGGACGGGCCGATCGGGAGCGCGACGCGCACCACGTCGAGCTCGATCCACGCCACCAGCCCGCCCCACACGCCCGCCAGCAGCACGTCGATGGCGAGCGTGCGGAAGACGGGGCTGCGCGGGAAGTCGAGGAGGACGCGGACCCAGTTCTTCGGGTCGTAGGTGATCACGCGGTCAACGTACGCTCGACGGGCGCATCGCGCGCCCGCGCACGCTCAGATGCCGGTCGCCGCGCGGCGCCGCGCGCCCTCGGCGTCGCCGTTCACGGCGTGCTCCGCGATCGCGACGAACGCCTGCGTCTCGAGGTCGTACGCGAACACCTCGCCCGTCTCGATCTTGTAGACCCAGCCGTGCAGGTGCAGGTCGCCGCGGCGCAGGCGCGAGGCGACCACCGGCAGCGTGCGCAGGTGCTCCAGCTGCACGAGCACGTTCTCCTCGATCGCCGCCACGAGCTTCCGGTCCTCCGGCAGGTGCCCGTAGTGGTCGGTGACGATGCGGCGCGTCGTGGCCGCGTGCTCCAGCCACCCGGCGACCGCGGGCAGCTCCGTCAGCGACTCGGGGTGCAGCAGCCCCTTCATCGCGCCGCAGTGCGTGTGGCCGCAGACGATGATGTCCTTCACGCCGAGCGCGCCGACGGCGTACTCGATGGTCGCGACCTCGCCGCTGGTCGTCCCGCCGGCGAGCGGGATGATGTTGCCCGCGTTGCGCAGGATGAACAGGTCGCCCGGGCGCGAGCGCGTCAGCAGGTTCGGATCGATGCGCGAGTCCGAGCACGTGATGAACAGCGTCTCGGGCGACTGCCGCTCGGCCAGCTGCTCGAAGAGCGTCGCGAGCGGGCGGAAGTCCTCGGTCTGGAACTGGTGGATGCCGCGGATGAGCTGCTGCATGAGTTGTTCGGGAGTCGGTCGGGGATGTGCCGTATCGCGCGGGTTGGCGCGCCGGGAATGCTAGGTGCTTCGGGGCGCGCCGTCTGTCGGAAGCCGGCGCCGACCGTGTAGGACCGCGACGTACGCGCCATGGCGGCCGGAGGGATTGCATGCCCCTGGGGGGTATCCTAGATTGCTCTTACCCCCTGGGGGTATCGCCCACCCGTCCGGCAGGAGTACACGACATGGAGACCATCGCCCTCGCGATCACCGGCATGTCCTGCGGCCACTGCGTCGCCGGCGTCCGACGCGCCCTCGCCGCGGTGCCGGGCGTCGCGGTGCAGGACGTCCGCATCGGCGGCGCCACCGTCACCACGGACGGCGTGTCGGCGGCCACCCTCCTCACGGCGGTCGAGGACGCCGGCTACCAGGCCACCGTCGTCGATTCCGCGGCTCCGAGCGCGCCGGCCGAGCCGCTGCACGCGCTCCGGAGGGCCGCGCCATGACCACGGTCGACTGGCTGGTGCTGGCTGGCGGGGCCGCCGGCATCGCGTGGGTGAACTGGTACTTCTTCCTCGCGCAGCGGACCGCGGCGGTCGCCACCGTGGCCAGCGGCGCCACCGCGGCCGGCGCGCCGCAGGAGGCCACGATCGCCGTGCACGGCGGCTACACGCCCGCGGTCGTGCGCGTGAAGGCCGGCCGGCCCGTGCGCCTGACCTTCGACCGCCAGGAGACCTCGAGCTGCTCCGAGGAGGTCGTGTTCGGGGACTTCGGCGTGCGCCGCTTCCTCCCCGCGCACCAGCGCACCGTCGTCGAGGTGACGCCGCCGGCCGCGGGCACGTACGAGTTCACGTGCGGCATGGGCATGCTGCGCGGAAAGCTCGTCGCCGAGTGAGGAGAGGCATCCCATGACCACCACGCAGACGCCCGCACCTGCCGCGCCGTCCGAGCGCGTCGTCATTCCCGTGACCGGGATGACGTGCGCCGCGTGCCAGGGGCGCGTGCAGCGGACGCTGAGCCGGACGCCCGGCGTCGTCGACGCGAGCGTGAACCTGATGATGGGCAACGCGACCGTGTCGTACGACCCGGCCGCGGTCACGCCCGACGCCCTCGTCGCGACGATCCGCGACACCGGCTACGGCGCCGAGCTGCCGCGGCCCGACGTGTCGGCGTTCGACGAGCAGGCGGCGCGCGACCACGCGCAGACGGAGGAGTTCCACGACCTGCGCACGAAGGCGATCGCCAGCGGCGTCGTCGGCGCGCTGGCGATGGTGCTGTCGATGCCGCTGATGGTCGCCGAGACGCACGGCGTCGTCGCCGACCCGTTCATGCGCTGGGCGATGCACGCGCTGACGCCCGCGCTGCGCGGCGTCGCGCCATGGCTGTACGCGATCCCCGCGGCCGCGATCTCGTGGACGCTGCTCGTGGTCACGCTGGGCGTGATGGCGTGGGCGGGCCGCGACTTCTACGTGCGCGCGTGGGCGGCCTTCCGCCACCACGCGGCGGACATGAACACGCTCATCGCCGTCGGCACGGGCGCGGCGTTCGTGTACTCGGCCGTCGCGACCGTCGCGCCGCAGCTGTTCCGCGCCGCGGGGCTCGCGCCCGACGTGTACTACGAGGCGGTGGTCATCATCATCGCGCTCATCCTCACGGGCAACGCGTTCGAGGCGCGCGCGAAGCGGCAGACGTCCGCGGCGCTGCGCGCGCTGGCGGCGCTACAGCCGCCCACCGCGCGCGTCGCGCGCCCCACGCCCGACGGCGGCACCGAGGAGGTCGACCTGCCGATCGAGGCGGTGCGCGCGGGCGACGTCGTGCTGGTGCGGCCGGGCGAGCGCGTGCCGGTGGACGGCGAGGTGCTCGCGGGCGCGAGCGCGGTCGACGAGTCGATGCTGACCGGCGAGTCGATCCCGGTCGAGAAGGCGGTGGGCGACCGCGTCATCGGCGGCACGATCAACCGCACCGGGGCCTTCCGCTTCCGCGCCACCACCCTCGGCGCCGACAGCGTGCTCGCGCGCATCGTGCGGCTGATGCGCGACGCGCAGGGCTCGCGCGCGCCCATCCAGGCGCTCGCGGACCGCATCAGCGCGGTGTTCGTGCCGGTGGTGCTCTCGATCGCGATCGCGACGTTCACCGCCTGGTTCGTGGTCGCGCACGCGACCGGCACGCCCGTGGGCGCGGCGACCGTCCGCGCGTTCGCGGCGGCGGTCGCGGTGCTGATCATCGCCTGCCCCTGTGCGATGGGGCTCGCCGTGCCGACGGCGGTGATGGTCGCGACGGGCCGCGGCGCGGCGCTGGGCGTCCTGATCAAGGGCGGCGAGGCGCTGCAGCGCGCGGGCGACGTGACGACGGTGGTGCTGGACAAGACGGGCACGGTCACGGAGGGGCGGCCGGCGGTCACCGACGTCGTCGTCGCGAACGGCGCGTCGGAGGACGAGCTGCTGCGCCTCATTGCATCCCTGGAAACCATGAGCGAGCACCCGCTGGCCGAGGCGATCGTGCGCGCGGCGCGCGACCGCGGGCTGGCGCTGGCGGCGCCGGAGACCTTCGCGTCGGCGACGGGGCGCGGCGCGACGGGCGTGGTGGACGGCCGCGCGATCGCCGTCGGCAATGCGGCGCTGATGCGCGACTGGGCCGTCGACGTCGGGCCGCTCGCCGATGCCGCCGCGCGGCTGGCCGGCGATGGCAGGACACCGATGTACGCCGCCGTCGACGGCGCGCTCGCGGGCGTGGTCGCGGTCGCGGACCCGATCCGCGCGATGTCGCGCGACGCGATCGCTCGGCTCCGCGCGCTGGGGCTCGACGTGGTCATGCTGACGGGCGACCACCGCACGACGGCCGAGGCGATCGCGCGCGCGGCCGGCATCGCGCACGTGGTGGCCGAGGTGCTGCCGGAGGGCAAGGTGGCCGAGGTGCGGCGCCTGCAGGCGGCGGGGCGGGTCGTCGCGATGGTGGGCGACGGCGTCAACGACGCGCCGGCGCTGGTGCAGGCCGACGTGGGCATCGCGGTCGGCAGCGGCGCGGACGTCGCGGTCGAGGCGGCGGACGTCGCGCTGATGCGCGGCGACCTCGCGGGCGCGGTGGACGCGATCGCGCTCTCGCGCCGCACCATGCGCACGATGAAGCAGAACCTGTTCTGGGCGTTCGTCTACAACGTCGTCGGCATCCCGATCGCCGCCGGCGTGCTCTATCCCGCGTTCGGGCTGCTGCTGAGCCCCATCCTCGCCAGCGCGGCGATGGCGTTCAGCTCCGTGAGCGTCGTGTCCAACAGCCTGCGGCTGCGCGGGGCGCGCCTGTCCACCTCCAGGTCGTGACCATGTCGACGCACGAGCACGAGCACACCCACGCGCCGACGGCCGCCTGCGGCTGCGGCGCCGATCACGGTGCCGACCACGACGCCGAGGGGCGGAAGGCGGTCGCCGTGGACCCCGACGCCAAGACGCGGAACCTCAAGCGCCTGCGGCGCATCGAGGGGCAGGTGCGCGGGCTGCAGAAAATGGTCGAGGAGGACCGCTACTGCGCCGACGTCATGACGCAGATCTCATCGGTGCACGAGGCGCTCCGCGCCGTGGGCCGGGAGCTCATGCGCAACCACCTCAAGCACTGCGCGACCTCGGCGCTGCGCGGCACGCCCGACGAGGCGAGCGCGATGTACGACGAGCTCGTGGACCTGATGTACCGGCACAGCCGGTGACGGCCGATGACGGCGGGTGACCGCCGTCGGCCGACCCGCTAGCTTCCGCGCGTGATGTCCCGCCTCCGCACCGCCGTCGCCCTGCTGTGCCACGTCCTGCTGCTCCACGTGAGCGTGCTGGGCGGCGGCATGGCGTGCGCGAGCCCCGCGTCGGCGACGCCTGTCGCGGCTGCCGCCTCCCACGCCGCGGCGGATCACGGCGCACATCACGACGCCGCTGACGAGCGAGACGCGCCGGCGCCGCACCATGACGGCGCGCCCACGCACTGCATCACCGCGGCCGGCTGCGCCGCCGTCGCGGTGGCCGCGCCCGCGGTGACGCCCGCGTCGCTCGCGTCCGTGCACGCGGAAGTCTCGCGCGTGCGCGTGCGCGTGCCCGCCTCCACGCGCGCCGCGCCCGAGCCGCCGCCGCCGCGCGCCTGATCGACCCGCACGCCGGCGCATCGCCGGCGCGTGCCGCGCGCGCTTCCCGCGCGCTCCACTCGCTCGCGTGCGCGCGGGCGACCATGGTCGATCCCTTCACGCAGGACGCATGTCTCCGAAGCCTTCCGCCCCGCCGGCGCCGCGCGCCGGCCGAGGGCTCGTGGCCGCCTCGCGCGCGGCCGCCTCGCTCGCAGCGCTCGCATCGCTCGTCGCGCGGCCCGCCGCCGCGCAGACCGACTACTACAACACCGACGCCGGCCGCCCCATCACGGTCGAGGACGCGTATCCCGTCGAGCGCCGCGCGCTCGAGCTGCAGCTCGCGCCGCTGCGCCTGGAGCGCGCGCGCGGCGGCACGTACCACTGGGGCGTGGAGCCGGAGGTCGCCGTCGGCATCCTCCCGCGCACGCAGCTCGAGGTCGGGCTGCCGTTCGCGTTCGTCGAGCGGGGCGCGCAGCGCGCGTCCGGGCTGGCGGGCGTCGAGCTGTCGGTGCTCCACAACCTGAACGTCGAGACGGCGCTCCCCGCGCTCGCCGTCGCGGCCGACGTGCTCGTTCCCGCCGGCGGGCTCGGGCCCGAGCGCGCGTATCCGTCGGTGAAGGGGATCGCGACGCGCACGCTCCCGTGGGCGCGCTTCCACCTCAACGGGCAGTACACGTTCGGGACGGAGTCGGATGCGGGCACGGACGCGGGCACCGCGGAGCTGTCGCGCTGGCAGGCGGGCGTCGCGGTGGACCGCACGCTGCCGCTGCGATCGCTGCTGCTGACCGGCGAGGTGGTCGCGCGCCGGCCGCTGCGTGCGGACGACGCCGCCGTCGAGTGGAACTCCGGCGCCGGCGCCCGCTACCAGCTGAGCCCTCGCGTCGCCGCCGACGCGGGCGCGGGCTACCGCCTCACCGGCGACGACCGCGGCTGGTACGCGACCGTGGGCGCCGCCGTGGTGGTGGGCATGCCGTGGAGGACCCGCTGATGCGGAGCGTGATGCGATCGATCGTCGTCGCCGCCGCGCTGCTCGCGCCGGCCGCCGCGCGCGCGCAGTGGGTCACGACGCACGAGCAGTTCTACCTGCAGGCGCCGCACAACTGGGTGTTCCGGAACAACTACCAGGGCGCGGACCGGCTGTTCAACGCCTTCGACTACGGGCACGCGATCCTGTACGAGAAGCTGTGGACGAGGCCCGGCGCGCCGGCGTCGCTGCTGGAGGAGCAGGAGTACGCCTACCTCACGCAGAAGGTGCTCGTGCGCCCGCCGCGCGTGCCGCTGGAGGAGGCCGCGATCGAGGTGCGGTACGCGCGCCTCGCGCCCGAGGCGAAGCAGATGTTCGAGTGGGCGCACGTGCTCCATCGCCAGCTCTACGACGTGCTGGCGGACGCGCGGCTGGACCAGGCGGGGAAGGACCGCGAGGTGCGGCGGCTGCTCGACTACTACCGCTCGCGCCGCGACGTCGCGTTCAGCGCGGTGCCGAAGAGCATGAAGCTGATGCAGGAGCAGCCGTACTCGCTCGCGTTCCGGCAGCGCTACCCGAAGTTCAACGGGCTGATCTGGGCGTACCACTGGCTGCAGGTCGGGCTCTACGAGCCGCTGATGGTCGGCACGACGGAGGCCGAGCGGCAGGCGGGCGTGCGGGCGACGGTCGCGCGGTTCTGGCAGATGCTGCAGGACCCACCGCGCACCTTCCCGTACCAGATGCCGATGACGCCGGCTATCGCGCCGACGTTCGCCGCGCGCTATCCCGAGGCGGCGATCATCTTCGACAACCTGCACTCGATGCACGACGTCATCAGCGACATCCTCGCCAACGACGCCGTGCCGCGCGACCGCAAGCGGGCCGAGATCGTGCTGGCGGCGCGCCGCTTCCGCGACGACACGTCGTACGTGATGACGCCCGAGGCGTGGCGGACGATGGCCGCGCACATGGGGCGGGAGAACATGGGCGGCCCGTCGGTGGGCTTCCTGCCCACGCTGCCGACGCCGACGGTGACGTACGGCGCGGTGATGACGCACGACGACCGCACGGGCGCGATGACGGGCTTCAAGCACGGGCAGGCGACGGGCGGCGAGCATGCGGGGCACGGCACCGACGCGGCGGCGGCGAGCGCCCCGGCCGCGAGCGCGCCGGCCGCGAGCGCCCCGGCCGCCGCGCCGGACACGGGGCACGCGATGCACCACGCGGCGCCAGTCACACCGGCCGCGCCGGCGGCCGACACGACGCCGGCGCCGCGGGTGACGAAGGACGCGCCGGCCGCGAAGCCCGCCGCGCGGCCGGCGCCGAAGCGAGCCGCGAAGCCCGCGGCCAAGCCGGCCGCGAAGCCGGCCGCGAAGCCGGCCGCGAAGCCGGCCGCGAAGCCGGCCGCGAAGCCGGCCGATCCGCACGCCGGCCATCATCCGTGACGCGACGCGGGGCCCCGGCCGATGCCGGGGCCCCGCGTCGCGTCACTTGGCCTTGTGGTCGATCTCGTCCTCGGCCGTGATCTTCTTGTTGTCGTTCTTCAGCGGCCCGTAGCCGCTGCGCCCCGGATGATCCGGGATCGTGATCGTCGTGCGGCCGACGTTGTTCGTGTAGTCGCTCTCGGCGAACTGGTGGCAGAGGCCCGTCGCGGCGTCGGTCACCCGCGGGCAGCCGCCGGCGGACGGGGCGTACGCCGGGTTCACCTCGACCTCGATCGTGTAGACCCCGGGCGGCACCGCGGGTTGTCCGTCCCCGCCGTCGAGCACGAAGTACTGGCCGCCCAGCTTGAACGTGTAGGTGTCGGCCCACCCGTCGCTGATGCCCTGGAAGCCGTCGCGCGTGGTGGTGCCGCAGTTCCGGTAGCTCCACGTCCCGTCGCCCGTGCCGACGTTGTACGGGTCCGTGTCGAGCATGCAGAAGCCGCGCTTGGCCGCCTTCCACTCGGTGCCGCTCGCGTCGAGCAGCCGGTACGTGGCGTAGTGCTGGAAGTGGAAGTGCCCGTGGCACGACGCGAACTCGAACAGCCCGTCCTGGTCCGAGAAGTCGCCGTCGCCGTTGGGATCCATGTGCGCCAGCGGGCTGCCGACGAACACGTCGCCCTCGCCGATGTTGGGCGTCGTCACGGTGAAGCGCAGCACCGTGTGCGTGCCGGGCGTCACGCCGCCCTCCTGCACGCTGCAGAACTCCGCCGGGAAGTCCTCCACGCGCACCAGCCAGTTGTTGCGCGTGGCCTTCGTGTCGACGATCAGGTCGGGGAGCGCGGACGTGTTGACGGTGTTGCGGTCGAGCGCCGGCCCACGCTCCGGGGCGCGCAGGGCGGTCGGGCCGTCGGGGCTCGCGCACGCGGTGGCGAGCAGCACGAGCAGCGCTTGCAGCACTTGCAGCGACTGACGCATGACGGATCCTCCGGGCCTGGGAAAGGGATCCTGGCGGCCGCGCCACGGACTGCGCGCGGCGTGCGACGGACTGCTACAGTGGGACCTGCCGGGACGCGCTGCAAGCGCGACCGGTGCACCGGCCGCCCTTCCGCATCGCGTGCGCAAGCATCACGATCCCGTCATGTCGTCGCCACGTCCCCGCAGCGTCACCTACCGCGCCCGCCGCATCCACCGCTGGCTCGGCCTCCTCATCGGCGTCCAGTTCGTGCTCTGGACCGTCGGTGGGCTGTACTTCTCGTGGACCGACCTCGACGCGGTGCACGGCGACCACCTGATGCGCCCCGCGCCCGCCGTCGATGCCGACGCGGCGCGCATCGCGCCGGGCGCGGCCCTCGCGGCGTTGCGCGCACGCACGCGCGTGGACTCGGTGGCCGCCGTCGAGCTGGCGAGCGTGGTCGGGCGCCCGACGTACCGCGTCACCTACTTCGCGACCGACGGTGCGCGCGCGATCAAGCGGCGGCAGCTGGTGGACGCGACGACGGGCGCGCTCCGCGGCCCGCTCGACCGCGACGAGGCGGTGCGCGCCGCGCGGGCGGCCTACCGCGGCGCCGCGCCCGTCACCGGCGTGTCGCTGCTGACGGCCGACTCGGTGGGCGCGCACCACGAGTTCCGCGAGCAGCCGCTCCCCGCGTGGGCGGTGCGCTTCGGCGACGCCGAGGGCGCGACGGCGTACGTGCCCGCGGAGCTGGGCCAGGTGCTCCGCATCCGCAACGACCGGTGGCGCGCGTTCGACTTCCTCTGGATGCTGCACACGATGGACTACGCCGGCCGCGACGACTTCAACAACCTCGTGCTGCGCGCGTTCTCCGTGCTCGGCCTGGTGACGGTTGGCTCGGGCTTCCTGCTGTTCGCGCTGACGTCGCCGACGCTGCGCCGCCGCCCGCGCGTGGAGCCCACGCACCACGCGCACAAGGCGCCGGTGACGAACGCCGCCTCCCGGGCATGAGGCACGCGCTCGGATCGGGTGTGGCAGCGGTCCTCGCTCTGGCCGTCGCCGCGCCGGCGCATGCGCAGGACACGCTGGCGACGGTGCGCGTCACCGTGCGCCACGAGGGCGCGCCGGTGGAGGGCGCGATCGTGCGCGCGCTCGCACCCGACCGCGCCGCCACGCAGACCGATGCGCACGGCGCCGCCACGCTGCGGCTGCCCGCCGGTGATCGTGCGCTCGTGGTCGAGCGGCTCGGCTTCCGCGCCGACACGCTGCGGCTCGCGCTGCGCGCGGCGCAGGACACGGCCGTCGCCGCGTCGCTGACCGCGAAGGGCGCGGAGGTGGAGGCGGTGGTCGTCACCGCGACGCGCGACGAGCGGCGCGTGGAGGACACGCCGCTGCGCGTCGAGGTGATCGACGAGGAGGAGGTGGCCGAGAAGGTGGCGATGACGCCCGGCGACATCGCGATGATGCTGAACGAGACGAGCGGCCTGCGCGTCCAGGCCACGAACCCCTCGCTCGGCGGCGCGAACGTGCGCGTGCAGGGGCTGCGCGGGCGCTACACGCTCATCCTCGCCGACGGGCTGCCGCTGTACGGTGGCCAAGCGGGTGGATTGGGGCTGCTGCAGATCCCGCCGCTCGACCTCGCGCGCGTCGAGATCATCAAGGGCACCGCGTCGGCGCTCTACGGCAGCTCGGCGCTGGGCGGCGTGATCAACCTCGTGTCGCGTCGGCCCGGCGACGAGGACGCGCAGACCGCGCTCGTGAACCGCACGTCGCGCGGCGGCACCGACGCGGTCTACTTCGGCGCGGGACCGGTGACCGCGCGCGCGGGCTACACGCTGCTCGCGGGCGCGCACCACCAGCAGCGTCAGGACGTGGACGACGACGGCTGGACCGACCTGCCGGGCTACGCGCGCGTCGTGCTGCGCCCGCGCCTCTACCTCGACGACGGCGCGGGGCGCACCGTGTTCCTGACCGGCGGCGTGACGGCCGAGAAGCGTGAGGGCGGCACGATGGACGGGCGGACGGTGCCCGACGGGACGCCCGCGGGCCGCGCGTACGCCGAGGCGCTGCGCACGCGCCGCGCGGACGTCGGCGGGCTGGCGCGCTGGGTCGTCCCGGCGGAGCGCGCGCTGCACGGCGCGATCGTCACCGTGCGCGCGTCGGCGATGGAGCAGCGGCACGCGCACCGCTTCGGCGCGGTGCGCGAGGAGGACCGGCACCGCACCTGGTTCGGCGAGGCGGCGGTCGCCGTGCCGCGCGGCGCGGTCACCTACGTCGCGGGCGCCGCGTTCCAGCGCGACGCCTACCACAACGCGGACGTCGCGGGCTTCGACCACGCGCACGCGGTCCCCGCCGCGTTCGTGCAGCTGGACGCCGATCCCGCGCCGTGGGCGTCGGTCTCCGCGAGCGCGCGCCTGGACGCGCACGGCGCGTACGGCACGTTCGTGAACCCGCGCCTGTCGCTGCTGCTGCGGCGACCGGGCGAAGCGGACGGCGGCGCGCTCGCGGGCTGGACGACGCGGCTCTCCGGCGGCACGGGCGCGTTCGCGCCGACGCCGTTCACCGAGGAGACGGAGGCCACGGGGCTGACGCCGCTCGCGCCGCTGCGCGGGCTGGTCGCGGAGCGCGCACGCAGCGCCTCGCTCGACGTCGGCGGGCCACTGGCGACGGCGCTCGGCCGGCTGGAGGTGAACGCCACCGCGTTCGGCTCGCGCGTCGCGCACGCGCTGCAGGTCGCCGATGCGCGCGGCCTCACCGCCGACGGCGCGCGCCGCATCGCGCTCGTCAACGCGCCGGGCGCCACGCACACGTGGGGCGGCGAGCTGCTCGCGCGCCTCGTGCATGCGCTGGGGGAGGAGGGCCCGGAGGGCGCGGACGGCGAGGAGCCGCCGGCGCTGCGCGTCACCGGCACGTACACCTTCCTGCGCGGCAGGGAATGCGATCCGTCGGTGCCGGCGGGCAGTGCGGCATCGTGCGCGCGCCGCGAGGTGCCGCTGACGCCGCGCCACGCGGCCGGCGTCGTCGCCGCCGTGGAGCGCGAGGGGACGAGCCGCGTGGGGCTCGAGGTCTACTACACGGGGCGCCAGGCGCTGGCGGACGATCCGTACCGGCGCGAGAGCCGGCCGTACGTGATCGTCGGGCTGCTGGGCGAGCGCGCGTTCGAGACGCGCGCGGGCCTCGCGCGCCTGTTCGTGAACCTGGAGAACCTCACGAACGTGCGGCAGACCCGCTTCGATCCGCTGCTCCGCCGCACGCGCGGGCCCGGCGGCCGGTGGACCACCGACGCCTGGACCGATCTCGCGGGCTTCACCGTGAACGGCGGCGTGCGGCTGGCGTTCTGACGGCTGCCTGACGGTTGCCTGACGGCCGCGCGTGATCGTGCTGCTGCCGTCGGGGCGCGACAGTCGAACGCGAGGTGCGCAGCGGCTCGTGGCGCATCCCGCATCCTGCCCACGTCGTCGATTGCGCGCTCCGACCGCGCGCGACAAGCTGGGCTGGAGGTCATGCTGCCGCGTCCCCGGTTGCATGAACGAACCGTCATGTCGTGTCGTCTGTGAGGGAGATCGCGCGACCGTCGACGGGCAGGCGCAGGTCATGCTGACATCGCTGTCAGACTTCGCCCCGCGCGCGTGACGTCGAGCCGGAACGGCCCCGGCCGACGCGCGCTGCGCAGGACGTGCGCGACGGCTCCCGTCTCCCTCACGTCCGCATCGCATGCATCACCTCGCGCACGATCCGGACATGCCAGTCGGCGGTGAGCGCTTCACCGAGAGCGCAGGCCGCATCGCGCTGCCGCTGGACAACATCACGGACGCCGTCGTGATCCTCGACCGCGACTGGCGCTACGTGTACGTGAACGCGCGGGCCGCCGCGCTGTTCGGGCGCGTGCCCGAGGAGCTGATCGGCCGGCACATCTGGACCGAGTTTCCCGACGCGGTCGGGCAGCCGTTCCAGGAGCGGTACGAGCGCGCGATGACGGCGCGCACCGAGGAGCGCTTCGACGCGTGCTACGAGCCGTGGGACCGCTGGTTCGAGAACCGCGTCTTCCCGATCGACGACGGCATCCTCGTCCTCTTCACCGAGACGACCGAGGCGCGCCGCACGCAGGCCGCGCTGGAGCGCAGCGAGCGCCGCTTCCGCGCGCTGCTGGACGTCACGGCGGCGACCGCCTGGTGGACCGACGCCGAGGGCACGGTCGTCGAGCCCATCCCGCGCTGGCAGGCGTTCACGGGCCAGACCGCGGAGGAGGCGAGCGGGTGGGGCTGGCTGTCGATGGTCCATCCGGACGACCGCGCGGCGGTCGCGGCGGCGTGGCACGACGCGATCGAGCGCCGCGGGCCCTACCACATCGAGCACCGGCTGCGCCGCCACGACGGCGAGTGGCGCACGATGATCGCGCGCGCGGTGCCGCTGCTCGGCCCCGAGGGCGAGATCCGCGAGTGGGTGGGCGCGCAGGTGGACGTCACCGAGGAGCGCGTCGCGATCGCCGCGCACGCCGCCGACGAGGCGCGCTTCCGCTCGCTCAGCGCGTCGTCGCCGATGGGGATCTACGAGACGGACATGAGCGGCGCGGTGACGTACGCGAACCCCCGTGCGCTGCAGATCTTCGCGATGTCGGCGGAGGAGGCGGCGGGCCACGGCTGGCAGCGGCGCGTGCACCCCGACGACCTCGCGGCGATGCTCGAGGCGTGGCACGCCGCGCTCGAGGCGGGCAGCGACTACATCCGCGAGTACCGCCTCTGCCTGCCCGACGGCACGACGCGGTGCGTGCGCAAGCGCTCCGGTCCGCTCCGCGACGCGCAGGGCACGCTCGTCGGCTCCGTCGGCACGATCGAGGACATCACCGAGCATCGCGAGCTGGAGGCGCGCCTGCGCCAGGCGCAGAAGATGGAGGCCGTGGGCCAGCTCGCCGGCGGCATCGCGCACGACTTCAACAACCTGCTGACGGTCATCAGCGGCAACCTGGAGCTGGCGACGCACGAGCTGCCCGAGGGCCACGCCGCGCAGGCGGACCTCGTCGAGGTGACGACCGCGGTGAAGCGCGCGCGCGCGCTCGTGCGGCAGCTGCTGACGTTCAGCCGCAAGCAGGTGCGGTCGGTGCGCCCGATCGACGTCAACGTCGTGGTGCGCGACGCCGAGCGGCTGCTGCAGCGCGTGCTCGGCGAGCAGATCGTGCTGCACGTGCATCTCCCGTCGGCGCCCATGGTGGTGGAGGCGGACCCGAGCCAGATCGAGCAGATCCTGCTCAACCTCGGCATCAACGCGCGCGACGCGATCCTGACGCCGCGGCACGGGCGGCCGGCGGGGCGCGGCACGCTGTCGATCGAGGTCGACGGCCTGACGCTGACGACCGCGAACTCGACGCGCTGGGGGATCGCCGCGCCGGGGCCGTACGTGCGCCTCGCGGTGCGCGACACGGGGCACGGGATGGACGCGGCGACGATGAGCCACGTCTTCGAGCCGTTCTTCACCACCAAGCCGGTGGGCGAGGGCACGGGGCTCGGCCTCGCGACGGTGTACGCGATCGTGACGCAGAGCGGCGGCGCGATCCGCGTGGACAGCGCGCCGGGCGAGGGCGCGCACGTCGAGATCCTGCTGCCGCGCGTCGGCGTGGTCGCGCCGGCGGCCGAGGCGCCCGGGCCGACGGACGGCGTCGCCGCGCCGCGGCGCGAGACGATCCTGCTGGTGGAGGACGAGCGCGCCGTGCGCGCGGCCGCGCGGCGGCTGCTGGAGCGGCGCGGCTACGTGGTGCTGGAGGCGCAGCACGGCGCGGACGCGCTGCTCGTGTGGCGCGAGCACCGTCACGCGATCGACGCCGTCGTCACCGACATCCGCATGCCCGAGATGGGCGGGCTGGAGCTGGTGTCGCTGCTGCGCGCGGAGGCGCCCGCGCTGCCGGTGGTCTACGTCTCGGGCTACGCGGAGCAGCAGGACTCCGCGGCGCTGCGCGTGGACGAGGCGTACGTCGAGAAGCCGTTCACCGGCGACGCGCTCGCCGAGGCCGTCGGGCGGGTGCTGGGCGCCGCGCGCTGAGCGCTGCCTCAGCGCTGCCTCAGCGCTGCCTCAGCGCTGCCTCAGCGCTGCCTCAGCGCTGCCTCAGCGCTGCCTCAGCGCTGCCTCAGCGCTGCCTCAGCGCTGCCTCAGCGCTGAGCGAGCGCTGGCGGTCGCGGACCGGAAGCACGATACTGGACGCGCCTCGCTCCAGCGAGGCGCCGCCGCCGCCGTGTCCGCTCTCCGGGAGCCCGCGTCATGAGGCCGAGCCACGCGTCCGTCGCGCTCGCGCTGGTCGCCACGCTGAGTGGCGGCCGCGTCCCGCCGCGCGCGCCGTCCGCGACGCCGACGGTCGTGCGCCGCGTGGTCGAGCTCACGCTCACCGCCGCGCCCGCGAGGCTGGAGCTGCGCGCCGGGACGCCGAGCGACGTCTTCGCGTACAACGGCCAGGTGCCCGGGCCGACGCTCGAGCTGCGCGAGGGCGACAGCGTCGTCGTGCACTTCCGCAACCAGCTGCCGGAGCCGAGCACGATCCACTGGCACGGGCTGCACCTGCCGTTCGCGCACGACGGCAGCCCGTTCCATCCCGTGCCGCCGGGCGGGCGCCACGACTACGTGTTCACGATCAAGCCGGGGGCGGCGGGCACGTACTGGTACCACCCGCATCCACACCATCGCACCGGCCACCAGGTGGCGAAGGGGCTGTACGGCGCGATCGTGGTGCGCGCGCCGGACGATCCGCTGCCCGCGTCGCTGCGCGAGCGCGTGCTGCTGCTCTCCGACAACCGGTTCACGGCCGACGGCGAGATCGACTTCCCGGCGAAGGGCACGCCGGCCGCGCGCGTGGACGCGGAGAACGGCCGCGAGGGCGACGTGCTGTTCGTGAGCGGCGCGGTCCTGCCGACGTTCGCCATCCGCAGCGGCGAGGTGCAGCGCTGGCGCGTGATCAACGCGTCTGCCGCGCGCGTGTACCGCCTGGAGCTCGAGGGGCACACGCTGCTGCGCATCGGCACCGACGGCGGGCTGTTCGAGCGGCCGGTGGAGGCGCGCGAGGTGCTGCTGGGCGTCGGCGAGCGCGCGGAGCTGCTGGTGCGCGCGACGGGCGAGCCGGGCACGCGCGCGCTGCTGCGCGCCCTGCCGTACGACCGCTACATCCCGCAGACGCGCCCCGTTGACTGGAACGTGCCGCGCACGCTGGCGGCGCTGCAGTACGGGCCCGAGCCGCCGGTGACGCTCGCGTCGTCGGTCGCGCTGCCGACGGTGCTGCGCCGCGTGCCCGCGCTCGACACGACGCGCGTCACCGCGCGCCGCACGATGGTGCTGACGCAGCACCTCATCAACGGGCGGTCGATGGACCCGCGCCGCGTGGACGTGTCGGCGCGGCGCGGCGCGACCGAGATCTGGGAGGTCGAGAACCTCGTCGGGATGGACCACCCGTTCCACCTGCACGGCTTCCAGTTCCAGGTGCTGAGCCGGAACGGCGTGCCGGAGCCGTTCCCGGCGTGGAAGGACGTCGTCAACGTGCCGCGGCACGAGTCGGTGCGCTTCGTGGTGCGCTACGACGACTACGCGGGGAAGTGGATGTTTCACTGCCACATCCTGGATCACGAGGATCACGGGATGATGGGCGTTCTCGAGGTCAGGCCCTGACGCGGAGGTCGAGATGCGATCGTCACGCGCGGCACTGAGGTGGATGGCGATTCCGCTGGTCACGCTGCTGGGCGCGGCGACGCGCGGCGGCGGCACGGAGGGCGACGGACAGCCGCCGGCGGCGCGCCAGGCGCAGGTGCTGCGTGGCCGCGCGCTGCTGATCAACCACGGCTGCGCGGACTGCCACGGCGGCGGCCCGAACCCGGCGGCCGACGGCTACCTCGCCGGCGCGCGCTCGCCCGAGATGGAGTTCCCGATCGGGCCGTGCGCGGTGACGCCCGGCGCGACGCCCTGCTTCCGGACGCGCCCGCGCAACCTGACGCCCGACAACGCGACGGGGATCGGCCGCTTCAGCGAGCGGCAGCTGTTCAACGCGCTGCGCTACGGACTGCGACCGGGCGAGACGCCCGACGTGCAGATCACCGGCACGACGCCGGGCAAGGGCAACTTCCCCGAGAACCCGAAGTACCTCGCGCCGCCGATGCCGTGGCCGGCGTTCCGGCACATGAGCGACCAGGAGCTGCGCGACATCGTCGCGTACCTCAAGTACGGCGTGCAGCCCGTGAGCAACCGCGTCGCCGACAGCGAGGGGCCGCCGGACTTCTGGGCGAGCGAGTACACGGTCGCGAAGATCGGCCCGTACCCGGCGCCACCGTTCCCGACGGCGAAAGAGCGGGCGCCGTCGGTCGCCACGAAACCCTGAGCGAGCACCGGACGGCGGAAGGCGGAACGGCGGAGTACGGGAAGGCGGAGGACGGGAAGGCGGAGGACGGTGGGGCGTGACACGAGGGAGCGGAACGGCGCGTACGGCTTCAGGCCAGTCGCGTCCGCCGTTCCGTCTCACGCTTTTCCGTCTTCCGCCTCATCGTTCTCCGCATGATCGTCCCGCGCCTCATCGCGCTGCAGGAAGCCTTGCGCATCGGCGCCGACGCCCTGCGCGTCAACCCGCTGCGCACCGCCCTCTCGACGACGGGCGTCGTCATCGGCGTGGCGGCGCTCGTCGCCGCGTTCGCGATCACCGACGGCGTCGCGGTCTGGTCGCGCGAGCTGATCATGCGCGAGTCGAGCGTGCAGGACGTCGCCGTCTCGCCGGTCACGAGCCGCACGGTCAACGGCCGCGCGGAGGTGGTGCGCGGCTACCCCGTCTTCGGGCCCGCCGACGGCGCGGCCGCGCGCATCGAGGTGCCGGGCGTGGCGCAGCAGGTGCTCACGCTCACCGGCACGACGCACGTGGAGTACCTCGGCCGCCGCGCGAGCGTGCTGCTGACGCTGAGCAGCGCCGGGCTCGCGGAGTTCTCGCAGCTGTCGCTGGCGGCGGGCCGCTTCTACACCGAGGCCGAGGTGTCGCGGGAGGCGCCCGTGGTGGTGGTCGGGCACCGGCTGGCCGGCGAGCTGGCCGGGAGTCGCGACGCACTCTGGCTCGTGGGGCGCATGCTGCGCGTGGGCGCCGAGCGGCTGGAGGTCATCGGCGTGCTCGCGGCGCCGACGACGGGACCGGAGGCCGATCTGGTGGCGTTCGCGCCGCTCCGCGACGCGGGCACGGTGTTCGAGTCCGCGCGCACGCCGCTCGCCCCCACGCTGCGGCTGCGCGCGCGCAGCATCGAGGCGGTGGACACGCTGCGTGCCGCGACGGTGGACTGGCTGGCGGCGCGCTACGGCCGCCGCGTCGATCGGCTGCAGGTCGCGGTGGCCAACCAGCAGCTCGCCAACACGCGCATGGCCATCCTGCTCACCAAGCTGTTGCTCGGCATGCTGGTGGGGCTGATCCTCGCGGTGGGCGGGATCGGGATCATGAACGTGCTGCTGGCGTCGGTCTCGGAGCGCACGCGCGAGATCGGCATCCGCAAGGCGGTCGGCGCGCGGTCGCGCGACATCCAGCTGCAGTTCCTGGTGGAGTCGGTGACCATCACGGGCGTGGGCGCCGCCGCGGGCTTCGTGGCGGGCCTCACGCTGGCGTTCGGGGGCACGGCGGTGTTCCGCCACTTCCTCGGCTCCAACATCCATCCCGTGGTCCGGCCGACGACCGCGGTCCTCGCCGTCGGCTCGGCGGTGCTCGTGGGGCTCGTGTTCGGGACGTACCCGGCGCGGAGGGCGGCGCGGCTGTCGCCGGTGGATGCGATCGCGAGAGAATGAGAAGCGGAGGACGGAACGGCGGAGGACGATGAAGCGGAGGACGGAAGGGCGTGAAACGAAACAGCGGACCCTTCGAGCTTGAAGCTCACAGCATCCGCTGTTTCGTCTCACGCCTCACCGGCTGCCGTTGGTTCGTCCTCCGCTTCATCGTCTTCCGCAGGATCAGGTCGCGCGCAGCCGCGCCGCGAGTTCCCGCCGCGACCCCACGCCCAGCTTCTGCATCACCCGCTGCGTATGGTGCCGCGCGGTGTGCACGCTGATGCCGAGCGCGCCCGCCAGCTCCGCGTTCGTCAGCCGCTCGACGAGCAGCCGCGCCACCTCGGCCTCCCGCGCCGTCAGGCCGAGCGCGCGTGCGGCCGCCGCGACGTCGGGCGCGGCGGCGTCGCGCGCCACCGACACCAGCACCACGCCCGGCGCGCCCCACGCGGCCTCGGGCGCGGGGCGGGCGCGCACGACGTAGCGTGCCCGCGTGGTCGCCACGGCGCGCTCCGGCGGCGTGCCGTGCAGCGTGGCGGCGATCGAGGACGCGTCCGCGCGCGGCCGGCGCAGCGCGCGCAGGCCGCGCGCCGCGTGCGCCATCGCGTCCTCCAGGCGATCACGCTCGGGCTCGGACGCCAGCAGCGCGCCGAGCGCCGCGTTGCGGTGCAGCGTGCGGCCGTCCGCCGCGACCACCTGCAGCGCCTCGGCGCCCGCGTCCAGCAGCGCGACGGCGGCCGCCAGCCGCGCCGCGGCGGTGGCCTGGGCGTGGTGCGCCACGCGCAGCGCGGGAAGGAGGAGCGCCAGCAGCGCCGTGTCGTCCGCCCCGAAGTGCGGACGTCGCTGCGCCGGATAGCCGACCGTGACGATCAGCTCTCCCGCGGGATAGTGCTCGCTCGTGATCCCCGAGTAGTGGTGCAGCCCCGCCGGCCGCAGCCCCTCGTGGCGGAACGGGCTGCGCTCGATGGGCATCCGGCGCTCGGCCAGCAGGCGCACGTGCATCGGCTCGTCCCAGCTGCCGATGCCGTGCGCGCGGCGGTGGCGGTACCACCACGCCGGCACCGGGTCGGGCGACTGCATCAGCCCCGTGCGCGCGCGTCGACCGCCGTCAGCTCCTGCATCAGCCGCAGCGGCTCGGGCGGCGCGGAGGCGCACAGGAAGCGGAGCCGGCCGTCCTGCGGCACCGCGAGCAGCGCGTTGGAGCCCGGGAAGAGGGCGCACAGCCGCGTCTCGACGTCCGCCCACCACGCGTCCACGTCGCCCCCCGCCGCGTGCGGCGCGAGGATCGACTCGGTGGCCGCGGCGAGGCGGCGCTGGTCGTCGTGGGTGAGGCGGAGGGTCATCGGTCGGGACTAGGATCCTCTAGCGTGCAGCGACCAGCAGCACAGCGGAAGACGGAACGGCGGTGGACGGAACGGCGGAGGACGGAACGGCGGAAGACGAGGAAGCGTGAGACGGTGGGGCGGACTCTTCGAGCTTGACGCTTCCAGCTTGACGCTTCCAGCTCAAAGGGTCCGCCCTTTCGTTTCACGCCGTTCCGTCCTCCGCTCCACCGTTCTCCGCCGTTCCGTCCTCCGCCGTTCCGTCCTCCGCCCTACAGCGCGGAGCGCCCGCAGGCCGTAGTCCACGAGTCCGCCGCTCCGCTTCTCGCCCCCGCTCCAGACTCCGTGCGCTCCACCCGTCTCGCACTCGGCGCGCTGCTCTTCGCGCCCGCCACCGCCGTCGCCCAGGCCACCGTCGTCCCCGCCGCCGAGGATCCGCGCATCCACGCGATCGCGACCGGCGCGTCGGCCGCGCGCATCGAGGCCGACATCCGCAAGCTCGTCTCGTTCGGGACGCGGCACACGCTCTCCGACACCGTGTCGGCCACGCGCGGCATCGGCGCGGCGCGCCGGTGGATCCACGCCGAGTTCACGAGGATCTCGCAGGCGTGCGGCGGCTGCCTGGAGGTGCGCTACGTGTCCGACGTCGTGAAGGGCGACCCGAACGGCCGCATCAAGCAGGACGTCAACGTCGTCAACGTCGTCGCGATCCAGCGCGGGAAGACGGATCCCAACCGCTACGTGCTGCTGAGCGGCGACATCGACTCGCGCGTGACGGACGTGCTGGACGCGAGGAGCGAGTCGCCCGGCGCCAACGACAACGCCAGCGGCATCGCGGCGACGCTCGAGGCGGCGCGCCTGCTCACGAAGCACCAGCCCGACGCGTCGATCGTCTACGCGGACCTCTCCAGCGAGGAGCAGGGGCTGCAGGGCGGCGAGATCCTGGCGAAGGTCGCCAGGCAGGAGGGGTGGCGGCTGGAGGCGGTGATCAACAACGACATGGTCGGCAACACGCAGGGCGGCAATGGCGTCACCGAGAACACCAAGGCGCGCGTGTTCGCGCCCGGGCTGCCGCCCACGACGAGCGCGGCGGAGCTGCGCCGCGTGCTGACCAACGGTGGGGAGCTCGACACGCCGTCGCGGCAGCTCGCGCGCTACATCGACCGCATCGCCGACACGTACTTCCCCAACCTCGACGTCGAGATCATCTACCGCCTGGACCGGTACGGGCGCGGCGGGCACCACACGCCGTTCTTCAACCAGGGCTTCCCCGCGGTGCGGCTGATGGAGGCGCACGAGAACTACACGCGCCAGCACCAGAACCTCCGCACCGAGGGCGGCGTGAAGTACGGCGACGTGCTCGAGGGCGTGGACTTCGCCTACGCCGCGAAGATGACGGCGCTCGACGCGGCGACGCTCGTCTCCCTGGCGTGGGCGCCGGCGTCGCCGGACTCGGTGACCATCCGCGGCGCGGTGCAGCCGTCCACGACGCTGCGCTGGAAGGCGGTGAACGCGCCCGACCTCGCGGGCTACCGCGTCTACTGGCGCAAGCCGTCCGAGGTGAACTGGACGCGCTCGCGCTTCGTCGGCAACGTGACCGAGTTCACGCTCGAGAACGTGATCATCGACGACTACTTCTTCGGCGTCGCCGCCGTGGATCGCGAGGGCCACGAGAGCCTCGTGTCGTTCCCGCGCTGACCCCTCCCACCGAGACCCGTCCGATGCTGAAGCTCACCGCCGTCGCCGCGCTGTTGATGGGCGCCGCGCCCCTCCCCGCGCAGCCGCTCCCCGACGCCGCGCAGGAGGCCCGCGCGCGCGCCATCCACGAGCGCGTCATCACGCTCGACACGCACGTCGACATCAGCCCCGCCAACTTCCAGGCGGGGCAGCCCAACTACGGCGCCAAGCTGCCACGCACGCAGGTGGACATCGCGAAGATGGAGGCGGGCGGCCTCGACGCGGCGTTCCTCGTCGTCTACGTGGGGCAGGGCGCGCTGAGCGACAGTGGCTACGCGGGCGCGTACGCGCAGGCCATGGAGAAGTTCGCCGCGATCCACCGCCTCGCGGACACGCTCGCGCCGACGCGCGTGGGGCTCGCGCGCACCGCGGCCGACGTGCGCCGCATCGCCGCCAGCGGCCGCAGGGTCGTGCTCATCGGCGTCGAGAACGGCTACCCGATCGGCACGGATGCGACGCGCGTGCGCCAGTTCGCGGAGCAGGGCGCGCGCTACCTCTCGCTCGCGCACAACGGGCACAGCCAGCTCTCCGACTCGAACACCGGGGAGCGCGACAACGTGTGGCTGCACCACGGCCTGAGCCCACTCGGCAGGCAGGTGGTGGCGGAGGCGAACCGGTGGGGCATCATGCTCGACGTGTCGCACCCGTCGAAGGAGTCGATGGCGCAGACGCTGGCGCTGTCGAAGGCGCCGATCATCGCGTCGCACTCGGGCGTGCGCGCGATCTGCAACCACAGCCGCAACCTGGACGACGACCAGCTGAAGGCGCTGGCGAAGGCGGGCGGCGTGGTGCAGCTGGTGGCGTTCAGCAGCTACGTGAAGTGCGATCCGGCGAAGGACGCCGAGCGGGCGGCGCAGCGTACCGCGGCGCTGACGGAGCTGTGGAAGGAGTTCGGCATCACGCCGCCCGCGGGCGCCGGCCCGGGCGCGATGCGCGCCGTGCGCGCGCAGGCCGACTCGCTCCCCGAGCCGCGCCGCAGCGCGTACGCCGCGAAGGAGCGCGAGATCAACCAGCGCCTCGCCGCGCCCGTCGCGACGGTGCGCGACTTCGGCGACCACATCGACCACGCCGTGAAGCTGATCGGCATCGACCACGTCGGCATCAGCTCCGACTTCGACGGCGGCGGCGGCGTGGAGGGGTGGCGCAGCGCGGAGGAGACGCTCAACGTGACGCGCGAGCTGGTGCGCCGCGGCTACACCGAGGCGCAGATCGCGAAGATCTGGAGCGGCAACCTGCTGCGCGTGATGGAGCGCGTGGAGGCGGTGTCGCGCCAGCTGCAGGCGCAGGCGTCGCGCTGACCGCCTGCTGACGATTCACTCGGCGCGCAGCGCCAGCGCGGGGTCCGCCCGCGAGGCGCGGCGCGCCGGGAGATACGCGGCCACCGCCGCCGCCAGCACCAGCGTCGCCGTCACGGCGACGTACGTCGCGGGCTCGCGGATGCTGGTCGCGTAGACGATCCCCGACAGCGCGCGTGCGCCCGCCGCCGCGCCCGCGAGCCCCACCAGCACGCCGAGCCACACCGGCGCGAGCGCGCGGCGCACCACCTGCCGCAGCAGGTCCGCGTGCCGCGCACCCAGCGCCAGCCGCACGCTCATCTCGCGGCGGCGCTGCGCGACGCCATACGACACGACGCCGTAGACGCCCACGGCCGCCAGCGACAGCGCCAGCGCGCCGAAGAGCGCCAGCAGCGTGGTCTGGAAGCGCGGCCGCGCGACCGAGTCGTGCACCACCGCGTCCAGCGTCGCCACGCGCGCCAGCGGCAGCTCGGGATCGACGTCGAGCGCCGCGCGTCGCACCGCGGGGAGCAGCGCGAGCGGATCCGGATCGCTGCCGTCGGCGCGCGCGCCACGCACGAACAGGTTCATGCCGGGGAAGGGGTCCTGCGCGAATGCGTAGTAGACCGCCGGCGCCGCGTCCGTCGCGAGCCCGCCGTAGCGCACGTCGCCCACCACGCCGACGACGGTCATCCACCGCGTCTGGTCGAAGGAGATGCGGCGGCCGAGCGCGCGCGTCAGCCCCTCGCGTCCCGGGCCCGCGTCGAGGTGGCGGCGCGCGAACGCCTCGCTGACGACGGCCACCGGCGCGCTGCCGGCGCGGTCCGCGTCCGTGAACGCGCGCCCCGCCCGCACTGGCACGCGCAGCGCGCCGAAGTAGTTGGCACCCACGCGCACCTGGTCCACCACGGGCGCCGGCGCGTCGGGCGCGCTGCCGTCCACCGCGACGCTGCCGGCCTGCCGCACGTTCTCGGGCGGCATGCAGTCGCACAGTCCCACGGCCTGCACGCCCGGCAGCGCCGCCACGCGCTCGGCCACCGCGGTCAGCACGGCGCGCTGGCGCTCGGGCTCGGGGTAGCGCATGGGCGCCGCGAGCACGAGCGCCGTCAGCACGCCCGCCGGTCGCACGCCGGGATCCACCGCGTTCAGGCGCTGGAAGCTGCGGAGCAGCAGCCCCGCGCCCACCAGCAGCACGAGCGACGCCGCGACCTCGGCCACCACCAGCGCGCCCTGTGCCGCGTGCGCGCGTCGCCCGGTGCCCGCGCCGCGCGTGCCGTCGCGCACGCCGGCCGCGAGGTCGGTGCGCGACGCGCGCAGCGCGGGCACGAGGCCCACCAGCACGCCCGTGAGCGCGACCGCGCCGAGCGTGAACGCGAGCGCCCAGCGATCGACGCGCACGTCCTCCAGGCGCGGCAGCGCGTCGCCCGCGAGCTTCCCGAGCACGGTGACGCCGGCGTACGCCAGCGCGACGCCCGCCGCGCCGCCGAGCGCCGCGAGCACGAGGCTCTCCGTCAGCAGCTGCCGCGCGACCCGCCCGCGCCCGGCGCCGAGCGCGGCGCGCACGGCCAGCTCGCGCTGCCGCGCGGCGGCGCGCGCCAGCAGCAGGTGCGCGACGTTCGCGCACGCGATCAGCAGCACGCCCGCCGTCGCGCCGAACAGCACCAGCAGCGCGGGACGCACGTCGCCCACCAGCTGCTCGCGCAGCGGCACCAGCGCCGCGCCGCCGCCGGGGTTGTCGTCGGGATACTGCGTGGACAGCGAGCGCGCGACCGCGTCCAGCTCGCGCGCCGCGGCGTCCGGCGTCACGCCCGGCGCGAGCCGCGCGACGACGCGCTGGAAGCGGCGCCCGCGCTGCTCCGACCACGTGCTGTCGGAGAGGACGTTGGCGTAGCCGGTCCACAGCTCGACGTCGTTGCGCGGGAAGCGGAAGCTCCCGGGCATGACGCCCACCACCGTGTACGGCCTCCCATTCAGGCGCACCGCGCGCCCCAGCACCTGCGGATCCGCGCCGTAGCGCCGGCGCCAGAGCTCCTCGCTCAGCACCACCGTGTAGGCGCGCGCGTCGCCCTCGCCGAGCGCGCGGCCCAGCAGCGGACGCACGCCGAGCAGGCGCGGCACGTCGCCCCACAGCTGCGCGCCCTGCACCTGCTCCGGCGTCGCGGCGGCGCCGTCGGCGAGCGAGAAGCGGTTGAACGCGTACGCCATCGTCGATTGGAAGGCACGCACACGCGTGCGCCAGTCGGCGTAGTTCGGCACGCTCACGGGATTGCGGTCGCCCGGCGTGCGCGTGGACGTCTCCCACAGCTGCACCAGCCGGTCGGGCTGCGCGTACGGGAGCGGGCGCGCCAGCACGCCGTAGACGACGGTGAACACCGCCGTCGTCGCGCCGATGCCGAGGGCGAGCGTCGCCAGCGCCGCGACGGTGAACGCGGGCGCGCGGCGCAGTGCGCGCAGCGCGTACCGCGCGTCCTGCACCACGGAGTGCGCGAGCTCCGTGCGCGCGCTCGCGTGCTCCCGTGCGACGTCCTCGGCGCGGCAGGCGGCGGCCACGTGCCGCGCGTCGCCGAAGCGGCGACGCGCCTCGCGGCGCGCCTCCTCCTCCGACAGGCCCGCATCGCGCAGGCGCGCCTCGCGCATCGCGAGGTGGAAGGTGATCTCCTCGTCGACGTCGCGCGCGGCCTGCTCCACCGCGCGCCGCCGGCCGAACGGCAGGCGGAACGCGCGCCGCACGCCCTCGGGGAGCGACGGGCCGCGGCGGTCGCCGCGGGCGCTCACGCGACCTCCGGCGACTGCGCGCGCAGCGCGCGCGCGATGGCCTCCGCGTGCCGCAGCCACGTGGGCGTCTCGCGACGAAGCTGCGCGCGCCCGGCCGTGGTGAGCGCGTAGAACTTCGCCCGCCGGTTGTTGTCCGACACGCCCCACTCGGCGCTCACCCAGCCGTGGCGCTCCAGGCGGTGCAGCGCCGGATAGAGCGTGCCCTCCTCCAGCAGCAGCACGTCCGCGGTGGCCTGCTCCACCCACTCCGCCACCGCGTACCCGTGGCGCGGGCCCCACGTCAGCGCCTTCAGGATCACGAGGTCCAGGCTGCTGCGCAGGACGTTCAGCTCCGACTCGGCCATCGCTCTCTCTCCCCTGGTGACGCAAGGGAAGGTGCGGCGTCTCCCCTTGTGGCGCAAGGGGAGACGCCGCCGCGTGGCCGGCTACTCGCTCCGCAGCGCCAGCACGGGGTCCAGCCGCGCCGCGCGGCGCGCCGGGCCCACGCTCGCCGCCCCGGCGACGAGCAGCAGCACCGCGCCCACCGCCGCGAACGTCAGCGGATCGGTCGGCTCCGTCTGGAAGAGGATCGCGCGCAGCGCGCCCGCGGTGACGTACGCGCCCGCGCCGCCGATCACCACGCCGACCACCGCCAGCCGCACGCCGCGCGCGAGCACGCCGCGCACCACGCGCCGCGGCTGCGCGCCGAGCGCGAGCTGCACGCCGATCTCGCGCGTGCGCTGCGCGACGCCGAACGCGATCAGCCCGTACAGGCCCACGGCCGCCAGCGCGAGCGCCGCCGTCGCGAACAGCCCGAACACCAGCACCGTCAGCCGCGGCTGCGCGGTCGCGTCGGACACCAGCTGCGCCAGCGGCTGGACGCGCGCCACCGGGAGCGTCGGGTCGAGCGCCGCGACCTCGCGCCGCACGGCGGCCGTCAGCGCGGCGGCGTCACCCGTCGCGCGGATGGTGAGCCACATCGACGGGAAGGCGAAGCGCGACTGCGAGAAGTAGATCGTGGGCGCCGGCGCGGAGTCCACCGCCAGCAGCCGCGCGTCGCTGACGACGCCGATGACGCGCGCGGTCTGCCCGTTGCCCAGGCGCAGCCGCTGGCCGACCGCGGGCGCGTTGGGCCAGGCGCGCCGCGCCAGCGTCTCGCTGATCACCAGCGTGCGCTCGGAGCCGCGCGGCGCCGAGGCGTCGCTGGCGTCGTACAGGCGCCCCTGGCGCAGCGTGATGCCGAGGGCGGGGAAGTAGCCCGTGGTCACCGCGCGCCACGACGCGATCGGGTACTCCGACCTGTTCGCCGGCTCGCGCCCGAGCGCGGCCCACCCCATCGCCGTGTTGCCGCCGCCGTACGGCGCGATGTTCGTCGCGCCCACCGCGCGCACGCCGGGCAGCCCGCGCAGGCGCTCCGTCAGCTGGTCGAAGAAGGCAACCACCTGCGCCGGCTGGTAGCGGTCCTCGGGCAGCACGATCGAGCCGGTGAGCACCTGCTCGCTCGAGAAGCCGAGGTCCACGCGCATCAGCCGCAGGAAGCTCCCGCCGACGAGCCCCGCGCTCACCAGCATCAGCGTCGCCAGCGCGACCGAGCCGACGATCAGCACGTTGCGCATCGCGCCGGCGTCGGCGAGGCGCGTGCCGCTGCGCAGCAGCGCGTGCAGCGCGGGCCCCGTCCCCGTGCGCGCGCGGCGCGACGGCGACGCCGCACGCGCCAGCCGCGCCGCCGGCGCGAGCCCGAACACGAGCCCGGTGACCACGCACGCCGCGAGCGCGAAGCCGAGCACGCGCCAGTCGAGCCGCATCGTCGAGAGCAGCGGGATCGCGGCGCTGCCGGTGCGGCGCACGAGCGGCACCGCGGCGGCGGACAGCGCCACGCCCACCGCGCCGCCGAGCAGCGACAGCAGCACGCTCTCGGTGAGCAGCTGCCGCACGATGCGGCCGCGTCCCGCGCCCAGCGCGGCGCGCACCGCCATCTGCCGCTCGCGCGCGGTCGCGCGTGCCAGCAGCAGGCTCGCGACGTTCGCGCAGGCCATCGCCAGCAGCAGCCCCACGGCCACCAGCAGCGTGACGACGCGGGCGCGCATCTCCGGGCTCACGTACCACTCGGTGAGCGGCCGCACGCGCGCGCCCCAGTCGGTGTTGGACGTGGGATGGTCGCGCGCGAGCTGCGCCGCGATGGCGGAGAGCTCGCGGCGCGCCTGCTCCTCCGTCGCGCCGGGCGCGAGCCGCCCGATCATCGCGTCCATCCGCCGGTCCGCGCGCGGCCAGCTCATCGACGGCGCGAGCGGCGTCCACACCTGCACCTGGCCGGGGAAGTCGAAGCCGCGCGGCATCACGCCGATGACGCGATAGCGCACGCCGTCGAGCTGCACGGTGCGCTCGAGGATGCGCGGATCGCCGGCGAAGCGCTGCTGCCAGAGGTCGTGGCTCAGCACCGCGACGCGCTGGTCGCCGCCGGGCGCGGTCTCCTCGGGCGTGAACGTGCGCCCCAGGATCGGTGCGACGCCGAGCACGGGGAAGAAGCCGTGCGTCGCGCCGGCGCCGACGAGCTGCTCGGGGCCCGCGTCGCTCATCAGGTTCGCGGTGCGCCCGGCGAACGCGGCGACGCGCGAGAAGCGCCGCGTGCGCGCGGCCCAGTCCAGGTAGTTCGGCTCCGACACGGAGAACGCCTGCCGGCTCGGCGTCTCCTCCCACACGATCGCGAGGCGATCGGGCTCGAGGAACGGGAGGGGGCGCAGCAGCACCGCGTCGGCGATGCCGAAGATCGTCGTCGAGGCGCCGAGCCCGATGGCGAGCGTCAGCACCGCCACCAGCGTGAAGCGCGGGCTCGCGCGCAGCTGCCGAAGCGCGTAGCGCGCGTCCTGCGCCAGCTCCTCCAGCCAGCGCGTGCGGCGATACGCGCGGTCGCGCGAGCGGCCGATCTCGCGGCACTCGGCGCCGATGCGCGCCGGGTCGCCGAAGCGGGCGCGCGCCTGCGCACGCGCCTCGGCCGGCGCGACGCCGCGCGCGCGCAGCTCGGCCTCCAGCCGCTCCAGGTGATGCGCGAGCTCGTCGTCGACCTCGCGCTCGACGGTGGGCTTCCAGAGGAGCGCGCGCAACTCGCGGGCGAAGCGTCCCAGCTCGGGCATCGGTCCCTCGCGGTCGGACGGTCAGGTGGCGTCGATCGGGGCGTGCAGGATGCGGCCGACCGCGTCGGCGAAGCGGCTCCACTGCGCCGTCTCGACGGCCAGGCGCGCGCGTCCCTCGTCGGTGAGCTGGTAGAGCTTCACGCGACGGCGCGTCTCCGAGAGCCCCCATTCGGCCGCGATCCACCCGCGCCGCTCGAGGCGGTAGAGGGCGGGGTAGAGCGAGCCCTCCTCGATGCGCAGCGCGTCGGCGCCCATCGCCTCCAGCCAGCGCGCGATGGCGTAGCCGTGGCGCGGCCCCCAGGCGAGGGTCTTGAGGACCAGCGTGTCGAGCGTGCCGTGGAGCAGCTCGGTCGGATCGGCCATGAACACCCCTTGATGGTCTAGGCCTACGGTGCAACTCCATCCCTAGATAGTCAAGGTGTGCCCCGCGCGGTGCATCGGGCGTATCGTCGCGCCATGCCTCGATCCCACCTGGTCGCCGCGCTCCTCCTCGCGTCCGCGACCGTGACCGCAACGGCGGGCGCGCAGCCGGCGGACTCCGTCCACCAGGGGTTCTGGATCGGTGTCGGCGCCGGCACCGGCTGGCAGTCGTTCGAGTGCGTGACCTGTGGGCCGCCGCCGGTGCCCGCGAAGTGGCGCAGCGGCCGGAGCGGCGGCGGCTACCTCGCGATGGGCGGCACGCTGCGCCCCAACCTGCTGCTCGGCGGCGAGATCGCGGTCAACCTCAACGCCGCCGAGGAGCCGAGCGCGTCGGTCGGACACGTGGGCGTGGTCGGGCAGCTGTATCCCACGCGCGGGCGCCGGCTCTTCCTGCGCGCGGGCGTCGGCGTCGGCGTCGCGATCCTGGTCGATCCCGCGCGCGGCTTCCCCGAAGACGAGGAGCTCGGGAGCGGCGGCCTCGCGTTCCGCGCCGGCATCGGCTACGACGTGCGCCTGGGCGGACGCTTCGCGCTCGCGCCGTACGTGGACGTTATGCAGGCGCTCGCGTCGGGCGACGTGCGGACGGTCGACGGCCGTGCCTACCGCGGCCCGCGGAACCCCGCCGCGCTGCAGGCGGGGCTGAGCCTCAACTGGTACTGACCGCCGATGAAGCGCCTCTTCCTCGTGGGCATCGCGTGCCTGGTGATCTTCGAGATCGCCAACGTCTGGCTCGTGATGCCGCTGCCCGGCAGCCAGCGCCTGCGCAGCATCGACGTCGCGTACGCCCTGTACGGCGCGCGCTGGGCGGTGCGCGCGGTGTGCGCCGCGCTGATCCTCGCGGGACTGCGCGCCGCGTGGCGCGCGCCGGGCCGACGGCGGTGGATCGTGCCCGCGTCGCTCGCGGTCGCGGCGGCGGTCGTCTGGGCCGCCAACGTGCGCATGGCCGCCGACCACATGTTCCGGCGGCCGAAGCGCCTCGTGATGGCGCCCGCCGCGCGCAGCACGGTGGATCCCAACCGGCTGGTGGTGGGCATCGAGATCGACGGCGACGCGCGCGCCTACCCGCTGCAGTACCTCGGCTACCACCACCAGGTGCGCGACAGCGTCGGCGGCCGGCCGGTGCTGGTGAGCTACTGCACGGTGTGCCGCTCGGGGCGCGTGTTCGACCCGATCGTCGACGGGCGCGCGGAGACGTTCCGGCTGGTGGGGATGGACCACTGGAACGCGATGTTCGAGGACCACACCACGCGCAGCTGGTGGCGGCAGGCGAGCGGCGCGGCGATCGTCGGCGCGCGCACGGGCGCGACGCTGCGCGAGCTGCCGAGCCGCCAGACGACGCTGAAGCTCTGGCTGGCGATGCATCCGCACAGCCTCGTGATGCAGCCCGACAGCGCGTCGCTGAAGCGCTACGCGAAGAACTTCGACTACGAGAGCGGCGCCAGCCGCAGCACGCTCACCGGCACGGACACGGTGTCGTGGCGCGAGAAGGCGTGGGTGGTGGGCCTGTCGCTCGGCGGCGAGCACCGCGCGTACGACTGGAACCGCCTGCGCCGCGAGCGCGTGGTGAACGACGTGGTGGGCGGCACGCCGGTGGTGGTCGCGATGGCCGACGACCGCGCGAGCTTCGTCGCCTTCACGCGCCCCGATCCCGAGACGCGCTTCGCGCTGCGCGGCGACTCGCTGGTGGGCGGTGGCCGCAGCTACGCGCTCACCGGCCGCGGCGCGACGGACGCGCTGACGCCCGTGACGGCGTACCAGGAGTTCTGGCACAGCTGGCGGACGTTCCATCCGGGGACGACGACGTACTGAAGCGCTGCGTGCGGCGTGCTGCGTGCTGCGTGTACGGCCACTCGGGATGCGTCGCAGCGCCGGTCCTGTCAGCCTTTGGGGAGGATGCGGATGCTCCGGATGGTGCGGATGCTCCGGATCGCTCCGAGCGGCGGCGACGCCCCATGCGCCACAAGGAGCAATCCGCACGATCCGCCGGATCCGGAGCATCCGTATCCTCTCCAACAGGCAATAGGGGCCGGCGCGAGAGTGCGGCCACGCAGCACGCAGCACGCAGCACGCAGCGGTCGTCAGCCCCGCGCCGCCGTGTAGTCGCACGCTGGATGTCGTGCGCACTCCCAGAATGACGACGCGCCATCGGCCGAGCGGCGCTCGAGGACCACGCCGCCACAGTGGGGGCAGGGCTGCGCGCGGCGGCGGGCGCCCACGAGGAGCGTGAACCCGCACGCGCGGTCCGTGCACGCCCAGAAGGGCGCCTCGCCGCTCGGCGTCACGACATCCAGCGTCGCGCTGGAGCAGCGCGGACACGGGCGGTCGGTGGCGTCGCGCGCGGTGGGGCGGGACGACGCGGCGGGCACGCGCTCCGCGGCGGGCGGCGGCGCGGCGACCGCGCGCTTCGCGCCGGCGCGCTGGGTCGTCGAGGTCTTCGCGGCGCGCTTGACGGCACTCTTCGTCGCGCGCGCCGGCACAGCCGCCGCATCGGGCGTCGCCGTCGCAGTCGGCGCGGGGCCGCGCTCCGCGTACGTGCACGGCCGCTCCGCCGCGCCGTAGCGCACGCAGCCCCAGAACGGCGTCATCTTCCCGATCTTCTTCTCGATGAGCGCCGAGTGGCACGTCGGGCACGCGCCGGGGCGCACCTTCGCGCGCACGTCGCGCGTCATGCGGCACGCGGGGCAGGCGAGGAAGCTCCCCTTGCCCTTCTTCCGCGCGATCTTGCGGTACGTCGCCTCGCCGCAGCGGTCGCAGCGCACCGTCGTCTCCTCCGCGGCGCCGCCGCCACCGCCGGGGCGCCGCGCGCGCAGGCCGTGCGCCTGGCGGTACTCCGCGCCCAGCTGGTGCGCGCGCGCCATCGCCGCGCGAAACGCGTCGTACCACGCGCGCAGGTACGCCGGCCGCGTCGCCGCGCCGCCCTCGATCGCGTCGAGCTGCGCCTCCATCTCCGCCGTGTAGCGCTCCGTCACGAGGTCGGGGAAGGTGTGCGACATCAGGCCGTCCACCTGCAGCCCGAACTCGGTCGGCTGCAGGAACTTCTTGCCCTTGCCGCCCGCCAGCTCGCGCACGTAGTCGCGCTTCAGCAGCGTCTCGATGATCCCCGCGAACGTCGCCGGCCGCCCGATGCCCGACGTCTCCAGCTTCTTGATCAGCGCGCCCTGGTCGTAGCGCGACGGCGGCGTCGTCTGCTTCTCGTGCACCAGCAGGTCCGTCGGCGAGAGCACCTGGCCCGGCGCGAGCGCGGGCAGCACGACGTCCTCCTGCCGCGAGTACGGCCCCCAGAACACGAGGAAGCCCGGCTCGCGCAGCACCGCGCCCTCCGCCACCCACGCGATCGGGCCGCTGTCGATCCACACCGTCGTGCGGTCGAACACCGCCGGCTTCGCCTGCGACGCGAGGAAGCGCGCGCGGATCATGGCGTACAGCTTCGCGGCCTGCGGCGGCGGCGCGTCCTCGCCCTCGAGGTGCGTGGGGCGGATCGCCTCGTGCGCGTCCTGCGCGCCGGCCTTCGGCGCGCGCGCGCGCGGCGCCTGCGCGGGCAGCGTCTCGGAGTGGTGCGCGGCCATGAACGCGCGCGCCATGTCCACCGCGTCGTCCGACACGCGCGTCGAGTCGGTGCGGTGATACGTGATGAGCCCCGCCTCGAAGAGCGCCTGCGCCGCGTCCATCGCCTGCTTGGCCGAGAGGCGGAGCTTGCGGCTGGCGTCCTGCTGGAGCGTGGAGGTCGTGTACGGCGGCGGCGGCCGGCGCTCGGTGCGCCGCGGCTCGACGCCGCGCACGCGGTGCGCGTGCGCGCGCGCGGTCGCCAGCACCGCCTCGGCCTCCTCGCGCGAGGCGTACTGCTTCGGCGCCAGGCGCCCTTCTCCCGAGCGCCGCGAGGGATCGTCGGGCTCGCGTCCGTCCGTGTCCGGCTGGCTCGCCTGTTCCTTCGGGTCCGCCGGCACGAACGCCGACAGCCCCTCGGCGTACGTCGTCTCGAGCGTCCAGTAGGTGCGCGCCGCGAAGGCGAGGATCTCGCGCTCGCGCTCGCAGAGCAGGTGCAGCGCGGGCGTCTGGCAGCGCCCCGCGGACTGCGCGCCGGCGGGCCAGCAGATCTCCTTGGAGCAGTCGAAGCCCACGATGCGGTCGAGCACGCGGCGCGAGCGCTGCGCGTCCACGCGGCGCATGTCCACGGGGCGCGGCGACGCGACGGCCGCGCGCACGGCGGCGGCGGTGATCTCGCGGAACTCGATGCGCGACGCGGCGCGCGCGGGGAGCTTGAGCTGCCGCGCGAGGTGCCACGCGATCGCCTCGCCCTCGCGGTCGGGGTCGGACGCCAGCAGCACCTGGTCGTACCCGCCGCCCTGCACGGCCGCGCGCAGCGTCTTCACGATCTCGGCGCCCTTGCCGCGCAGGACGTACTGCTCCTCGAGCGTGTCGAGGTTCACGCCGTAGTCCTTGGGCGGCAGGTCGGCGACGTGGCCGAACGACGCCTTGACCGTGTAGCCCGGTCCGAGAAAGGCGGTGAGCTTCTTCGCCTTGTTCGGCGACTCGACGATGACGAGGGTCCTGGGCACGGCGATACGGCGGGTGCGGATGTGGTGCCCGAAATCTAACGTCGGCTGCGTGCTGCGTGCTGCGTGCTGCGTGCTGCGTGCACGACCGCTCGAGACGCGTCGGCTCGGCGGCCCTCTGTCTATTGGGGAGGATGCGGATGCTCCGGATCGGAACGGATCATTCGGATCGCTGCTCGCGGCGGCGCGGTGCCGTGCACCTCGAGGAGCGATCCGGAGCATCCGCCATCATCCGGAGCATCCGCATCCCTCCCGGAGGCAAACGGCGTCCGGTGCATCGGTGCCGGCCGCGCAGCACGCAGCACGCAGCACGCAGCACGCAGCACGCAGCACGCTTCAGGATCCGCAGCCCGCAGCGCTAGCTCGCGGTGGGCAACGTGAGCGTGAACGTGCTGCCTTCGCCCGGCGCGCTCGCCGCCACCAGGTCGCCGCCCATCCCGCGCGCCAGGTCGCGGCTGATCGCGAGGCCCAGCCCCACGCCTTCCTGTTCCCGCGTGCGCGAGGCGTCCACCTGCACGAACGGCTCGAACACGCGCTCCAGCTGCGAGGGATCGATGCCCGGGCCCGTGTCCGCGACGACGATCGCGACGCGGTCGCCCACGTGCTCGCCGCGCATCGTCACGCGGCCGCCCGCGGGCGTGAACTTGACCGCGTTCGACAGCAGGTTGAGCACGATCTGCTGCAGCTTCTCGCGGTCCGCGCGCACCATCATCCCCGGCGCAGACGTCTCCAGCTCCAGCGCCAGCCCCTTCGCGCGGCGCTGCGGCGCGATGAGCGCCTCGCACGCGTGCAGCGTCTCCGCCACCGGCACGTCGGCCAGGTCGTAGCGCACCGCGCCGGCCTCCACGCGCGCGTAGTTCAGCACCTCGTTGATGAGGCCCAGCAGGTGGCGCTGGCTGCGCCGGATGCGCGCGAGGTCCTCGCGCTGCGGCTCCGTCACCGGGCCGCGGATGCCCAGCTCCAGCAGCTCCGCGTAGCCCCCGATCGCGTTCAGCGGCGTGCGCAGCTCGTGGCTCATCACGGCGAGGAACTCGCTCTTCGCGCGGTTCGCCGACTCCGCCTCGTGGCGCGCCGCGCGCTCGGCGTCGAACAGGCGCGCCCGCTCCACCGCCACCGCCGCCTGCTGGCCGAACGCGAGCAGGAGCGCGCGCTCCTCGGGCGTGAAGGTGCGCGGCGCCGGGAAGCCGAACGAGATCACGCCCACCACCTGGCCCGCCACCGCCAGCGGCACCGCGGCGCCCGCATGGAGCTCGAGCGACTCCCAGATGTCCGACAGGATCGGGAAGCGCGCGTCGAGGCCCTCGGGGCCCTCGCGCGACGCGATCCACACCGCCTCGCCCGTCCGCACCACGTGCGGGAGGATGCCGTTGCTGGACAGCGCCTGGCGCTGCACGCGCGCGCCGGCGGCACCGGGGAAGCCCACCTGTCGCACGAGCCCGATCTCGTCGCCCCCCGGCGCGAGGATGCCCATCGCGCCCGTGCGCGCGCCCAGCGCGACCACCATCTCGGCCACCACCACCGTCGCCACGTCGTCGATCGTCCGCGCGCTCGCGAGCGCGGCGGTCAGCGCCTGCAGCCGCTCGACGCGCCGGCGCGCCAGCACGTGGTCGGTGACGTCGCTGCCGTGCGCCACGATCCCCACGCGCGTGCCGTCGGCGTCGGTCAGCGGCTGGTAGACGAAGTCGAGGTAGCGGAGCTCCGGCGTCGCGCCCTCCGTGCGCGCGAGCTGCAGCGGCACCTCGCGCCCCACGTACGGCTCGCCGGTGGCGAGCACGCGGTCCAGCAGCGTCTCGAAGCCCTGCCCGCGCACGTCGGGCAGCGCCTCCAGGGCCGGCCGGCCGAGCAGCGCGCGGTGGCCCACGAGCTGGTAGTACGCCTCGTTGACGAACTCGAAGACGTGCTCCGGTCCGCGCAGCACCGCGACGAACGCCGGCGCCATGCGGAACACCTCCGCCAGCCGCGCGCGCTCGACGTCGAGCTGCGCGTACAGGCGTGCGCGCTCGGCGTCCGCGGCCTGCTGCTCGGTGACGTCGGTGTTGACGCCCACCCACTCGCGCACCGCGCCGTCGGGGAGCAGCACCGGCACGCCGCGCGCGACCGTCGTGCGGTACTCGCCGTCGTGGCGGCGCAGCCGGTAGGTCGTGTCGTAGGTCGTGCGCGCCGCGAGCGCCGCGCGCCACACGCGCTCGGTGGTGGCGCGGTCGTCGGGATGGAGCGCGTCCAGCCATCCCCACCCGTGGTACGCCGCGCGCGCCTGGCCGGTGAACGCGCTCCAGCTGGCGTTCTCGCTCGTCATCGCGCCGTCGGCGTCGGTCGTCCACACCACCGCCGTCGTCGCCTCCACCACCGACCGGAAGCGCGACTCGCTCAGCGCCAGCGTCGCCGCGGCGTCCTCGGCGACCTGCGTGCGCGCCGCGAGGCGCTGGTTGAGCGTCTGGAGCGCCTGCTCCGCCTCGATGCGCGCGGTCGCGTCCTCGTGCACGATGGCGACGTGCGTGACCGCGCCGCTGGCGTCGCGCACGGGATGGCAGTGGCCCTGCGTCCAGACGGCGCGCCCCGGCCCGGCGGTGGCCTCCGCCGCGTCGTAGCGCACCGGCGGCAGCGCGATGTGCTCGCCCGCGTACGCGCGGCGGAGCAGCGGCAGCAGCCCGGCGCGCTCCAGCTGCGGATCGGCGAGCAGCGAGTAGTCGGGCGGCACGTCGGCCAGTCGGATGCCCCAGTGGCGCTCGTAGGCCGGGTTGGCGGCGACCACGCGTCCCTGCGCGTCGTACAGCGCGACGCTGGACGGCGACTGCGCGAACAGCGCGTCCACGAGCGCGGCGCGCACGTCGGCGCCGACCGCGGAGATGCGCGACGGGGTGGTCGGCGGAGAGGGCATCACCGCAGCATGACGGCACGCGCCGCGCCACGCAACCGAAACCGCCGGATCTGTCGAGGGGGGCCGTTGGCCGGTGCGCGATCCGGACGCTCGCGCAGGGATGGTGAGCGCCGAGCGCCAAGCGCGGAGCGGATCCGTCACCGCGGGAGGGTGGGCAGCGCGAGCGACGGCGGTGCGCGCAGGCGACCTGCGAGATCGCCAAGGAGACTCGCGCGCAGCCGCGAGGCTCCGCCGTGCGAGATCGCTGGGAGCCGGAGCACGCCGCCGTCGCTCGCGCCGCGGCGCGCTGCGCTCAGCCTGACAGGCCGCGTCCCGCGGGAATCAACCGGTGCGAGACGGGGCCCGGTCGAGCGCGGCGCGCACCTGTTCGAGCAAGGTCTCCGCACTGAACGGCTTCGCCAGGAACACCTCGCGCTCCAGCAGCAGGCGCTCGTCCGAGTCCTCGACGCTGGCGTAGCCCGACATCACCACGATCGGCAGCGTGGGCTGCTCGGCGCGCAGGTGGGCGACCAGCGTCTTGCCGTCCACCGCGGGCATGCGCAGGTCCGTCACCACGACGTCGACGCGCGCGCCGTGGTCCGCCCACGACATGAGCGCGTCGCCGCCGTGGCGCGTGGCCAGCACGCGGTAGCCGTGCCGCTCCAGGATGCGCGCGGCCGTCTCGCGCACCGCGCCCTCGTCCTCCACCAGCAGCACCGTCTCGGTGCCGCCGGGCAGCGCGGTGCGCGTGCCCACCGCCACCACGTCGGCCGGGCCCTCCACCAGCGGCAGCACCACCGTGAAGGTCGCGCCGGCGCCCGGCGCCGACTCCACGTGCACCGCGCCCCCGCTCTGCTCGACGATGCCGAGCACCGTCGCGAGGCCGAGGCCCGTGCCGCGCCCCTGCGGCTTGGTGGTGAAGAACGGCTCGAAGGCGCGGCGGAGCGTGGGCTCGTCCATGCCGTTGCCCGAGTCGCGCACCACGAGCAGCGCGTAGCCGCCGGGCGGCAGCGCCGGCGCGCCGCGCCGCACGAGGAGCGGGTCGCCCGCCGCGAGCGCCCGGCGCGAGGCCGCGATCGTCACCAGGTCGGGCGCGGCGTCCGGATCGGGCGGCCGGCCGTGCGCCGCCGCGCGCTTGGCGAGCACCGCGTCGCGCGCGTTCACGACGAGGTTCATCAGCACCTGCTCCAGCTGGCCCGCGTCGGCCCGCACCACGAACGGCGCGTCGTCCACCGCCACGTCGAGCGCGACGTCCTCGGGCAGCAGGCGGCGCAGCAGCTTCGCGCTCTCGCGCACCTGCTCGCGCAGGTCGATCGGGCGCGGCTGGCTCACCTGCGTGCGGCTGAACGCCAGCAGCTGCCGCGTGAGCTGCGCGCCGCGCTGCGCGGCGTGGCGCACGTCGTCCAGGTCCTGGGCCAGCTGCGAGTCGTCGGGCACCTCGAGTCGCGCCAGCTCGGTGCCGCCGATGATCGCGCTCAGCAGGTTGTTGAAGTCGTGCGCGACGCTCCCCGCCAGCAGGCCGAGGGCATCCATCTTCTGCGACTGCCGCACCTGCTCCTCGAGGCGGCGGCGCCCCGTGATGTCGCGCGCG
Organism: Roseisolibacter agri; assembly: GCF_030159095.1. Lineage (NCBI taxonomy): Bacteria > Pseudomonadati > Gemmatimonadota > Gemmatimonadia > Gemmatimonadales > Gemmatimonadaceae > Roseisolibacter > Roseisolibacter agri. The sequence goes on from NZ_BRXS01000002.1 coordinate 846,753, forward strand.
ATGCCCACGGTGCCGGCGATGCTGCCCGCGGCGTCGCGGTACGGCGCCTTCACCGTCTCGTACCAGCGCGGCGCGCCGTCGGGCCCCGTCTCCTGGTGCTCGATCAGGACCGGCCCGCCCGACTCGAGCACCGCGCGGTCGTGCGCCAGCCGCTCCGCCACCACGTCGGGCGGGAAGAGCTCCGCCGCCGTGCGGCCCAGCACGTCCGCGGCGCCGAGGCCGCGCGCGCGCCACGCGCTCTCGTTCAGCGCCACGTAGCGGCCCTCGATGTCCTTCAGCCACGCCGCGTCGGGGATGCTCTGCAGCAGCGCCAGCTGCTGCTCCTGCGACAGCCGCAGCGCGGCCTGCGCGGCGCGGTGCTCGCTGACGTCCTGCACCGAGCCCACCACGCGCACCACGCGGCCGGTGTCGTCGGTGATCATGCGCGTGCGCGCGTGCACCGTGATGGCCGTGCCGTCGGCGCGCACGAGGCGGTGCTCCAGCTCCAGCGTGCGCCCGGTCGCGAGCCCCTCGCGGAAGCGCTCCAGCACGAGCTCCAGGTCGTCGGCGTGCACGAGCTCCGCGAAGCGCCGCGGCGACGCCGCCGGCGGCAGCGGCAGCCCCACCAGCCGGAACATCTCGTCCGACCAGGTGAGCGCGTCGGTGCGGCGGTCCCACTCCCAGCTGCCCACGTGCGCGAGCCGCTGCGACTCCTCGAGCAGCGCCTGCTGGCGCGCCAGGCGCGCCTCGCCCTCGACCACGTCGGTGACGTCCTGCAGCGTGCCGCGCCCGCGCACCAGGACGCCCTCGGCGTCGAACGTCCACGCGCTGCGCATCTGCACCACGCGCTGCACGCCGTCGGGCCGCTCGATGACGTAGCGCCCCTCGGTGTGCGTCGGCCGCAGCGCGCGGATCCGCGCCTCGCGCGCGCGCAGCGCCTCGCGGTCCTCGGGACGCAGCCGCGCCGCGAACGTGCCGAGCGGGTCGTCCCGCGTCTCCGGCCCCGTGCCGAGCACGCGCAGGATCTCGTCGGAGACGACGTGGCGGCCGTGCACGAAGTCGATCTCCCACGACCCGACGTGCGCGATGCGCTGCGCCTCCTGCAGCCGCTCGCGCTCCGCCTCCAGCGCGACGCGCGCCTCCTCGCGGTCGGTGACGTCGACGATCAGCCCCTCGAGCATCCGCGGACCCGCGCCGTCGTGCGGCACCTCGCGCCCCTGCTCCCATACCCAGCGCGTCACGCCGTCGGCGCGCACGATGCGGTACGTGATGGCGAACGGGCGGCCCTGCTCCAGCGCGTCGTTCACCTGGTCGCGCACGTCGCCGCGGTCGTCCGGGTGGATCAGCGACTCGAACGACACGCCGTCGGCGCCCTCGAACGCCTCGGGCGCGTAGCCGGTGAGCGCGAGCACGCCCTCGCTGACGAACTCCGTCGTCCAGCGCGCGTCGTCGACCATCCGGTACGCCATGCCGGGCAGGTTGCTGAGCAGCGTCGCCATGCGGCGCTGGCTCTCGCGCAGCGCGGTCGCCAGCGCGACCTGGTCGGTGACGTCGCGCCCGATGGCGAGCGCGGTGACGATCGCGCCGCTGGCGTCGCGCTCGGGCGCCATGCGGTACTCGATGCACCGGTCGCCGCGCTCGCCCACGCGCCGGATCTCGAACGTCTCCGGCTGGCCGGTGGCGAACACGCGCTCGCGCGCCGCCGCGAAGCGCGCCGAGATCTCGGGCGCGGCGCCCGTGGTGCCGGCGCGCTTCCCCAGGAAGTGCGACTGCGGCTGCCCCGTGGCGCCGACGATGGCCGCGTTGACGTAGCGGATCACGCCCTCGCGGTCGTAGCGCAGGACGACGTCGGGGAGGCGGTCGAGCGTCGTGGCGGCCTCGCGGTCCGGCGGATCGTCCGCGAGCGCGGTGACGGTCACCAGGAGCGCGTCGCCGGCGGGGCTCGCCCGCACCACGAGCGCGGGGCCCTGGTAGGCCGGGCAGGTGCGCGTCTGCGTCGGGCGGCCGGTGGTGGCCGCGCCGGACACCGCGGGGCCTACCGCCTCGCGGGCGGTGGCGGGCCACGCGTCCCAGTCGGGCGTGGTCTCCAGCGTCCCCGGGGCGGCGCCCAGCAGCTCGAGCGCGCGCGGCGTCGCGAAGTGGCAGGCGCCGTCGCGGTCGACCACCAGCACGCCGTCGGCCGCGCTCCCGAGCGCGGCGAGCAGGCGGTCCGCCGGCGTGCGGGCGGGGGCGCTGGCAGGTGGCGGGTCGACCGAGAGGGACACGAGAGCGGCGGAATCGGGAACGATCCCCCTGGGGGGACCGGCGGCGCGGTGGCCCGCCGCCCGCCGCGGGCGCGGCGGAATGTGGCGTGCGTCACCGGGACGCACGACGCAGGCACGACGACGGGTGCGCCCTGGCGTCACGATGGCGCCATCGGGCCGGGCGCGAAACCCTCCAGCGCGCCGTCGGCAGTCGCGAGGCGCCGCCGGCCGGCCCGCGTCCCGGAATGGGCGATTCGACCCACGCTGGCGTCCTGCGGCCCTCGTAAGATAGTGGATGACCGGGATTTCATCGGCATCTCATCGGTCTGTCATCCTGGCGGTGGCGCGGCGACCCGGTCCTCGACTATTTCGCAGTCTTGTCCAGCCGCGTCGCGCGCAGTCGCCTGCTGCCGCGTCGGCGCGACGCCCCGACGGTGTGCCGGCTCCCGTCGCGCCGCCCGCCCCGCCGACCCCCGTGGTGCCCATGCGCATCCTCCTGGTCGAAGACGACCGCACCCTCGCCCAGCTCCTGCAGCGCCGACTGGCCGCCGACGGCATCACCGTCGTCCACGCCCCGACGGTCGCCGACGGGCAGCTCCTGACCCAGGCCGACGCCTTCACGGCCGTGATCCTCGACCTGCAGCTCCCGGACGGCACCGGGCTGGAGGTGCTCCGCCTGCTGCGCGCCCAGGATCACGCGGTGCCGGTGCTGGTGCTCTCGGGGCTGGACCGCGAGGAGGTCGTGATCCGGGTGCTGGACGCCGGCGCCGACGACTACGTCGTGAAGCCGGTGTCGCTGGAGATGCTGCGGGCGCGGCTGCGGGCGCTCGTCCGCCGCGGCACGGGCGCGGTGGGCGCGGTGACCCGGATCGGCGCGCTGGTGGTGGACTCGGGGCGCCGGCAGGTCTGGCTGGACGGGGTGCCGCTGGCGGTGACGCCGCTGGAGTTCGCGCTCCTGGCGCACCTGGTGGCGCACGTGGACGTGCCGCAGACCCGCGAGGCGCTGCTGCGCGACGTCTGGGGGCAGGGCTACCACGGCGGCAGCAACGTCGTCGACGTGACGATCATGCGCGTGCGCCAGCGCCTGGGCGAGGGGCCGACGGCGCCGGTGATCGAGACGGTGCGCGGGGTCGGCTACCGGCTGCGGGCGCCCGAGGGCGCGGGGGTCACGCCGGTCGGTCCGGCCGTCCAGCACGAGACGCCGGCCGAGGCGGAGATCCCGCCGGCCACGGCGGTGCCGCTGGACGAGTCCGACGCGGGGTAGGGCCGGGGCGCGGGCGGGGATGACGCCGCAATGACATGTGGATGACATCTCTGTCAGAAGGCCCCCCGCTCGTCCGGTCCACCCGATAATGCGTGTCCTCGCGCCGACCGGCGCCACACCCCGAGGATCGCGCATGCGCCATCGCTTCCGGTTCGCCAGCCCGAGCGGCCCCTTCGCGGCCGACGACCTCTACCTCAGCCCCTCGGCCGTCGCGCTGGAGGGCCCGGACGTGCCCTCGTTCGTGACGCGGCTCCTGGGCGAGCTGCGGGCCGGCACTCCGCTGGTCGAGGAGCTGCGGCTCGCGGTGAGCGACGACGAGCGCGACGGGATGCGCTTCGCGCTGACGCTGCTGGGCGCGATGGCCTTCGCCAGCCGCGCCGGCTGCCGGCCGGCCCAGGTGCGCCGGTTCGCCGAGTCGTTCGTGCAGACGACGCTGGAGGGGGTGCGCGACGCGGCGGTGGTCGAGGAGTGCGCGCTGCGCGCGGTGGGCGTGGTGGACACGCTCTACCTGCTGCACGGCGCCCGCGCGTTCGGCGGCGACATCGGGATGCTGGCCGACGTGGCGGCGATGTTGGAAGGGGAGCCGGTGCACTGAACCGCTGCGTGCTTCGTGCTGCGTGCTGCGTGTCCTGAACCCGGGACCCGTTGGCGCGCCGGACCCGCACGGGGAGCTGCTTTGACAGGATGACCAGGAGGCTCCGCGTGGCGCGACGTTCCAAGCGCCGGTGCGGAGCCTCTTCGTCATCCTGTTACCCCGTCCGATGCTGTTCTGGGGCCCGCGCGCTGGACCCCGACTGCCTGTGGGGAGGACGCGGATGCTCCGGATGCCGCGGATGCTGCGGATCGCGCCGCGTGGCGGCGACGCTCCGTGCGCGCCGAGGAGCGATCCGAACGATCCGTTTCATCCGGAGCATCCGTATCCTCACCACAGGGCAACAGCCCGGGCGCGACGACGACTGTCGAGGGCACGGCGCAGGATCCGCAGCCCGCAGTCCGCAGCGCTCAGAGGAACTCGACCTCCACGCCGGGGGCGAGCGCCGACGCCAGGAACAGCGCGTCCCAGTTCGTCAGCCGCACGCACCCGTGCGACTGCCCGCTCCCCACGCGCGCCGGCTCGGGCGTCCCGTGGATCCCGATGTGCGCCTTCGAGAGCTGGATCCACACCACGCCCACCGGCGAGTTGGGGCCCGGCGGCAGGTCCGCGGTGCGCCCCTTCACGCTCGCGTCGCCCGCCAGCACGCGCGGGTTGTACTGGTACCACGGATAGCGCGTGATGCTGCGCACCTTCAGCAGCCCCGTCGGCGACGGCGTCTGCGTCGAGCCGACGCTCGCCCGCAGCGCGAACAGCAGCCCGCCGTCGGCATCGTACCCGTGCAGCATGCCGAGGCGCTTGTCGACGACCAGACGCGCCGGCGCGGCGCGCGGCGGCAGCCGCCAGACGTTCGGCACCACGAGCACCGTCCCCGGCACGACCTTCTCCAGGTCCACGCCCGGGTTCAGCTCCTTCAGCACGATCGGCGTCGTGTGGAAGCGCTCCGCGAGCCGCTCCGCCACCGTCTCGTAGCCCAGCCACTCGAGCTTCGCCTTGTCGTGGTAGCCCGCGGGGATCTTGCGCAGGGGGGCGCGCAGGTCGTCGCGCGAGATGCGGTAGTCCACGAGCGTCGGCCGCTCCTGCGCGGCCGCCACCAGGCGCGCGTAGGTGTCGGCGTTCACCGCCTCCCCGGCGCCCAGGCCGTGCGCCTTGCGGAAGGCCCGCACCGCCGCGCGCGTCCCCGCCTGCCAGCGTCCGTCCAGCACCCCGGGCGAGAAGCCCGCGGCGCCCAGCAGCACCTGCACGTGCAGCACGCGCGGCCCCGTGCCCCCCGACACCGGCAGCCGCACGGGCGCCCGCACGGCCTCCGCCGCCAGCCAGCTGGCGCGCGGCGCCGCCGCGCGGTCCGCGGGCGGCGCACTGTCCACGCGCACGCTGTCCATGCGCGAGGTGTCCAGACGCAGGCTGTCGCGGCGCGCGCTGTCCGCCCGTACCGAATCGACGCGCAGCGTGTCCGGCGCGGGCGGCCGACGGGTGGTGTCGGCGGGCGGCTGGGCCGCGGCGAGGGCGGGCGCCGCGACGGCGGACAGGGCGAGCAGGGCGAGCAGGGCGCGAACGACGGGGGGCAGCATCGGTCCTTCGAGTGAACGCAGGGTCACAGTCTAGCCGTTTCCGACGCGCCACGCTGCATCGCCGCAACGCACCGTCGTGCACCCCCGGGAAACGACGCGGCGCCCCCGGCCGTTCCGCCGGCCGGAGGCTGGCGCGACTGGACAGGTCCCGCGCGCGGGGCGAGCGTACCTCGCCCGCTCCGGGTGCCGCACGCCTCACCTTCGTCCCGCATGGCGAACCGCAGTACGCTGGCCTCCCCCCGACCCGAGCCGACCGCCGCCGAGCGGCTGTTCGCCGGCGGCGGCGAGATGGGCGCGCTGATGCGCGCGCACGACTGGGCCGCCACGCCGCTGGGGCCACCCGAGACGTGGCCGCAGAGCCTCGCGACCGCCGTGCGCATCCTGCTCACGTCGCGCTTCGCGATGTGGATGGGGTGGGGCCCCGACCTCACCTTCCTCTACAACGACGCCTACGGGCGCATGACGCTCGGCGCCAAGCACCCGTGGGCGCTGGGGCGGCCGTCGCGCGAGGTGTGGGCGGAGATCTGGGCCGACATCGGCCCGCGCATCCAGTCGGTGCTCGACACCGGACGGGCGACGTGGGACGAGCAGCTGCTCCTCTACCTCGAGCGCAGCGGCTACTCCGAGGAGACGTACCACACCTTCTCGTACAGCCCCCTCGCCGACGACGCGGGCGCGGTCGCGGGGCACCTGTGCGTCGTCACCGAGGTCACCGAGCGCGTCATCGGCGAGCGGCGGCTCGACACGCTGCGCCGGCTCTCGTCGGCGCTCGCCGCCGCGGGGCACGAGGAGGCCGACGTCCTCGCCGCCGCGTCGGCGTCGCTCGCGGACGCGGGGCGCGACCTGCCGTTCACGCTCGCGTATCTCTTCGACGACGACGGCGGCGCGCGCCTCGTCGCCGCGTCGGGGCTCGCGGTGGGACACCCGGCCGCGCCCGCGCGCATCCCGGCGGGCGACGCGCACGCCGTGTGGCCCGCGGACGCGATGCGCACGGCGCCGGCGACGCGCGTCGTCGACGACCTCGCCGCACTGCCGGCCGCGCGCGCCGCGCTCGTGCCGCTCGCGCGGCAGGGCGAGGAGAGCCCGGCGGGCTTCGTCGTCGCCGCGCTCAGCCCGCACCGCGTGTTCGACGAGGCGTACGCGGGCTTCGTGGAGCTCGTCGCCGGCCAGCTCGCGGCGAGCCTCGCCAACGCCCGCGCGTACGAGGCCGAGCGGCGCCGCGCCGCCGCGCTGGCGGAGCTGGACCGCGCCAAGACCGCGTTCTTCTCCAACGTCAGCCACGAGTTCCGCACGCCGCTGACGCTCATGCTCGGCCCCGCGGAGGACGCGCTCGCCGATCCGACCACGGTGCCGGAGAACCGCGTCCGGCTGGAGCTCGTGCACCGCAACGCGCTGCGGCTGCTGCGGCTCGTGAACTCGCTGCTCGACTTCTCGCGCATCGAGGCGGGGCGCATCGAGGCCGTGTACGAGCCGACCGACGTCGCCGTCCTGACCGCCGAGCTGGCGAGCGCGTTCCGCTCGGCGTGCGAGCGCGCGGGGCTGGCGCTGACGGTGGACGCGCCGCCGCTGCCCGCGGGCCTGTCGACGGTGTACCTCGACCACGACATGTGGGAGAAGGTCGTCCTCAACCTGCTGTCGAACGCGTTCAAGCACACGTTCGCGGGCGGCATCACGGTGCGCGTGCGGCCCGCCGACGATGGCGGCTTCGGCGACGCGGTCGAGGTGACCGTCGAGGACACGGGCGTCGGCATCGCGCCGGACGAGCTGCCGCGCATCTTCGACCGCTTCCACCGTGTGGCCAACGCGCGCAGCCGCACGCACGAGGGCACCGGCATCGGCCTCGCGCTCGTGCAGGAGCTGGTGCAGCGCCACGGCGGCACCATCGACGTCGCGAGCACGCCGGGCGTCGGCACGCGCTTCACGGTCCGGCTGCGCCCCGGCACCGCGCACCTGCCGGCGGAGCGCCTGGGCCCCGCGGGCGCGCGGCGCGCGCATGCGTCCACCGCCACCGGCGCCGCGCCCTTCGTGCAGGAGGCGCTGCGCTGGCTGCCGCAGACGACGGGCGAGCATGGCGTCGTCTCGGTGTCGTCCACCGGGAACGGTGCGCGGCCGGCCGTCGCGCATCCCGGCGCGCGCGTGCTGCTCGCCGACGACAACGCCGACATGCGCGAGTACGTCGCGCGCCTGCTGGCCGCGCAGGGCTGGGACGTGGACGGCGTGGCCGACGGGCAGGCAGCGCTCGACGCGGCGCGCGCGCGGCGGCCCGACCTCGTGCTGAGCGACGTGATGATGCCGCGGCTCGACGGCTTCGGGCTGCTGCGCGCGCTGCGCGACGATCCGGCGCTGCGCGACCTGCCGGTGATCCTCCTCTCCGCGCGCGCGGGCGAGGAGGCACGCGTGGAGGGCGTGCAGTCCGGCGCCGACGACTACCTGGTGAAGCCGTTCGCCGCGCAGGAGCTGGTGGCGCGCGTGGGCGCGCACCTCTCGCTCGCGCGCCTGCGGCGCGAGGCCGAGACGACGCTGCGCGAGAGCGAGGCGCGCTTCCGCAACATGGCGGACCATGCGCCGGTGATGCTCTGGGTCACCGAGGCCGACGGCGGCTGCTCGTTCCTCAACCACGCATGGTACGCCTTCACCGGCCAGACGGCGGAGACGGGGCTCGGCTTCGGCTGGCTGGAGGCCGTGCACCCCGACGACCGCGAGCGCTCGAGCGACGTGTTCCTCGACGCCAACGCGCGGCACGCGCCGTTCCGCCTGGAGTACCGGCTGCGCCGCACCGACGGCGAGTACCGGCGCATGGTGGACGCCGCGGCCCCGCGCTTCGGCGACGCGGGGGAGTTCCTGGGCTACATCGGCTCGGTGGTGGACGTCGAGGAGCGCGCGCGGCTGCTGGACGCGGAGCGCGCCGCGCGTCACGAGGCCGAGACCGCGCGCGCGGAGGCCGAGGCGGCCAACCGCGCGAAGAGCGAGTTCCTCGCTGTGATGTCGCACGAGCTGCGCACGCCGCTGAACGCGATCGGTGGCTACGCCGAGCTGCTGGAGATGGGGATCCGCGGCCCGGTGACGGACGAGCAGCGCGACGACCTCGCGCGCATCCAGAAGAGCCAGCAGCACCTGCTGGGCCTCATCAACGACGTGCTGAACTACGCGCGCGTCGAGACGGGCAACGTGCGCTACAGCATCGACGCCGTGCCGGTGGACGAGTCGATCGCGACGGCGGAGGCGCTGGTGGCGCCGCAGGTGCGTGCGCGCGGGCTGACGCTGGAGTACGCCGGCTGCGACCGCGCGCTGACCGTGCGCGCGGATGCCGAGAAGCTGCGGCAGGTGCTGCTCAACCTGCTGACGAACGCGGTCAAGTTCACCGCGCCGGGCGGCCGCATCACCATCGGCTGCGAGACCGACGCCGCGCGCGTGCGCATCACCGTCGCCGACACCGGCATCGGCGTGTCGCCGGACAAGCTGACGAGCATCTTCGAGCCGTTCGTGCAGGTGAACCCGCGCCTCACGCGCACGCAGGACGGCGTGGGGCTCGGCCTCGCGATCAGCCGCGACCTCGCGCGCGGCATGGGCGGCGACCTCACCGTCGCCAGCCAGGTCGGCGTGGGCAGCACCTTCACCCTCACCCTCTCCCGCTGACCATGCGTCGCGTCCTTCCGCTGCTGTTCGCATTAGCCGCACCGCTCGCCACTCCGCTCGCCGCGCAATCGACCCTGACCGCGCACCAGCAGCTCGCGCGCGCGGTCTACAAGGAGCTGGTCGAGATCAACACGGTGGACTCCGTGGGCTCGACGACGCGGGCCGCGCAGGCGATGGCCGCGCGCTTCCGCGCCGCGGGCTTCCCGGCGGCCGACGTGCGCGTGCTGGTGCCGCAGGGGAAGCCGAGCAAGGGCAACCTGGTCGTGCGCTACCGCGGCCGCGGGCAGGGGAAGCCGATCCTGCTGCTGGCGCACCTCGACGTCGTCGCCGCGAACCGCAGCGACTGGCCGCGCGACCCGTTCGTGCTGCACGAGGAGAACGGCTACTTCCTCGGGCGCGGCACGGCCGACGACAAGGCGATGGCGGCGATGTTCGTCGCCAACCTGCTGAAGTGGAAGCGCGAGGGGTGGACGCCCGACCGCGACCTCGTGCTCGCGCTCACCGCCGACGAGGAGGGCGGCGACGCGAACGGCGTGTCGTGGCTGCTCGCCAACCATCGCCCGCTGATCGAGGCCGCGTACGCGATCAACGAGGGCGGCGGCGGCACGCTGGACGGGCCGGGGCCGGACGCGCGCCCGCTGTTCCACTCCATCCAGGCGGCGGAGAAGGTCTACACCGACTACGCGCTGTCCGTCGCGAACACCGGCGGCCACTCCAGCGTGCCGCGCGCCGACAACGCGATCTACCGGCTGGCGGAGGCGCTGGGCCGGCTGTCGCGCTTCCGCTTCCCGGTGGCGCTCAACCCGGTGACGCGCGGCTTCTTCGAGGAGACGGCGAAGGTCGAGCCACGCGCCGAGATGGCGGCGGCGATGCGCGCGCTGGTCGCGAACCCGGGCGACTCCGCGGCCGCGGCGACGCTGTCGCGCGACGACCGCTACGCGTCGATGCTGCGCACGACCTGCGTCGCGACGCGGCTCGGCGGCGGGCACGCGAACAACGCGCTGCCGCAGATGGCGACGGCGAACGTGAACTGCCGCATCGCGCCGACGTCGGGCTCCGAGGAGACGATGCGCGTGCTCACGGGCGTGTTCGCGGACACCGCGGTGCACGTGCGGATGCTCGAGGCGCCGCGGGTCGGCGTGGCGCCGAGCGCGATCGAGCCGGCGGTGCTGTCGGAGGCGAGGGCGCTGACGAAGCAGATGTTCGGCGACATCCCCGTGATCCCGACGATGTCCACCGGCGCGACCGACGGGCGGCAGCTGCGCGAGGCCGGGATCCCGACGTTCGGCGTCAGCGGCATCTTCTCGTCGCCCGGCGAGACCAACTCGCACGGCCGCGACGAGAAGCTGCGCGTGCGCTCGTTCTACCAGGGGCTCGACTTCCTCGACCAGCTCGTGCGGCGACTGGCGGGCGCGCCGCGCACCTGAGCGCGCCTGTACAGGCTCACGCGTCCTCGGCCACCCACCGGTCGCCGTAGCGCGTCACGAGCCCGTGGGCGTCCACGTCGAGCGTCGCGCGGAACGCGCCGCCGCCGCTCGCGAACGCCCACGTGCGCTCGGCGGTGCGCGTGTACGTCTGCGACAGCACCTCGAGCGTGAGCTCCGGAAAGCGCAGCCACGCGGTGCGCACCGGCCCCGCCTCGCCCACCGCGAGCGCCAGGCGCCGGATGGGCAGCAGGTTGGTGGACGGGCTGAAGCCGTAGTCGACGTCCACGCACCCGTCGACGGCGGGGCAGCGCACGCCGTTCAGCGTCCACCGGTCGTCGGCGTCGCGCGCGAGCGCGAGCTCCACGTCGCGCGCGCCGATCCGTCCCTGCACGGTGCCGGCGCGCGTGCGCCACGCGGCGTCGCAGTCCACCGTGTGGCGCAAGGCGACCGCGTCGCCGTCGTGCCGGAGCGCGACGCTGCCCTCCAGCCGCCAGCCGTCGATCGTGCGGAGCAGGCGCACGCTCTCGTGGCCCGGCACGTCGAGGCGCCGCCAGCAGACCGTGCGGACGAGCGTTGGCGATGCGCTCACGCGCCGAGCGTCACGACGCGCCCTTCCGCCGCCGAGACGCGCGCGGCCTCGAGGATCTCGAGCCCCGCGATCGCGTCCTCGGGCGACACCGGCGGCGGCCCGCCGTTGCGCAGCGCGTCCACGATGCCCGCGTAGTAGCGCGGATAGCTGCCCGCGTGCGTGTGCACCGTCTCGCGCGCGTCGCCGGCGCCGAGCGTGCCCCAGCGCTCGGGCGGCTCCTCGCCCCAGCCGGCGCCCTCGGGACGCGCGCCGGCGCGCAGCGCGTCCTCCTGCGGATCGGCGTGGTGCTTCACGTACGCCGCGCGAGATCCGTACGCCGCGAAGCGCGGGCCGGGCACGCCGGCGACCGTGCTCGCGTGCAGGTGCGACCGCAGCCCCGATGCGTGCGTCAGCGCGACGAACAGGTCGTCGGGCACGGTGACGTCGGGGTGCCGCCGGTCGAGCTCCGCGTACACGCTCCGCACGGGCCCGCCCAGCACGAGCGCCTGGTCCACCAGGTGCGTGCCGAGGTCGAGGTCGATCCCCTCGCCGTGCCGCTGCGCGTCGGGCGTGGTCCAGCGCGGCTTGGCGCTTGGCCGCCAGCGGTCGAAGCGCGACTCGAAGCGGTGCAGCGTGCCGAGCGCGCCGTCGTCCAGCAGGCGCCGCAGCGTGAGGAAGTCGCCGTCGAAGCGGCGGTTGTGGTAGGGCGCGACGAGCAGCCCGCGGCGGCGCGCCTCGTCGGCGACCGCGCGCGCGTCGGCCGCCGACGTCGCGAAGGGCTTGTCCACCACCGCGTGCAGGCCGTGCGACAGCGCGGCCATCGCGAGCGGCGCGTGCGCGCCGTTCGGCGCGGCGATCACGACGAGGTCGAGCGCGTCGGCCATCGCCCAGAGCGCATCGGCGGTCGGGACGATGCGCGCGGTGGGATGCTCGCGCGCGGCCTGTCGCTGCCGCTCGGGGTCGCGCGTGACGATGGCGTCCAGCCGCAGCCCGTCGGTGACGGCGATGCACGGGGCGTGGAAGACCGCGCCGCCCAGCCCGTAGCCGATCAGTCCGACGCGCAGGACGTCGTCGTGAGAGTGCATCGGAGAACGATATGGCGGAGGACGATGAGGCGGAGGACCGAAGAGCGTGAAACGATAAAGCGGATCTTCGCTTCAGGCGTCAAGCTCGAAGCGTCCGCTCTTCGTATCACGCCGTTCCGTCCTCCGTCGTTCCGTTCTCCGCACCACCGTTCTCCGCGATCATGGTCCTGAGCGCGGGCCACACCCCGCGTACCGCCTCCGCCAGTCGCGCCAGTGCCCACTCCTCCGCGCGCCGGTGCCCGACCGCGAAGACGTGCAGCTCCGCGCGCAGGGCGGCCTCGCGCGCGGGCGCACGCAGCTGCCCGGTCACGTAGGCGCCGGCGCCCAGGGCGGCCGCGCGCTCGACCAGCGCGGGCGTCATCGCGCGCGCCATCGCCACGCGCGCCGTCGGCGCGATCGCGCGGGACGGCGCCAGCTCGGCCTCCACGCCGCCGAAGGTGCGCACGAGCGCCGCGCGCAGCGTGTCCACGTCCACCCCGCCGCCCGCGCGCACCGTGCCCACGCTGCCCAGCGGATGCCCGTCGCGGTCGCCGAGCGAGTCGCGGGCGTCGCCGAGGGTGAGGGAGAGCGCGTCCGCCAGCTCGGGCGTGCGGCCGAAGCCGTAGCGCCGGTCGAAGGCGTCGTGGCTGGCCAGCACGCCCACCGCCGCCGGCCAGCGGTCGAGCGACAGCGCCCAGTGGCGGTGGAGCAGCACGGCGTCGAGCGCCGCCGCATCGACCCACGCGCGCAGCCCGGGCCACGGCTCCAGCGCGAGCCCCAGCCGCGCGACCGGCGCCGCGCGCTCGCGCAGCACGAGGACGGGGTCGTCCGCCGGCGCGAGGATCGCGTCGAGGCTCGCGGCGAGCGTGGTGAGGTCGGGATGCACGAAGGGGCCGAGGACGATACGGCGGGAAACGATACGGCGGAGGACGGAACGGCGTGTCACGGTGGAGCGCACTTGCTCCGCTTTCCCGTTCCACGCGGTATCGTTCGACGCCGTTCCGTCCTCCGCGGTTCCGTCCTCCTCCGTTCCGTTGTCCGTTTCATCGTGCTCCGCTTCCTCGGACGACTGGCCCTCGCGCTCCTGCTGGCGTTCCCGTCCGCCGCGCTCGCCCACGGCGTGCTCCGCGCGTCAGATCCGCGCAGTGGCGCGCGCCTGTCCGTCGCGCCGCGATCGCTGCGCCTCACGTTCAACGAGGCCATCGAGCTGGCGGTCGCGCGCCTCGAGCTGCTCGATCCCGACGGCCGCGGCGTCGCGCTCTCCGCGCTGCGGCGCGGCGACTCGGCCGCGGTGCTGGTGGCCGACGTCACCGGCGCGCTGCGCGCGGGCCGCTACACCGTCGCGTGGCAGATCGCCGGGCGCGACGGCCATCCGGTGCGCGGGCGCTACCGCTTCTCGATCGACAGCGGCGCGACGGGGCTCGCGCCGGCGGCGCCCGCCGTCGACACCGCGGCGCACGCCGAGCACGTGGACGTGCCGGACACCGCGTCGGACACGACGACGCACGCCGCACACGCCGTCGCGCCGCCGGACACGTCGTTCGACGCGCAGTCGCCCGCCTACGCCGCCGTGCGCTGGCTCGGCCTCGCGGCGATGCTGACGCTCGTCGGCGCGGTGGCTTTCCGCACGCGCGTGGTGCCCGCGGCCGCGCGCCGGGGTGCGCCGGACGTCTGGGCCGCCGCCGCGACGCGCGACGCCGGCCGCCTCGCGGTCGCGGCGAGCGCGCTGCTGCTGGTCGCGTCGCTGCTGCGGCTCGCGGCGCAGTCGGTCGCGCTGCAGGGCGCCGGCGCGTGGCGTGATCCCGCGCGGCTCGGCGCGCTGCTCGGCGGCACGACGTGGGGCACGGCGTGGTGGCTCCTCGTCGCCGCGACGCTCGTGGCGCTGGTCGGGCTGCTGCTCGCGCGGCGCGCGTCGTCGGCGGGGTGGATGCTCGCATCACTCGGCGTGGTCGGCGTCGCGCTCGCGGCCGCGCTGTCGGGGCACGCGGCGTCGGTGTCGGGGCGCGCGCCGTTCGCGGTGGTCGTCGACGCCGCGCACGTGCTGGCCGCGGGCGGCTGGCTCGGCACGCTGCTGCTGGTGGTGGCCGCCGGGCTGCCGGCCGCGCTGCGCCTGCAGCCCGACGCGCGCGTCGCGGCCACCACCGCCGCCGTGAATGCGTTCTCGCCCGTGGCGCTCGCGTGCGCCGCGGTCGTGGCGCTCACCGGCGGCCTCTCCGCGTGGCTGCACCTCGGCGCACTCGACGCACTGTGGCGCTCCGCGTACGGCCGCACGCTGCTCGTGAAGCTCGCGCTGCTCGTGCTCGTCGCCGCGGCCGGCGCGTACAACTGGCGGCGCGTGCGCCCCGCGCTCGGCGACGCGTCGGGCGCGGCCCGTCTGCGTCGCAGCGCGACCGTCGAGCTGGCGCTCGGCGCCCTGGTGCTGGTCGTGACCGCGGTGCTCGTCGCCACGCCGACCGACGTCGTCCCCTGATCGTCCCTCGATCGCTCCCTCCCACGCACACCACGTCCATGCTCCGATCGCACGTCTCGCTCGCCGCGCTCGTCCTGTGCGCGGGCACCGCCGCCGCGCAGCCCGTGACCAAGGCTTCGCCGTCCGCCGCCACGTCCGACTCGGTCGAGGCGGCCGCGGTCGTGACGCGCTTCCATCGCGCGCTGGAGCAGGGCGACAGCGTCGCGGCGCTCGCGCTGCTGGCGCCCGACGCGGCGATCCTCGAGAGCGGCGCGGTCGAGACGGTGGCCGACTACCGCGCGCACCACCTGCCGGCGGACATCGAGTACGCGCGCGCGGTGCCGGGCACGCGTGCGCCCGTGCGCGTGCAGGTGCGCGGCGACGTCGCGTGGACCGTCGGCAGCAGCGAGACGAAGGGCGAGTTCAGGGGGCGTCCCGTGAACAGCGCGGGCGCGGAGCTGATGGTGCTGACGCGCATGCCGCACGGGTGGCGCATCAGCGCGATCCACTGGTCGTCGCGGCGGAAGACCAGCTGAGGAGCACTGGCAGTGCCGGATGTGACACGGGGGCGATCGCCGATGCGATCGCCCCCGTGTCGTCCCGTGCGCGTGTCGCGGTCAGGCCGGCGGCGCGCCCGCGCCGCGCTGCGCGCGCATCTGCTTCATGCGCTCCTCCATCGCGACGAGGTTCTTGTCGAACGTCGCCTGCTGGTCGGCCGTCAGCACGGCGCGCAGCTGGTTGCGCTCCTGCACCGTGCGTTCGCGGCGCGCGGCCATCGTCGCGCTGTCCGGCGGGCCGCCGGCGTTGCCGGCCGCGGCGCGCTCGGCCATCGCCTTCTCGCGGAAGGCCGTGCGCAGCGAGTCGATCTTCGTCTGCTGCGCGGCCGTGAGGGTGATCCCCTCGAACAGCATCTGCTGCTGCATGACCTGGCGACCGCCCTGCGGCGGCTGCGCCGCCACCGAGGTGGCGCTGACGGCGAAGAGCAGGGCCGCGGCGGCGGCGGCACGGGCGATCGTGCGGGCGGGCTGGTGCGTCATGGGGATTCCGGCGGCTGGACGTGCGGACGGAGGCGCGGTCCGACCGGGTCGAAACGGGGTCGGGCCGCGTGGGGAACAGAGGGGAGACGCCGCCGATTCACGGGCGTTAAGGGCCCGATTGCGGTCCGATTGCGGTTCAACATCGGGGGGGCGGGGCGCGTTCTCTGCTCCGGTGGGCGGCCGCGCGACGTGGCCGTCCGGTGGGGAGGACTTCGGGCGGGGCGCTGAACGAATGCCGCTGCCGGACGTCTGCCATGCTCCGGCCCCACGCCAGCGCTCCGTGACCCTTCCATGACCGATCACTCCCGCACGCCGTCGCCCGTCCGGCCGCCCCGCGCGGCCCGGCGCGCGCTCGCCGTGCTCGCCGCCACCGCCGCGCCCCTCGCCCTGGGAGCGCAGCAGCCCGTGGCCGCCGACCCCGGCGCCGCCCGCCCCATCGGGCTGGCCGAGGCCGTCCAGCTCGCCCAGCGCAACGCGCCGGCCGCCGTGCAGGCGCGCGGCACCCTGCGCGCCAGCGAGGCCACCATCCGCTCCGCCTACGCGGCGTTCATCCCGAGCCTCTCGCTGAACGCCAACACGACCCAGCAGAGCCCCGCGACCGCGCGCGTCAACCAGCAGACCGGCGAGCTCCAGGCCGGCCGCTGGGCCGGGAGCGCGGGCTTCAACGCGCAGGTCGACCTGTTCGACGGCTTCCGCCGCACCTACGACCTCCGCAGCGCCCGCGCGGCGCAGGCGGCCGCGGTCACCGGCGAGTCCGCGCAGGCGTTCACGCTCGCCTACCAGGTGAAGCAGCAGTACTACGCGTCGCTCGCCGCGCGCGAGGCCGAGAGCGCCGCGCAGGCGCAGCTCGACCAGGCGCGCCAGCAGCTGCGCGTGTCGATCGCGCGCGTCGTCGCGCAGACGGTCACGCGCTCCGACTCGCTGCGCTCCAGCATCGCCGTCAGCAACGCCGAGCTGCAGCTGCTCACCGCGCGCAACGACCGGCAGCTCGCCGACGCCGCGCTCACGCGCCTCGTCGCGACGCCGTTCACCGTCACCGCGACGCCCGCGGGCGCGCCCGCCGACAGCGTCGCGCTCCCCGACAGCGCGACGCTCGCGCGCCTGGCCGACGAGTCGCCGCAGGTGCGGCAGGCGATGGCCAACCTCGCCGCCGCGCAGGCCGCGGGCCGCGCGTCGCGCACGCCGTACTTCCCGACGCTCGCCGTCAGCTACGGCCGCAACCTGACGACGACGTCGACGAACTTCGACCTGATCCCGAACGATCCGCGCTTCAGCGGGCAGCTGCGCTTCACCTTCAGCTACCCGGTGTTCAACCAGTACGCGCGCGAGGAGGCGGTGGTGCGCGCGGACATCGCCGTCACCAACGCCGAGGCGGCGCTGCGCGACGCGCGCTTCGCGGCGCAGCAGGGGCTCGTGCAGGCGCAGGTCGCGCTCCGCACCGCGCTCCGCCAGGCCGAGATCCAGCAGGCCACCGTCCTCGCGTCCGAGGAGGACCTGCGCGTGCAGCAGCAGCGCTACGAGCTGGGCGCCTCCACCCTGCTCGACGTGCTCACGTCGCAGACGCAGATCAACCAGGCCCGCGTGGCGCTGGTCCAGGCGCGGCTGAACGCGCGCGTGGCCCGGGCGCAGCTCGAGTCCATCATCGGGCGCGACCTGTGAGCGCCTCCGCCACCGCCGCTTCCACCACTCCGTCCCGCACGCCGGCCGCCATGTCGCCCTCGTCTCCCGTCCGCTCGCGACGCCTGCTGGCGACGCTGCCGTACGCCGCGCTCGCCCTCGTCGCCACCGGCGCCGTCGCCGGCCTCTCGGCCTGCACCGACAAGAAGGCCGACGCCGCCGTCATCGAGACGACGCCCGTGCGCCGGCAGACCGTCGTCGTCGACGTCGAGGCCACCGGCGTCATCACGCCGATCGCCGCCGTCGAGGTGCGCTCCAAGGCGTCGGGCCAGATCGTCGACATGCCCGTGCAGACCGGCTCGCAGGTGAAGCCGGGCGATCTGCTGGTGCGCGTCGATCCGCGGGATCCGCAGAGCCGCTACGACCAGGCGCGCGCGTCGCTCTCCGCCGCGCAGGCGCAGCTCGAGGTCGCGAAGTCGCAGTTCGACCGCAACCGCACGCTGTCGCAGCAGGGCGTGATCACCGCGCCCGAGCTGGAGCAGACGCGCGTCGCCTACGCCAACGCGCAGTCGCAGGTCACCAGCGCGCGCACGCAGCTGTCGCTGGCGCGCATCGCGCTCGAGGACGTGACGATCACCGCGCCGTCCGCCGGCACCGTGATCGCGCGCAACGTGTCGCAGGGCCAGGTCATCACGTCGTCCACCAGCGGCGCCAGCGGCGGCACGGTGCTGCTCTCGATCGCCAACCTCGGCACCGTCTACGACTCGACGCTCGTCACCGAGAGCGACATCGGCAAGGTGAAGCCGGGCCAGACCGCCAGCGTGACGGTGGACGCGTACCCGGGCCGCACCTTCCGCGGCGTGGTCGAGAAGATCGAGCCGCGCGCCACGGTGCAGCAGAGCGTGACGATGTTCCCGGTGCTGATCCGCATCGACAACCGCGACGGCGCGCTGATGCCGGGGATGAACTCCGACGTCTCGATCCTCGTCGACGAGCGCGACAACGTGCTCGCCGTGCCGGTGGACGCCGTGCGCTCGCTGCGCGAGGCGCAGACGGCGGCGACCGCGCTCGGCCTCGATCCCGCGCAGGTGCAGCAGCTCGTGCAGTCGCAGGGCGGCGGCGGGCGTGGCGGCCGTCCCGGCGCGGGCGGCGCGGGTGCCGCCGGCGGCGACACGCCGACGACCAACGCGGTCGCGGCGGCGCCGGGCGCGAACGGCAACAATGGCAACGCCGGCGGCAACGCGAACGGCAACCGCGGCCAGGGCGGCCAGGGCGGACAGGGCGGCTTCGGTGGTGGGCAGGGCGGCTTCGGCGGCGCGATGAACGTCACGCCCGCGCAGTGCGACTCGGTCACCAAGAAGCTCGCGGCCAAGCCCGCGCTCCGCGATCGCATCGGCGCGCTGCGCCGCCAGATGATGGACGGCTCGGCCGGCGACGACGCGCGCCAGCAGATCCGCGCGCTCTACGACAGCGTCGGCGTCGATCCGCGCGAGGCGCGCGCCTGCACGATGCAGGCGGGCGGTGGGCAGGGTGGGCAGGGTGGGCAGGGTGGGCAGGGTGGGCAGGGCGGCGCCGCGGCGGGTGCTGCCGGCGCGGGCGCCGGCGGGCGTGGCGGCTTCGCGGGCATGGGCGGCGGTCGTGGGCGCGCGCAGCGCGGCCTCGTCTTCGTGAAGAAGGGCGAGACGTTCGAGCCGCGCGTCGTCACGCTCGGCCTGGGCAACTTCGACGTCACCGAGGTCGTCTCGGGGCTGCAGGACGGCGAGCAGGTCGCGCTCGTGTCGGCGGCGGTGCTGCAGCAGTCGCGCACCGAGTTCCAGGACCGCCTGCGCAGCCGCTCGGGCCTGCCGGGCATGGGCGGCGGCGCGGGCGGCGGTGCGCCGGCCGGTGGTGGTCGTCCCGGCGGCGGTGGCGGTGGCGGCGGCGCGCCCGGCGGTGGCGGTGGTGGCGGCGGCCGCGGAGGCGCGTGACATGGCGACGACGGTGAATGCGGCGGACGTGGCCAGCGCGATCGCGGCCCGCGACGCGCGCCGCGCGCAGCTGGCGGCCGCCCGCGGCGGCATGCCGGTGGGCGAGATCCTGCGCGTCTCGCTCGAGGCGCTGCGCGTCAACAAGATGCGCTCGCTGCTGACGATGCTCGGCATCATCATCGGCGTGTCGGCGGTGATCGCGATGCAGGCGCTCGGCAACGGCGCCAAGGAGGCGGTCAACGCCCGCATCGCGTCGCTCGGCACGACGCTGGTGACGATCAACCCCGGGCAGGTGTTCACCGGCGGCATCGCCTCCGCGACCGACCGCGCGCGCCTGCGCGTGGAGGACGCCGAGGCGCTCGCGGAGCAGGGGCGCGGCTTCGTGGCCGTGCAGCCCGAGATGGGCCGCCAGCTCCAGGTGCAGCATCAGAGCACGAACACCAGCGTCAACGTCATCGGCACGACGGCCAACTACCCCACCGTGCGCAAGTACACGATGGGCGTCGGCCGCATGTTCGACGAGGGCGAGGACATCGGGCGCAAGCGTGTCGCGGTGCTCGGCGCCACGACCGCGGCCAACCTCGGCTTCGTGACGCCGGACGCCGCGATCGGCCAGGAGATCCGCGTCGGCGGGACGCAGTTCGAGATCGTCGGCGTCTTCGCGCCCAAGGGCGGCGCGACGGGCTTCAACGATCCCGACGACCAGGTCGTGATCCCGCTCGGCACCGCGCGCTTCCGCGTCATCGGCAGCGACAACCTGCGCTCGATCAACATCCTCGCCCCGAGCGAGAGCGCGATCAACGCGACGATGGCCGAGGCGCAGCGCATCCTGCGCCGCGAGCACCGGCTGCCCACGGGCCGCCCGGACGACTTCCAGATCCGCAACCAGGCCGACTTCCTCAACACGGCGGCCGAGACGACGCAGGTCTTCACGTACCTGCTGCTGGGCGTCGCGACGGTGAGCCTGCTCGTCGGCGGCATCGGCATCATGAACATCATGCTCGTGTCGGTCACCGAGCGCACGCGCGAGGTCGGCGTGCGCAAGGCGCTCGGCGCGACGCGCGCGACGATCCTCTCGCAGTTCCTGATCGAGGCGATCGTGCTGTGCGTGCTCGGCGGGATCATCGGCATCCTGCTCGGCGTCGGCATGGCGACGACGCTGCGCGTGGCGCTCGGCTGGACGACGTCGGTGTCGACGCCGTCGATCGTGCTCGCGTTCACCTTCTCGGCCGCGGTCGGGCTGATCTTCGGCGTGTGGCCGGCGCGCCGCGCCGCGTCGCTCGATCCGATCATCGCGCTGCGCTACGAGTGAGCGAGCGCTGACCGCCGGCTCCGGCGGCGAACGCGGCGGCGTGTGCTCCGGCACACGCCGCCGCGTCGCGTTCTCGCCCACCCGCATTCGACGGCGTGGCCGACATGGGGCGCGGAAGTTGATGCATCGCCCCCTCCCCGCGGCGGCCCGATCCGCCGCGACGGTCGGCCGCACCGGCACTGCGCGGTGCGGCCGCGGCATCCATCCACGGAGGACGACGCGATGGCGAACCGGGACTACGGATCCGGCCGCGGCGACCAGGATCGCGAGCATCAGGGCGGCCAGGGCCAGTATCAGCGCGGCGACGACCGCGACCGCGACCGTGACCGCGGCGGCCAGGGTGGCTACGGCCAATCGCAGTACGGCCAGGCGAACTACGGACAATCGAACTACGGACAGTCGAACTACGGACAGTCGGGCTACGGGCAGTCGAGCTTCGGCCAACCGGGCCAGGGCCAGTCGCAGTACGGGCCGTCGCAGTACGGGCAGTCCGGTGGATCGCAGGGGTGGCAGTCGGGCGGGCAGCAGCAGTCGTCGCAGAACGCGCCGTGGAACGACCCGCAGGCGCACGGCCGCTTCGAGGCGGGCAACTACACGTCGCCCTCGCAGGGGCAGTCGGGCCGCCAGGACTACGGCGCGTCCAACTACGGCCAGTCGAGCTATGGCGGCTCGAGCTCCGGCCAGCAGGGCTACGGTCAGCAGGGCTACGGTCAGCAGGGCTATGGTCAGCAGGGCTACGGCGGCACGTCGGGCTACGGCCAGCAGTCGTACCGCAACCGCGGCCCCGAGAGCGACTACGGCTGGTCCGGCGGCGGGATGGGCGGCGGCACCGGCGGCTACTACGGCGGCACCGGCGGCATGAGCGGCGGCATGAGCGGCGGCATGAGCGGCGGCATGAGCGGCGGCGAGTCCGACCGTCAGTCGTTCTCGCGTCCGCGCGACCTCGGCGATCGCAACCCGAGCCAGGGCTTCACGGGCGGCTACGGCGGCGGGGTCGGCGACGATCGCTACCACTACGCGAGCGCGGGCGACCGCATCGGCCAGGGGCGCGGCATGGGCGACAGCGCGTACGCGCGCGGCACCGGCATGCAGCCCAGCCACGCCGGCCGCGGGCCGCGCAACTACCGCCGCAGCGACCAGCGCATCGAGGAGGAGGTGAACGAGGCGCTCACGCACCACCACGCCATCGACGCCAGCGACATCGACGTGCGCGTGGAGCAGGGCGTCGTGACGCTCACGGGCGAGGTCGAGGACCGCCGCAGCCGGCGGCTGGCCGAGGAGATCGTCGAGGAGATCCGCGGCGTCAGCGACGTGAAGAACGAGCTGCACGCGCGGCGCGGCCTCCTCAGCAGCCTGTTCGGCGACGACACCGACCGCACGCGCACCGATCGCGACGTGACGCCGAGCGCGCACCGCGACACGAGCATGTCGTCAGGGATGTCCGGCGCCTCGAGCACGGGCACGACGGGCGGAACGTCCGCGACGACGGGTGGCACGTCCGGGACGTCGGCGACGGCGAGCACCGGCGACGCCTCCAACACGTCGGCCACCAGCGGGTTGGGCGGCACGACCGGCGGTACGAGCGGCGGCACGACCGGGCGCTCCTCGCGGACCTGAGCATCGCATGACGTGCGGCGCATCCGCTGGATCGGATGCGCCGCACGCAGCGGGGCTTGCCCTCCCGTGCGCGCCGGGCAACTTCCCGCGCCGTGTCCCAGAGCACCCGCACCTTCGCCGCCCTCGCCGCGGGCCTCGTGATCGGCGCCTCCCTGCGCGCGCTCCTGCCGCCGGGGGCCGTCGACTCGCTGCTCGCGGTGGCCGAGCCGGTGGGGACGACGTGGGTCAACGCGATCCGCATGACCGTCGTCCCGCTGGTGGTGTCGCTGCTCATCGGCGCCATCGCCGCGGACGATGCGCGCGTCGTCGGCCGGCTGGGCGCGCGCGCCGCGATCGCGTTCGCGATCAGCCTCTCGCTCGGCGCCGCGCTGGTCGCGCTGGTCGCGCCGCCGCTGCTTGCGCTCATCCCCACGCCGCCGCCCGAGGCCCTCGCCGCGCTGCGCGCCGGCGCCGCGGCGCCCGCGGGCACGGCGGCGCCCGTCGGCCTGCGCGACTGGATCGTGGGGCTCGTCCCGACCAATCCCGTGCGCGCCGCGGCGGACGGCGCGCTGCTGCCGCTCGTCGTCTTCACGCTCGCCTTCGCCGCCGCCGCGACGCGCATCCCCGAGGCGTCGCGTCTCGCGCTCGTCGCCGTCTTCCGCGCGGTGGGCGACGCGCTCCTGGTGCTCGTGCGCTGGGTGCTGCTGCTCGCGCCGCTCGGCGTGTTCGCGCTCGCGCTGCCGCTGGGCGCGCGCGCCGGCGCGGCCGCCGCGGGCGCGCTCGCGGGCTACGTCGTGCTGACGATCGCGCTCTGCCTGGTGCTGATCGCGGCGATGTACGTGGCCGCCGTGACGATCGGCCGCGTGCCGCTGCGGCAGCTCGTGCGCGCGGCCTCGCCCGCGCAGGCGGTGGCGCTGGGCACGCGCTCGTCGCTCGCCGCGCTGCCGGCCGCGCTGCGCGGCGCGGAGACGCACCTCGGCCTGCCGCCGGCGTCGGTCGCGATGCTGCTGCCGCTCGCCGTCGCGACGTTCCGCATCTCGGTCACGGTCGCGATCACCGTCGGCACCTTCTTCCTCGCGCAGCTCGCGGGCGTCGACCTCACGCTCGCGCAGCGCGTCAGCGTCGCCGCCACCGCGGCGCTGCTCAGCCTCGGCGTGCCGGGCGTGCCGGGCGGCGTCTTCCTGGTGATGGCGCCCGTGCTGACCTCCGTCGGCGTGCCGGCCGAGGGCGTGGGGCTGCTGCTCGCGGTCGATCCGATCACGGACGCGTTCCGGACGCTGACGAACGTGACGGGGCATGTCGTCATCACTGCCATCGTCGGCAGAGCGGAGGACGGAACGGCGGAGAACGCGACAACGGAAGACGGAACGGCGCGATACAGAGAAGCGGACCCTTCGAGCTCGAAGCTGTCAGCCTGAGGATCCGCCCCACCGTTTCACGCAGTATCGTTTTCCGCCGTTCCGTCCTCCGCCTCTTCGTCCTCCGCCGTGCCCGCCTTCACCTACGTTCTTGCGCTGCTCTTCACCCCCGACCGCGGGCAGGTCGTGTTGATGCGCAAGACCCGCCCCGCCTGGCAGGCCGGCCGCGTCAACGCGCTCGGTGGCAAGCTGCTGCCCGCGGAGAGCGCGCTCGACGCCGCGCGGCGCGAGGTGCGCGAGGAGGCCGGCGTCGAAGTCGTCGAGTGGGAGGAGTTCCTCGTCTGGGACGATCCGCAGTACCGCATGCACGCGGTGCGCGCCTTCGACGCCGTGGCGCTCGACGCGCACACGGCGGAGGATCAGGAGGTCTTCCGCGCCGACTGCGCCGCGCTGCCGCCGGAGCTGATCGACAACCTGCGCTGGCTCGTGCCGCTCGCGCTCGACCGCGACGTCGCCGTGCCGGTGCGCGTGACGAGCCGCGACCCGGCCGGCTCGGGGCTCACGGAGCCGGTGCCGACGGCGGACTGAGTCCCAGCAGGAACTCGAGCGCCGCATCGCGACAGACGTCGGGCGCGTCGGCCCAGAGATCGTGCGTCGCGCCCTCCACGCGCACGCGGCGCACGTCGGGCAGCAGCGCCGCCAGCTGGTCGTCGACCAGCGCGTGCAGCCGCGTCGTGCGCGTGCCCGTGAGCATCAGCGTCGGGATGCGCAGCGCCGCCAGCGCGTCGCGCGACAGGGTGGGGAAGGGCTCGGGCGAGCGCACGTGCGCCTCCCAGTCGCGCGCGTTCTGCAGCACGCGCGCGCGGGCGCGGTCGGGCAGCCCGTCGAACGTACCGGCGCCGAGGAACCCGTCGATGATGCCGCGCATCGCGCGCGTGGGGTCGCCATCGCGGAACGCCGCGGCTGCGGGCGCGAAGACGTCCGACAGGAACGCGCGTCGCAGCGTCGCGCCCTCCTCCGTCGCGTCGGCCAGCGGCAGCACCGGCGGCTCGGCCAGCACGAGCGAGCGGAAGGCGTGCGGACGCTCCAGCGCGAGCGCGAGCGCCGCCACCCCGCCGATCGAGCCGGCAACGACATGGGCCGGCGCGAGGTCGAGCGCGTCCATCAACGCGCGCAGGTCGTCGGCGTCGGTGCGCGGCGTGTGCGCGTCGCCGGGCGGCGCGTTCAGGTGTGGGGCCGCGTGGCGGCGGCTGTACGCCACGACGCGGAAGTGCTCCGCGAACGGCGCGACCTGCTGCCGCCAGTAGCGGAGGTCCTTGCCGCCGCCGTGCACGAACACGAGCGGCTCGCCCGCGCCCGCCTCGACGTACGCCAGCGTCACGCCCGCCGGCAGGACGAGCCGCGACGTCGGGATCTCCGACGCGGTCATCGCGTCCTCACGCCGGGACGACCGCCGTCGCCTCGATCTCGACCAGCGCGCGCTCCTCCAGCAGTCCCGCGACGACGACCACGGACATCGCCGGATAGTGCGCCCCGATGGTCGCGCGGTACGCCGCGCCGATCGCGCGCCGCGCCGCGACGTACGCCGCGCGGTCGGTGACGTACCACGTCAGCCGCACGAGGTGCTCCGGCCCCGCGCCGCCCGCGCGCAGCACCGCGACGACGTTGCGCAGCGCCTGCGCCGTCTGCTCCGCGAAGTCGTCGGTGGCGAAGGTGCAGGTGACGGGATCCCAGCCGATCTGGCCGGAGATGGAGAGCACACGTCCCTCCGCCACGACGCCGTCGGCGTAGCCGTGCGGCCGCGGCCAGCCCTCGGGGCGGACGACGCGTCCCTCGACGCTCGACGCTGCACGCTCGACGCTCACTTCGCCCCCTCGCGTAGCCGGTATCGCTGCAGCTTCCCGGTCGCGGTTCTGGGAAGCGCATCCACGAAGACGATCCGCCGCGGATACTTGTACGGCGCGATCGTCGCCTTCACGAAGTCCTGCAGCGTCCTCACCATCGTCTCGTCGGCCGTCACGCCCGGCTTGCACACCACGAACGCCGTCACCAGCTGCCCGCGCTCCGCGTCCGGCAGCCCCACCACGCCGCACTCCTGCACCGCGTCGTGCAGCAGCAGCGCGCTCTCTACCTCGGGGCCCGAGATGTTGTAGCCCGACGAGACGATCATGTCGTCGGTGCGCGCCTGGTACCAGAACCAGCCGTCCGCGTCCTGCACGTACGAGTCGCCCGTGAGGTTCCAGCCGTGCTGCACGTAGGCGCGCTGGCGCTGCGGGTCGCCCAGGTAGCGGCACCCCGTCGGCCCGCGCACCGCCAGCCGTCCCACCGTGCCGCGCGGCACCTCCGCGCCGTGCGCGTCGATCACCTTCGCCTCGTAGCCCGGCACGACGCGGCCGGTGGAGCCGGGCCGGATGTCGTCGCCCGACGCGCTGATGAAGATGTGCAGCATCTCCGTCGCGCCGATGCCGTCGACGATCGCGATCCCCGTCGCCGCCTTCCACGCCTCGAACGTCGCCAGCGGCAGCGCCTCGCCCGCCGACACGCAGATGCGCAGGCTCGACACGTCGTGATCGCCCGCGGCCAGCAGCCCGGCGATCGCGCGGTACGCCGTCGGCGCGGTGAAGCTCACCGTCGCGCGGAACCGCTCGATCGCGTCCAGCAGGTTCGGTGGCGAGCCCTGCTCGAGCAGCACCGCGGACGCGCCGGCGCGCATCGGGAAGAGCACCAGCCCGCCCAGCCCGAAGGTGAAGGCGAGGGGCGGCGTGCCGCAGCACACGTCGTCGGGGCGCAGGCCGAGGAGGTGCGGCGGGAAGCAGTCGCACACCGCGAGCACGTCGCGGTGGAAGTGCATCGTCCCCTTGCCCTGGCCCGTCGTGCCCGACGTGAACGCGATCAGCGCCACGTCGTCGGCCGCCGTATCCACCGCGGCGAAGGTGTCCGGCCTGCCCGACATCAGCGCCTCCAGCGAGCCGGCACCGCCGTCGCCGCCGAAGGCCACCGTGCGCCCGTTCGCGCGCGGCGTGCCGTCGAGTCGCGTGCGCATCGCGGGCTCGCACTCCTCCAGGCAGCGCACGTCGCACAGCGCCAGCGCCACCTCCGCCTTGTCGGCCGTGTAGGCGATCTCGCGCGTGCGCAGCAGCGGCATCGTGCACACCACCACGCCGCCCGCCTTCAGCACCGCGAACCAGCACGCCACCAGCAGCGGCGTGTTCGGCGCGCGCAGCAGCACGCGGTTCCCGGGGATGATCCCGAGGTCGTCCACCAGCGCGTGCGCGATGCGGTTCGCGGTCGCCTGCAGCCGCGCGTAGCTCCACGTCTCCGCGTGCGTGTGGAAGGCCGGGCGGTCGCCGAGCCCGCGCTCGATCGCGCGGTCCAGCAGCTCCACCGCGCAGTTCAGGCGCGGCGGGTACGCGGCCAGCTCGGGCAGGCCGTCGTACTTCAGATCCGGCCAGAGCGCGCGCGCGGGCAGGTGCTCGCGGCAGAACGTGTCGACGTGTGCGGACTGGGTCATCGCTCGGCCTTGAGCAGCTCGCCCGCGATCACGAGCCGCTGGATCTCGCTCGTCCCCTCGTAGATCCGCAGCGCGCGGACCTCGCGGTAGAGCCGCTCCACCACGCCACCGACTGCCACGCCCAGCCCGCCGAGCAGCTGCACGGCGTCGTCCACCACGCGCTGCGCGGCCTCGGTCGCGTGGAGCTTGGCCATCGCGGCCTCGCGCGTCACCCGCTCGGCGCCCGTGTCGCGCGTCCACGCCGCGCGGTACACGAGCAGCGCGCTGGCGTCGATCGCGAGCGCCATCTCGGCCAGCCGCGCCTGCGTCAGCTGCCAGTCGCCGAGCGGCTTCCCGAACACCTGCCGCGTGCGCGCGTGCGCCAGCGCCTCGTCCAGCGCACGGCGCGCCATGCCCAGCGCCGCCGCACCCACCGTCGACCGGAAGACGTCGAGCGTGCCGAGCGCGACGCGCAGCCCGCGTCCGGGCTCGCCGATGCGCTGCGCGGCCGGGATGCGGCAGCCCTCGAACGTGATCGTCCCGAGCGGGTGCGGCGCGGTGACGTCGATGCGTCGCGTGACGGAGAAGCCCGGTGCGTCGGCGTCCACGACGACCGCGGCGAACGCCCGCTCGCCCGCCTCGGGCTCGCGCGCGAACACGACGTAGTGGTCGGCGATCCCCGCGTTCGAGATCCAGGTCTTCTCGCCGTCCAGCACCAGCGCGTCGCCGTCGCGTCGCAGCGTGGTCGTCATCGCCGTGACGTCGGAGCCCGCGTGCGCCTCGCTGAGCGCGAACGCCGCCACCGCGCGCCCCGCGGCGATGGCGGGCAGGTAGCGCGCGCGGAGCGCCTCGCTCCCGAACAGCGCGATCGGCCCGCCGCCCAGCCCCTGCATCGCGAACGCGAAGTCGGCCAGCGCGTCGGCGCGCGCCAGCGTCTCGCGCGCCAGGCAGAGCGCGCGCACGTCCAGCGTCTCGAACGTCCCGCCGTGCGCCGCGGGCACCGCCAGCCGCAGCCATCCTGCGTCGCCCAGGCGCGCCACCAGCGCGCGCGTCGCGGCGCCCACGTCGTCGTGCCCGTGCGGCGCCTCGTCGGCCAGCTCGCCCGTGGCCCACGCGCGCAGGTCGCGCCCGATCGCGCGGTGCCGCTCGTCGAGGAACGGCCACTGGAGGTGCGGCAGCGGCTCGTGCGCGGGCACGCTCACGTCAGTTCCCCTCGAACACGGGCGTCTCGCGCGCGGCGAAGGCGCGGTAGGCGCGCGCGAAGTCGCGCGTCTGCATGCACAGCGCCTGCGTCTGCGCCTCCGCCTCGATCGCCTCGTCGACGCCCATGCTCCACTCCTGGTGCAGCGCGGCCTTGGTCATCGCGTGCGCGAACGTCGGCCCATTCGCGAGCTCGCGCGCCATGGCGGTCGCCTCGGCGAGCAGCGCATCGGGCTCCACGAGGCGGTTGTGGAAGCCCCACCGCTCCGCCTCCTCGCCGCCGAGGAAGCGCCCCGTGTACAGCAGCTCGGACGCGCGCCCGTGCCCGATGATCCGTGGCAGCAGCGCGCACGCGCCCATGTCGGCGCCCGAGAGCCCGACGCGCACGAAGAGGAACGCGACCTTGCTGCGCGCCGTCCCGACGCGCAGGTCGGAGGCCATCGCGACGATCGCTCCGGCGCCGGCGCAGACGCCGTCAATCGCGGCGACGATCGGCTGCGGGCAGGCGCGCATCGCCTTCACCAGCTCGCCCGTCATGCGCGTGAAGCGCAGCAGCCCCGGCGCGTCGCCGGCCTCCTGCAGCGCCACCAGCGGCCCGATGATCTCGTGCACGTCGCCGCCGGAGCTGAAGTTCCCGCCCGCGCCGGTGATCACCACCGCGCGCACGTCGCGCGCGTGCGGCAGCCGCCGGAAGAGCTGCGCCAGCTCGGCGTACGACTCGAAGGTCAGCGGGTTCTTGCGCGCCGGCCGGTCGAGCGTGACGGTGCCGACGCGGTCGGCCACCGTCCAGCGGAAGTGCGTCGCCTGATAGGCGCTCGCATCGAACGTCGTCGGGTCGGTCATGCCTGTCGTCTCGGGATTCGCCGCGCTCACATGACCTCTCCGGCCGCCACCGCGACGGCCTGCCCGGTGATGGCGCCCGACGACGGCGCGCACAGCCACACCACCGTCGCCGCGACCTCCTCGGGCGTCACCAGCGCGTGGCGCGGGTTCAGCCGCTCCAGCGCGCGGCGCGCCTCCTCGGGCGTGCGGCCCGCGGCCACGAGGTTGTCGATCGCCGCGCGCGCCATGTCGGTCTCGGTGTAGCCGGGGCACACCGCGTTGACGGTCACGCCGTCGCGCGCCACCTCCGCCGCCAGCGCCCGCGCGAGCCCCAGCAGCCCGGCCTTCGCCGCCGCGTACGCCGCCGTGCGCGGATAGCCCTTGAGCGCGCTCGTGGACGACACCAGCACCACGCGCCCGAAGCGCGCCGCGCGCATCGCCGGCAGCACGGCCTGCACGCAGAGGAACGCGCCGGTGAGGTTCACCGCCAGCATCCGGTCCCAGAGCGCGCGCGACGTGTCGCCGGCCGTCGCGCTCGCGGCCTCGCCGGCGTTGGCCACCAGCACGTGCGCGTCGCCCAGCGCCTCGCGCGACGCGTCGAAGGCGCGCGCGACCGCGTCCGCGTCGGACACGTCGCACGCCACTGGCAGCGCGCGCACGTGGTGGCGGGCAGTCAGCGCCGCGGCGCGCTGCGACAGCGCCGCGACGTCGCGCCCCATCAGCGTCAGCGACGCGCCCTCGCGCGCCAGTGCCTCCGCGATCGCCGCGCCGATGCCGCGCGACGCGCCGGTGACGACCGCGTGCCGGTCCGTGAGCGTTCGGACATCGGTCGTGACGGTCATCAGATGGCCGCCGTGCCGCGCAGCTCCAGCTCGCGCTCCCGCGCGCGCTCCAGCTGCTTCCGTCCGGAGAGGTACTGCACCGGCCACCACTGCGCGTCGTGCCCCTGCGCCACCGCCGCGTGCAGCGTCCAGTGCGGGTCGGCGAGGTGCGGGCGCGCCAGTGCGCACAGGTCCGCGCGCCCCGCGGCGAGGATCGCGTTCACCTGGTCGTACTCGGTGATGTTGCCGACCGCGATCGTCGGGATGCCGGCCTCGTTGCGGATCCGGTCACTCAGCGGCGTCTGGAAGAGGCGCCCGTACACCGGCTTCGCGAGCGGCGACGTCTGCCCGGCCGACACGTGGATCATGTCCACGCCCGCCGCGCCGAACGCGCGCGCGATCTCCACTGCCTCCGCGCCGTCCACGCCCCCCTCCACCCAGTCCGTCGCCGACACGCGCACCGACATCGGCCGCTCGGCCGGCCACGCGTCGCGCATCGCGCGGAACACCTCCAGTGGGAAGCGCAGCCGGTTCTCGAGCGAGCCGCCGTAGGCGTCGGTGCGCGCGTTGCTCAGCGGCGTGATGAATGCCGACAGCAGGTAGCCGTGCGCGCAGTGCAGCTCCAGCATGTCGAACTCCGCGTCCACCGCCATGCGCGTCGCGCGCACGAAGGCGTCGCGCACGTCGTCCATGTCGGCGCGCGTCATCGCCCGCGGCACCTGCATCCCCGCGCGGTACGGCGTCGCCGCCGGTGCGAGGATCGGCCAGCCGCCCGAATCCAGCGGCTCCTCGTTCCCCTCCCACATCAGCTTCGTCGCGCCCTTGGGCCCCGAGTGCCCGAGCTGCAGGCAGATGCGCGCGGGCGACCACTCGTGCACCATGCGCGTGACGCGCCGCCACGCCTCCACGTGCGCGTCGTCGTACATCCCCGTGCAGCCGGGCGTGATGCGCCCCTCGGGCGTGACGCACGTCATCTCCGTGAACACCAGCCCCGCGCCGCCGAGCGCGCGCGCCCCGTAGTGCACGAGGTGCAGGTCGTTCGGCGTGCCGTCGGTGGCGCTGTACATGTCCATCGGCGCGACGACGACGCGGTTGGGGAGCGTCATGCCGCGCAGCCGGAACGGCACGAACATCGGGGGCACGGCGCCGTTCTCGCTCGGCGCGCCGGGGGCCGAGGAGCTGAACCAGTGCTCGATTCCGCGTACGTACCCGTCGTCGCGCAGCCGCAGGTTCTCGTGCCCCAGCCGCTGGCTCCGCGTCAGCAGGCTGTACGCGAACTGCTCCGGCGGCAGCGACAGGTAGCGGCGCACCGACTCGAACCACTCCATCGAGTTGCGGGCGGCGTTCTGCAGCCGCAGCGCCTCGACGCGCCGCGACGTCTCGTACGCGGCGAACGCCTCCTCGACGCTCGACGCTCCCCGCTCGACGCTGGCGAGCTGTGAGGCGAGCTCGATCGAGTCCTCCATCGCCAGCTTCGTCCCCGAGCCGATGGAGAAGTGCGCCGTGTGCGCCGCGTCCCCGAGCAGCACGGTCCGCCCGTCGTGCCAGCGTGCGTTGGCCACGCGCGTGAAGCGCTGCCACGGGTGCGCGCGCTGGTGCGGCGCGAGGTTCACCTCCAGCCGGTGGCCCTCCAGCCACGGCGCGAACAGCGCCTCGCACGCGGCGGTCGTCGCCTCCGCGTCCATCGCGTCGAAGCCGGCGGCGCGCCACGACCGCTCGTCGCACTCGACGATGAACGCCGAGCGCACGTCGTCGAAGCGGTAGGCGTGCGCCTGGAAGACGCCGGCGTCCGTCTCCGTGAAGAGGAAGGTGAACGCCGCGAAGCGTCGCGTCGTCCCGAACCACATGAAGCGGTTGGGGCGCACGTCCAGGTCGGGCTCGAACGCCGCCGCGCGCTCGCGCCGCAGCGCGCTGTTCACGCCGTCCGCCGCCACCACCACGTCCGCGCCGCCGAGGCCGAGCGCGTCGAGCGCGGCCTCGTTCGCGACCTCCGTGTGGAAGCGCAGCTCCGCGCCAAGCGCCGCGGCCCGCTCGGCCAGCACGCGCAGCAGCGTGCGCCGCGCGATGCCGACGAAGCCGTGGCCACCCGACGTCACCACCGTGCCGCGCACGTGCACGTCGATGTCGTCCCAGCGGACGAAGTGCCGCGCGATCGCGTCGTACGTCTCGGGGTCGGCGGCGTGCAGGTGCTCGAGCGTCTGCTCCGAGAACACCACGCCCCACCCGTAGGCGTCGTCCGGCCCGTTGCGCTCGAGCACGACCACGCGGCCGGCGGGATCGGCGCGACGCTGGAGGATGGCGAGGTACAGCCCGGCGGGGCCGCCGCCGACGGTGACGACGAACAACGAGCACTCCGGGAGAGGGGCCGGCCGGCGCGCGGCGTGCGGCGCAGGCCCGCGGCAAGTCTCGCCGCGGGGTGGGGGCCAGGCAAGCCCGTCGCCGTCGGCGCCGGATGGCGGGCCCTGGTACCTTCCGGCGCTCGCGCCGCCCGCCTGGCATCGCCGTTGCGCCGAAGGGCGGCGCCCTCGGGTACCGTCTCGGTGCCCGTCGCTCTCCCGTGCCCCGTCCCGTGTCGTCTCGCCTCCGCCCGTCGCGCGCCGTGCGCCGCGCGCTCGTGCATGCATCCGCGCCCTGCGCGCTCGTCCTCGCGGGGTGCGCCGCGCGCCCGCAGGCGCAGGTCCTCACGCCGGTGCGGCTGGACGCGACGTCCATCGTCGGCAGCGCGCCGTCGGGTGGCACGTCCGACGTCTTCCAGACCTTCGCGCCGCTCGACCGCGCGGAGTGGGCGGGGCCCAACCAGTACCGCGGCGCGAACGGCGCGCCCGGGCCCGCGTACTGGCAGCAGCGCGCCGACTACTCCATCACGGCGACGCTCGACACCGCGAACGGCGGCACGGTGAGCGGGCAGGTGCGCATCGCGTACACCAACAACTCGCCCGACACGCTGCGCTTCGTCTGGCTGCAGCTCGACCAGAACCTCTATCGCGCCGGCTCCAGGGGCTCGGCGCTGTTCGCGTCCGACTCGCGCTGGGGCGTGCGCGGCTTCCAGGGCGGCTACGACCTGAGCGACGTCACCGTCGACGGCCGCGCCGTCACGCCGCGCGTCGACGACACGATGCTGCGGCTCGACCTCGCGCAGCCCGTCGCGCCGCGCGGCGGCCGCGCGACCATCAGCCTGCGCTTCCGCTTCGCGGTGCCGGAGCACGGCTCCGACCGCATGGGACGCGACGGCACGCTGTTCGAGATCGCGCAGTGGTATCCGCGCATGGCCGTCTACGACGACGTGCGCGGCTGGAACACCGACCCGTACCTCGGCCAGGGCGAGTTCTATCTGGAGTACGGCGACATCGACTACGCGGTCACCGCGCCCGCGGGCTACGTCGTCGCCGGGAGCGGCACGCTGCAGAACGCGGAGCAGGTGCTGACGTCCGCGCAGCGCGAGCGGCTGGCGCGCGCGCGCGCGTCGGTCGCGACGCCAGGCACCAACGACGGCGTCGTCGCGGTGGTGACGCGCGCGGAGGCGGAGGCGGCCGCGCGCGCGCCGGTGTCGGGCACGCGCACCTGGCGCTTCCGCGCCGAGAACGTGCGCGACGTCGCGTGGGCCGCGGCGCCGGACTTCCGCTGGGACGCGACCAGCTGGAACGGCATCCTCTGCCAGGCCTTCTATCCGTGGCCACGCGCCGGCCGCGCCTGGGAGAGCG
Organism: Roseisolibacter agri; assembly: GCF_030159095.1. Classification (NCBI taxonomy): domain Bacteria; kingdom Pseudomonadati; phylum Gemmatimonadota; class Gemmatimonadia; order Gemmatimonadales; family Gemmatimonadaceae; genus Roseisolibacter; species Roseisolibacter agri. The sequence goes on from NZ_BRXS01000002.1 coordinate 880,467, forward strand.
GCGCCGAGCAGACCTGCTGGAGCATGCGCACGTACTCGGGGCTGTTCTTCCCGTATCCGTATCCGCAGGCGACGAGCGTCGCGGGGCCGGTGGGCGGGATGGAGTACCCGATGTTCGTGATGGTGCACTACGGCAGCGGCGATCCCGCGTCGATCTTCGAGACCATCGACCACGAGCAGGGACACGAGTGGTTCCCGATGCTCGTCGGCTCGAACGAGCGGCGCTACGCGTGGCAGGACGAGGGCTTCAACACGTACATCAACGCGTTCTCCAACGAGCGCCGCTATCCCGGCACGAGCGCGTACGAGGGCTATCGCCAGGACTGGGCGAACGCGCGCGCGGCGAACGTCGACGCGCCGCTGATGACGCGGCCCGACCACATGGAGAGCGCGGCGCTCGGCGCGCTCGCGTACCGCAAGCCCGCGACGGTGCTGCTGACGCTGCGCAACCACGTCGTGGGCGCGGAGACGTTCGACCGCGCGTTCCGCGAGTACGCGCGCCGCTGGGCGTTCCGGCATCCCACGCCCGGGGACTTCTTCCGCACCATCGAGGACGTGAGCGGCGCCGACCTCGCGTGGTTCTGGCGCAGCTTCTGGTACACGACCGACGTGCTGGACATCGGCATCGACGGCGTCGAGACGAAGGGTGACGCCGGGCGGCAGATGGCGACGCTCGCGCTGCGCCGCCACTCCAGCATCCCGTTCCCCGTCGCGGTGCGCCTCCGCCTGGCCGACGGCAGCACGCGCGACGTGCGCTTCCCCGTGGACGTCTGGGCGAAGCCCAGCGGGGGCGACCAGGTGACGGTGTCGGTGGGCGTGCCGGCGAGCGTCGTCGGCGCGCGGCTCTGGCCCGACCCCACGGTCCCCGACTGGAACCCCGCCAACGACGTCTGGGGGCAGGCGCCCGCCGCGGACGCCCCGGGACCGGTGACGACGGGGAAGGCGGGCGGCGCGATGGGCGGCGCCCCCGCCCGCGCCGCCGCGCCCCGCTGACCCGGCGCCCGCTGCGTCGAGGTCGGGCCGGGGATTCCCTCACTGGCCACGTGGTCAGTAGACGCTAGATTACGCCGCCGTTCGATCCACCCTCTCGGAGTCGCGACAATGTTCGAGTTCGGAAGCTGGGCGTCCCACTGGTGGAAGCCGGTGCTCTTCGTGGTCATCGCGGGGCACATCACCAACGTGTGCGTCACCCTCTTCCTCCACCGCGCCCAGACGCACCGCGGGGTGAAGTTCCACCCGCTGGTGGAGATCCCGATGCGCGTGTGGCTCTGGCTGACGACCGCCACCAAGACCAAGGAGTGGGTCGCCTGCCACCGGAAGCACCACGCCTTTGCGGACCGCGACGGCGACCCCCACAGCCCGCTGCTCGAGGGGCTGCGCAACATCATGCTGAAGGGGGCGCTCTACTACCGCGACGCGGTCCGCCAGCCGGGCGTGCTGGAGAAGTACGGCAAGGGGACGCCGAACGACTGGCTCGAGCGGCACCTGCTCGACAAGCGCTCGCAGCTCGGGATCTTCCTGCTGCTCGGGATCGACATCTGGCTGTTCGGCTTCTTCGTCGGCCCGCTCGTCTGGGCGGTGCAGATGATCTGGATCCCGTTCTGGGCCGCGGGCGTCATCAACGGCGTCGGGCACGCGCTGGGCTACCGCAACTACGACGTGAAGGACGAGAGCCGGAACATCTCGCCCATCGCGATCTGGCTCGGCGGCGAGGAGCTGCACAACAACCATCACGCCGACCCGCACTCGGCCAAGTTCGCGCACCGGAAGTTCGAGTTCGACATCGGCTGGCTCTACATCCGCCTGATGTCGCTCGTCGGGCTGGCGAAGGTGAAGTACGCGCACGGCGTCGCGGGGCACGACCGCGACCGTGGCGGCGATCCGACGAACCAGGTGATCCAGCCGGCAGCCTGACGGCGGCATTCGGCCGGCGCGCGACTCCGCTCACCGGGAGCTGCGGGCTGCGGACTGCGGATTCGAGGGGCCGGCTGCCAGGTGGCAGGCCGGCCCCTCTGGCGTCGGAGACCCGACTGGCGTCACCGCCTGCATCGGGCCGACGTCGGGAGCGGGGCGCCGGGGCTGGGCGGAGGCGACCTCGATCGCAGCAAGGAGACTCACGCGAAGCGGTGAGGCTCCGCAGCGGCCGCGATCGTGGGGAGCCGGAGTCCGGCCCCGGCGCCCGCTGGCGCGCCGATGCCCGTCGGGAGGCGCTCCGCCGTCTCGCGGCTCGATTAGCTTGAGAGAGCCGGCCGCCCTTGGCCGGCACGACTTCCTCCGTCCGTTTCCATGCCCGACGTCACCTGCTCCCGCTGCGGCCAGACGCGCGCCGGATTCGAGCGCCCGCCCGTGGGCGTCGGCGGCGCGACCGGCGAGCGCATCGTGCGGGAGATCTGCCAGGACTGCTGGGGCCAGTGGCTGAAGCAGCAGACCATGCTGATCAACCACTACGGCCTCAACCTGATGGACCCCCAGGCCCGCTCCTTCCTCTCCAAGAACCGCGACGCCTACCTGTTCAAGGCCGGCTCGGGGGAGGAGGTCGACACGACCAAGCAGGGCACCATCAACTGGTGAGCCACCCCGTCGCCCCACGATTCCAGGCCTGATTCCCGCTCGCTCCGACGCCCGCGCCCCCAGCGCGGGCGTCGTTGCCTGGAGACACGTGCCGGGGTTCGCGGGCGCCTCGGGGCGGCCTTGACTTAAGTAGCGGTGTGCTCATAATTGCGCTCCATGAGCCCCGTCCTCGCCTCTCCCCGACCGCGCACCGGCACCCGCCGGAGCGCCCCGCCACGGGCGGGGTACTCCGTCGACGTCGTGCTCCTCACCGTCCTCGATGGCCAGCTCGCGGCCGCGCTGGTGCGGGCCGAGGGGCGGCCGGGCGAGCGGCTGCGCGAGCGGTGGACGCTGCCCTGGGAGCCGGGGGCGGCCGAGGAGTCGCTGACGGACGCGGCGGAGCGGCTGGCGCGGGACGTCATGGGGACCGCGCCGCACTACCTCGAGCAGATCGGGGCGTTCGGCGACGGCCGCCGGCATCCGGGCCCGGCGTCGCTCTCGGTGGCCTACGTCGGGCTGGTCCCGGCGGGGGCCTCGCTGCCGGGCGACACGGACGGCGACTTCTTCCCGGTGAACGACCTGCCGGCGCTGGCGCCGCGCCAGCGGGCGATGGTCGACGCCGCGGTCGCGCACGTGCAGCAGCGGGTGGGGCAGGCGCCGGTCGCGTTCCGGCTGCTGCCGCCGACGTTCACGCTGAGCGAGCTGCAGGAGCTCTACGAGCTGCTGCTGGACCGGCGGCTCCACAAGGCGAGCTTCCGCCGGTCGCTGCAGGCGGCCCGCATCGTGGAGCCGACCGACGAGTGGCGCTCCGAGGGGCGCGGCCGTCCGGCGCAGCTGTTCCGCTACGCGCCACGCCGCCGCCGCAGCGCCCCGCGCGGGGTGCGGTTCGAGTAACCGCCATCGCCCGTTCCAGCGGTTGGACGCGAAGGGGCCCGACACGATCCGTGTCGGGCCCCTCGTCGTGCTCGCCGGTCCGGCGCGGGTCAGCCCGCCCGGTCCGACTGCCAGCGGCGGAGCGCGCTCGCGACCGAGACGTTGTCCGACGCGATCCCACGCAGCGATGCCACCGCGCTCTCCAGGTCGTCCGCGTGCGCTTCGGCGATGACCGGCGGCGGGTGCCCGGCGCGGCGCCCCTCGTCCGCGCGCCGCTCGACCCACAGGCGCACGTGGTGGTCGGAGCCGCTCACCTCCGCGTCGATGGCGACGAAGCCGCCGCCGGGCAGGGTGCGGGTGTAGACGAGCGGGCGCGACGACATCGGGACGGCGGGATCGGATGCTGGCCTGGGCGCGCGTCGGGGCGGGCGCCGATACGATCTCTACCGCCGACGATCGTGTTGCAGCGGGGCAACAGGCGCCGCGGCGCCCTTCGCGGCCCTTCACCGCCTCATGACGTCGCGGAGGTGGGGCGCCACACGCCCGACGGGGCGGCGGCCCGCCAGGCCGCGAGCCACACGCGGCGCAGCTCGGTGACCTGCGTCGATGGCGACGAGACGCTGGCGCGATCCAGGCGCATGCGCGAGCGCAGCTGCTCCCACGCGAGCGGCGTCGAGATGGGCGCGCCCGGCTTCGCGCGGGCGCAGAAGGCCGCCGCCAGCGTCTTGCCGCGGGCGTTCTGCAGGTGGTCCACGTAGACCGTGCGGGGCGGGCGCTCCGCCTTCGAGCGCTCGACGGTCGCGATGTCCGGATGCGCTGCGGTGACCGCGGTCGCGACCTCCTCCGCCAGCGCGGCGGCGGCCTCGTAGGTCGCTCCGGGCTCGAGCGGGACGAGCAGGTGGAGTCCGCGCGACCCGGACGTCTTCAGGACAGCATCGCGCCCGCGTCGTACCAGCTCGGTCCGCAGCGCGCGGGCGAGCGTCGCCAGGGCCGTGGGTGGGGCGTCCGCGGCCGGGTCGAGGTCGAGCACCGCGTAGTCCGGCGTGTCGGGATCGTCCACCCGCGAGTGCCAGGCGTCCACGCCGACGGCGCCCAGCTGCACCGCGTGGAGCAGCGAGCCCAGGGAGCCGATCAGGCGGCGCGCGGGCGGGCCGTCCGCCGTCGGGAGCATCGCCACGTCCACCGCGTCCGGGGTGTCGTCGCCGGGGTCGTGCTGGTGGAAGGACGGGCCGCCGACCCCGGCGGGGTGGCGCGTCAGGACGAGGGCGCGCCCCGCGAGCACGGGCACCACGGCGCGGGCGGCGCTCACGTACCAGCGCATCAGCGCGCCCTTGGTGATCGCCTCGTCGGCCCAGACCACGCGGTCGAGGTTGGAGACCGGGAGCGACCGCCCGGCCGGAAAGCGCAGCACGCCGTCCCCGCCCGCACGCTCGATCCGGCGGAGCTGCGCGAGGAGGGACGGCGTGCGGGCGGGCGCGTGGGGTGAGGCGCGGGACCGCGGCGCGGCGCCCGTCGCGCCCTTCGCGGTGGTGGCCCGGGACCGGCCCGGGCCACGCGCGGGCCGGTCAGGCAGCGGTCAGGCGGCCTTGGTGACGTTCGAGGCCTGCGGGCCCTTCTGGCCCTGGACGATCTCGAACTCCACCTGATCCCCCTCCTGCAGACTCTTGAAGCCCTGCGACTGGATGGCGCTGAAGTGGACGAACACGTCGGGGCCACCCTCGCGCGCGATGAACCCGAAGCCCTTCGCGTCGTTGAACCACTTCACGGTGCCGGTGAGACGAGCCATGGAACACGTTCCTCTGTTGCCCAGACACGGGCCTGACGGTGGAGCAGGACCCGCCGCGAGGTCCGCCACTCGCGCCCGCCCGGGGGTGCCGGGGAAGGGGGCGCGGGGCTCCATCGGGCGGGGTGGGGAGACCGATAGTGCGGACGTGGGCAACATCCGTGCAAGCTCAGCCGCAGGCGAGAGTTCGGCGCCGCGTGACGCACCGCACGCTGGCGCCCGCCGGCACCGGTCGACGTCCGGCTCCCGAAAAAAACCCGGCGACGACGGGACCCTCACGTCGTGCCGGGGTATGAACAGATGGAGCACGGGAGGGGCGGGCGACCGCACGCGCCGTGCGGGATCTTGGCCAACCGACCCCCTGAAACGCCACGCGGCCCCGGAGCCGAAAGCTCCCGGGGCCGCACAGGCGGCAAGGAAAGTCGCCGCGTCCCTGCGTCTCGCTTCGCTCGTCAGGCCGCGCCGGCGATGTACCGGGCAAAACGGCCGCAGGTGGTGCAGCGGAGCGTGACGTGGGCACGCGGTGGTGGAGGAGCCAGGCCAGGATCCCGCTCGATCGCGCCGGAGCACGACGGACAACTCAATGGAGAGTTCGTCCGGTCGCTCGTGATGAGGTGGAGCGCCTGGGCCGGGTTGTACGTGTTCGGGCGTGGCTTCCTCATGTCCCCTCCTGATGGGTACTGCGCCTCCGCCCGATCCGAGCGGGCGGAGATGGGCACCTGAACGCTAACCCGCTAAGAGTGCGAATCACAGTGGCGCTCGCCGAAAATTTGTCGCGCTTCGGTTCGATCCTGCGCGCCTCCGCGGCCGTCTCCGGCGTCGCACTCCTCGCGGCGTGCGGTCCCGTCGCTCGCATCCCGCTCCGGCCGGTGCCCGTTCCGGGCACCGCCGACGGGCGCGTGATGATCCCGAGCGCCGGGCCGATCAACAGCTTTACGGACGCCGCCCCCGTTCCGCTGACGGGCGACGTCGTGCCCGATCACGCCGACTCGGCCCAGGCCGCGCTGGCGCGGGCGCTGGCCCCCGTGCTCTACCTCCATCGCGACGAGCCCTTCCCGCTCTCGCGCGTGGTCGCGGTCGTCCATCCGGAGCGGCGCGTCATCGCCTACCACCTGCTCTGGCAGGACGACGCGGTGGGCGCCTGGATCCCGCACACCAAGGCGACGGACGAGGAGATCGTCTGGGTGGGCTACGACCGCTCGGGCGCGCCGACCGACCTCTGGACCTACTGGCACGGGAAGCTCCTCCACGCCCCGTGGGCCAACCGCCAGGTCGAGGTGGACGTCCAGTGGGGCAAGCACGGCTCCCTGCCGCGCGGCACCCGCGAGGAGGACCTCCCGCGCGGCCAGTCGCTCAAATCGTTCTACCGCATGACCTACGCGCTGCCCGACTTCTGGCTCGGCAACCTGTCCCGCAAGGGACCCTGGTGCTTCTGCCAGAGCTACGGGAGCTACCGCCAGTTCACCAAGCCGCAGCTGGTCGCGAACCAGCTCGACGCGGTGATCCTCGCGAACGATCCGCGCCCCGCGCTGCGGCGCGTCTTCGGCACGCCGTACTCCGACAAGCCGTGGTGGCCCTGGCTCATGTCGCCCGATCCCGTCCCGGTGCGCGGCGCCGTCGCGTCGGCCGCGAACCACTAAGGGGGAGTCGCGCCGGACCTGGACGACAACAGCAGCAAGGATGAACGTCTGAGAAAATCTGATAACGACGGATGGCTCCGGTGGGGTGCGAGGAACCTCGCGCCACGCGGAGCCATCCGTCGTTATCAGACCTTATTCGATCTTCATCCTTGCAAATGCCGTTCGCAGTTCGGGTCCGGCGCGCCTTTCGGAAGTCAGTTGCTCGCCGCCGGCCCGCGCAGCCAGGCCGCGCGTAACCGCCGCTGGCGATCCGTGACGGTTGGCAGGTCGGCCAGCCGCACGCGCAGCGTCTCGTAGGTGCCCGGGACCACGGTCGCGCGCACGGGCGTGCCGGCGCGGAGCACCTCCACCTCGATCCGGTCGGTCGGCTGCACGCCGGCGAGGGCGGCGCGCCAATCATCTGGCGTCGCGATCGGGCGGCCGCGCACCGACACCACCTCGTCGCCGCCGCGCAGCCCCGCGCGGTACCACGAGGTGTGCGGGCCCGGCACCGAGAGCCGCGGGCGGTTCCCCGCCGCGCCGCCGGCCGAGCCGATGCCGGCGAAGGTGCCGACGCTCGCGCGCAGGTCCGCGCGCGGCCGGCCGGCCGAGTCGACCGCCGTCACGCGCGTCGTGTCGAGGCGCCAGCCGGCGAGCCCCAGCCAGCGGGCCCAGTCGATGGGCTGCGCGGCGCGCACGTGCGCCGCGAACACCGGCGACAGGTCGCAGCCGCAGATCGCGTTCGCGGTGCGCTCCACGTCCGGCGCGGTGAAGCCCGTGGGCCCGGCGTAGCGGTCGTACAGCGCGCGCATCACGTCGTCCATGCCGCGGCGCCCCTGCGTCTCGTCGCGCAGGCGCAGCTCCAGGAGCTCGCCGAGCAGGGCGCCCTGCAGGTAGTACGAGATGCTGTAGCCCGCGTTGGCGGCCGGCGGATCCCATGCCGTGCGGCTGGACTGCTCCGGCGCCACGCGCGTGGATCCCGGGTTGTTGAGCCACGACTCGATCGAGGACGCGAGCCCTCGCACCGCCGCGGCCGAATCCTGGAGCCCGGTGCGGCGCAGGATCTCCTCGGCGAAGTAGTCGGTGACGCCCTCGCTCCACCAGAGGTTCGGCGTGCGCACGACGCGCAGGTAGTCGAACGGGCCGAGCTCGCGCGGGCGCAGCCGCTTCACGTTCCAGGTGTGGAAGAACTCGTGCGCGGTGACGCTGGCCGCCGACGCGGGATCGCGCGCCAGCGCCGACGCGCGTGCGCCGATGGTCGTCGAGTTGAGGTGCTCGAGCCCTCCGCCCGCGCCGTCGACGAAGAGGAAGCTGTACTCGCGGTACGGCAGCTCGCCCATGATGTCGCGCGCCGCGCGCACCACGCTGTCGGCGACGAGCACGAAGCGCGCGGAGTCGAACGCCGCGGCGCCCGGCTGGGCCCAGTAGGCGACGCGGTGCGGGACGTCGTCGACGCGGAAGCGCCACACGTGCAGCGCGTCGGGCGGGCCCGCGAGCGACGGCGCGTCGATCAGCACGTCGTAGCTGGACGCGAAGAACGTCTTCGGGTCCGCGGTGGGCGCGAGGCCGGTGACGACCTGCCACGACGCGGGCACGTCGAAGCGGACGTGCGCGGGCAGTCGCTCGTAGCCGGGGAGGAAGGCGAACGTCAGCGGGCCGTCGAACAGGCCGCCGCGCGCCGTGAGGAAGTTACGGTTGTTGGGGGACGCCGCGGCGGTCGGCGACGGGAAGGTCACGCGGTAGCGCGCGACGAGCGTGCCGCCCGCCGGCTCGGGCGCGAGCAGCCAGGTGCCGTCGGTGCCGATGGAGGTCGCGACCGGCTTCCCGTCGCGCGTCACGACGAGGTCGCGCGCGTAGCCGCCGAACTCGGCGAGCCGGTACGCGCCGGGCGCCCAGCGCGGGAACGCGAGGCGCGTGACGGGCGGCGCCTGGCGCACGGTCATGGTGACCTCGTAGCGCACGAGGTCCGTGGTGTCGACGCGCACCGCGTACGTCACGACGGGATCGCGGCGCGCGCGGCGCACCTCGAAGGCGTCGGAGTAGGTGGCGTTCGGGGCCTGCGCCGCTGCGGTGCTGGCGGCGAGCAGCAAGGTGGAGGCGAGGTATCGCATGCCCGGAAGCTATCGGCGTGCTGCGTGCCGCGTGCTGCGTGAGGGGCGTCCCGAGCGGCCGGACACGCAGCACGCAGCACGATGCACGCAGCTCCCGAGGTTCAGAACCGCGCGACCGCGTACGAATCCCACCGCCACCGCGCGCCCGGCGTCAGCGCGCGCGCCGCGTCGAAGCGGAACAGGCCGTTGTAGAACGCGACGCCCGCGCCGGCGCTGCGCAGCATCGTCGCGTGGCGGAAGCCGTCGTGCAGCGCGTCGCGCGGGCCCGCCCAGCCGGCGTCCGTGAAGACCGCGGGCTGCACGTACGGCGGGCGCTCCCAGCGCAGCTCCGCGCGGCCGAGCCAGAACGCGTCGCCGCGGCGCGTGCCGGCCGTGTGGCCGCGCACCGTCTGCCAGCCGCCGAGCGCCCACCAGCGCTGCGGGGGGAGCGTGCCGGCGCTGGTGCCGCCGGCCGCCGTCGTGGCGATGCGGAATGCGCCCGGCAGCGTGCGCTCCACGCCCACGTCGAGCGCGGCGCGCAGGTACGCGAGCGAGCCCGCGGCCGCCTCGGCGCGCGCATCGCCCGTCAGGCGCCAGGGCGCCGCGTCGTCGCCGCGGTGGGCACGCCAGCGCACCGCGGCACCCGCGAGCGACGCGGCGCGCGCCGGGATCGTGTCGACGACGTTCGAGTCGAACGCCGCGCGGTCGTTGCCGAATGCGCGCTGCACCGTGAAGCGGGCGTGCGCCGGCGCATCCGTCTGTCGCTCCGCGAAGGCCCGCCACGTCACGCCGTGGCCCGCGACGGCACCACCGCGCGCGGCGCGCACGCCCGTCAGCTCCGCGCCCGCGGCGCGGTAGTAGAACTGCTCGTCGAGGCCCGACATCACGTTCTGCAGGCTGGCGCCGAAGCGGAATGCCGCGCCGTAGTTGTCGGCCTGCTCCAGGCGGCGATAGGCGCCCGCGCGCCAGCGCCGGGCCACGTCGCCGCGCTCCATCCACGCCTCCGCACCGAATTGCCGGTCGGCCTCGGAGAAGCGCGCGCTCGCCTCCCAGCGGTAGCCGAGGCCGAGCGTCTGCCGCAGCGCGCCACCGACGGAGAGCCCCTCGACGCGGTTGTAGCGCGTGTAGCCGAACGGCCCGTGCAGCGTGACGGGCTGCGGCGCCCACGCCGGCTGGCGGTCCGCGTCGAGCAGCCGCGCCAGCTCCTCGCGCGCCGGCACCCGCCACCCCGCCTCGTCCTCGGCCAGGATGGGCGTGGTGAAGATCGACGCCGTCGCGAGCGCGGCCTCGTCGCACGGCACGACGACGCGTGCGGGCAGGCGGCGCCCGTAGCGCGTGCGGGTGCGCGTGGACTGCGTGCCGTCGCGGCACTGCGCGCCCACGTCCTCGCGGCGGGCGCGCGCGAGCGTGCGCAGGGAGCTGTCGCGCCACGCGCGATGCGCGCGCCAGAGGCGCAGCGAGTCGCGCCCCGTCCGCACGCCCGCGAGCGCGCCGCGCAGCGCGCCCGTGCGCAGCGAGTCGAGCGCCACCAGCGAGTCGCGCCACGCGGCCAGCGCGGCGGCGCGCGGCGGGAGCGGTGGAAGCGCCGCGACCTCTGCGCTCGCGTCGACGCTCACCTGCGCGTACTCGAAGCGCTGCTCGATGCGCAGCCCGATGCGCGACGCGCCCGCCTCCAGCACGCCCTCGGCGTACTGTGCGCGTGGGAGCCAGATGCGCCCCTCGTGCAGCGCGTGCTCGATGGTGACCGCGCGCAGCTCGCCGCGCGCGGGGCCCAGGAGCCAGGGGATCCAGCGCGGCGGCCGCTCGGTGCGGTCCTCCGACGCGCGCGCCTGCTCCCACAGGTCGATCGGCGCGGTGGTGCGGTAGGCCGCGCGCACGAGCTGCGCGGTGCGCTCGTCGAACCAGAAGGAGCCGACGCTGAGCCGCCAGCCCGCGCGCCGCGGCGTCACGCGCAGCTCGCGCAGGCGCACCGCGCCGCCGTCCGGCAGGCGGATGCTCACGGAGTCGCCGACCGCGTACGCGTAGTACGTCTCCGCGCCGTCGGCGAGCGGGTGCACCAGCTCGTTCTCGCGCGTCTCGGTGCGCACGAAGCGGCCGCCGCCGATCCAGAGCGCGTCGCGGCCCGGGTAGTACGGCACCGGCGCGTCCACCGCGGCCGCGTCGTTCGTGCGCAGGCCGGGCACGCCCACGTACCGCCGCCGTCCGAGGATCTCGAGATCGACGCCGGCGGCGCGCGTCCAGCGCACGCGCGCCGCATTCTCCTGCCGGAAGATCGTGCGCTCCGGCCCCAGGTCGCCGAGCACGCCGAGGGTGGCGGTGACGCGCTCGCGGGCGAGAGCCTCGTAGGCGCGGAGGGCGGAGTCCTGCGCCAGGCGCGCGACGCGCGCGCGGGCGAGCAGCGCGGGCGCCGTGACGGGCGGCGGTGCCGTGTCGGCGCGCGGCTGCGCGACCGACACGAGCGCGACGGCGACGACGACCGCGAGCGGCATGGCGCTAGGCGAGCGCGGTCACGCGTCGCCGCCGCGCACGCGGTCGTCCACGCCGGCGCGCGCGGCCGCGTCGCGCACGATGGGATCCGCGGTCACGAGCACGCGCGGCGCGCCGCCCACGGTGAACGCGAGCTGCAGCGTCCACAGCGTGCGGCGCCACGCCGCGCCTTCCAGCTCGACGTCGCCGCGCACCACCTCGCTCACGACCTCGCGCCAGAGCGCGATCCCCGGCGCGCACGCCGTGGCGATGTGCGCGGCGGCGCGCTCCGCGCCGACGGCGCCGAGCTGCTCCGCGCGCGCCGCGCGGCCCGCGAGCACCGCGCGCACCAGCCCCTCGGCGCCGCCGGCCACGCGGTCCTGCCGCTCGCCGACCGTCGTCGCGTCGTCCCACTCGTTCGCGGCCGCGTCGTACGCGGCGACGATCGCGTCCTGCATCTCGTCGCCGAACTCGCCCTCGGCGAACGCGGCGCGCTCGCGCACGTGGTCGAGTGGGCCGGAGAGCCGCTGCGCGCGCGCGGGCGTCGGGTCGGCGCCCAGCTCCGCGGCCACCGACAGCAGGTAGCCGTTCCACGCGGCGAGCGTCGTCGGCAGCTTCCCGCCGGTGATCTGCACGAGCAGCGTCTCGGGATCGTCGATGGACACCGGCAGCGGCGCGGCGACGGGCCGCTCGTCGTCCTCATCGCGCACCGGCTGCGGCGCGGGCGTCTCCGGCGCGCAGTGCGCGGCGCACGCGGCCAGCGCGAGGCGCGCGACGATCGCGCGCCGCTCGGCGGCGGGCACCACGTCCTCCGTCTTCGCCGCCGTCCTCGCGGTGGACTTCGTCGCGGTCGTGCGGCGCTTACGCGGCGCGTCGTCGTCGGGCGGCACGAACGCCTCCGCCAGCAGCGGCCAGAGCGCGAACGGGCTCGCCGCCGGCGTCAGGCCGGCCGCGCGCTCGCGGGCGGCAGCCGCGCGTGCGGCCTCGCGCACCGCGGCCACGTCGCCGTCGGCCGCGCGGGCCAGGGCGCGGTAGGCGCTCGCGTCCCACGCCACCGTCGGCGTGTCGGAGTCGAGCGGCGCGGGCGTGGCGACGGAGCGGGACGGAGCGGACACGGCGAGGCGACGGTCGGATGTGAGCGCGAATGCATGCGGCGACGGAGCCCGATGGCCCCGTCGCCGCGAAAGCTAACCGTCCCCGACGCCCGTCAGTCGTCGGCGCCGTCGACGTGCACGTTGAGCACGGTGGTCGCGGGCGTGCCGCCCTTCGGCGTCACGATCAGCTCGACGCGGTACTCGCCGGGCGGCACCGAGGGCCAGCTGACCGTGAGCGCGCGGCCCGGCAGGCCGTCCGGACGTCCCGTGTCCTGGAAGCGCACCGACACCGGCCGCACGGCGCTGCCCACGCGCATCGCGCTGCGCACGCGCTCCAGCCGCGTCGTGTTGAGGCGCGTCGCGTTCAGCGACACCTCGGCCGGCGCGCCGGGCGACGCGGGGCGGTAGCTCTCCCAGTAGATGCCGATCGTGCTGCCCGCGCGGATGCGGTTCGCGCCCAGCGCGTCCGGCAGCACCGACTCGAGCGTGGGCGCGTTGCCGGCGCCCTTCTTCAGCAGCAGCACGTCGGAGAGCGCCGCGTCCGCGGCCAGCGGCTCGATGGCGTAGCGCGCGCGCGCGGCGCGGCCCTGCTTCTCGCCGAGCACCTCGAGGCTCACGAGCACGGGCTTCGGCGCGACGGTGGCGCGCACCGCGCCGCGCCGCGGCTGGTCCGCCGCGCGCGCGACCACGCGCGGCCCGCCGCTGTCGGCGACGCCGAGCCCCACGCGCACCGTGCCCGAGCCCCAGTCGCGGTCCGTCTCGACGTCCCACGCGCCCACGACGACGGCCGAGTCGCCGCGGCGGAAGCGCGCGAGCTGGTGACGCAGCGGCACGAAGCCGCGCGGCGCGTAGCGCGGCGCGTAGCGCATGCGCGGCAGCGCCTCGTCCAGCTTCCACGCGTCGGCCGGCGCGGTGGCCGGCGACGACAGCGCGGCGGCGCGCGGCGTGAAGTCGAAGCTCGGCGTCGGCTCGTGGCCGATGACCGACGGCGCGCGCGTGTCGAGCGCGCCGGCCGTCTGCACCGACCACGCGACGGGCCAGCCGTAGCGCAGCTCGCTCTCCGCCATGTCGTCGCCGTACGTCATGTCGTACGGGATGCCGCCCATCGCGTGCGCGCGCGTGATGACGCGGCGCGCGGCCAGCTCGTTGCGCGCGTCGTTGCCGTCGAGCATCCAGAGCGGCTGCGCGAGCCACCAGAAGCGGCGCTCCCAGCCCGCGCGCGCGTCCGTCGGGCTCCCCTCGCAGCCGAGCGCCCTGTAGGCGTCGCGCTCCTTGCTGGTGAGCCAGAGCGAGAGGTCGCGCCACGCGCAGCGCTCGTTGGCGGGCATGAGCGCGAGCGCGCTGTCGAACGCCGCGGTGGCGTCGGCATGGCGGTTGGCGATGTGCGCCGCGGTGCCGCGCAGCGCCGCGCACCACCACGGCGTGCCCGCGCACGCGGCGGCGGCGCGGATCGCGTCCTCGGGACGCTTGGCCTCGTCGAGGTAGCGCACGCGCTGCGTCGCGGCCCAGTCGTCGCGCGGATCGGCGGCGGCGGCGCGGGCGAGCAGCGCCAGCAGCTCCTCGCGCTCGGTGACGACGTTGGAGCGCTCGTCGAGCGGCGGGACGTCGCCGTTGTTGTTCCAGTAGCACAGGCGCCCGATGCGCTCCTCGCAGCGCGCCTCGGCCCCGCCGTTGTAGAAGCGCAGCCCCTCGCGGCGCGAGCGCTCGAACGCCTTCTGCGCGGCGCGCGCCTCGGTCACCAGCGGGTGGTCGACGTGGCCCGCGGTGGCGGGGGCCGGGGCGGAGGCCACCGGCGTGGCGGCGGCCGGTGCGGCGGGCGACGCGGGCGTGGCGCCCTGCGCGGCGCCCGCCACGGGGGCGAGCGCCACGGCGAGCGGGATCGCGGCGGCGAGGAGCCGGCGACGGAGAGGCATCGGACGGGGCGGGACCGGGGGCGGGACGGCGCCGGCGGCGTGTCCCTCTGTCCCCATGTTAGCGCCGTTCGCGCCAACGTGTTCCGCCCGCCGGCCAGTGGCCCCTGGGGAGCGGGTGGGCCGTCCCGGCCTCAGGCCTCGCGCATCGTCAGCACGAACCCCACGCCGCGCGAGGTGCGGATCTCGGGGCGGGTGACGCCGCGCAGCTTCTGGCGCAGCCGCGCCACGTGCGCGTCGACGACGTTGGAGCCCGGGTCGAACTTCATGTTCCACACGTGCTCCAGCAGCTCGGTGCGCGACACGACCTCCTCGGCGCGCAGCATGAGGTGCTCGAGCATCGCGAACTCCTTGGGCGTGAGCGACACGTCCTTGCCGTTGCCCAGGACCGTGCGGGCGAGGCGGTTCATCGCCAGGTCGCCGATGACCAGCTGCTGGTCGGCGCGGTTGGCGCCCCCGCGGCGCACGGCGGCGCGCAGGCGGGCCTTGAGCACCTCGGGGTTCACCGGCTTGAGCAGGTAGTCGTCGGCGCCGGCGTCCAGCCCCTTCACGATGTCCTGGTCGTCGTCGCGGCCGGTCATGATGAGGACCGGCACGTCGCGGCCCTCGCGGCGCAGCGTGCGCACGACCTCGAGCCCGCTGCGATCGGGGAGCTCGAGGTCCAGCAGCACGGCGTCGTAGGCGGAGGCGAGCGCGGCGTCGCGCCCCTCGTCCGCGCTGCGGGTGACGTCGACCGCGTATCCGGCCTCGCCGAGCGTGCGCTCGACGAGCCGTGCCAGCATCCGGTCGTCCTCGATGATCAGGACGCGCATCGTACTCTCGGAAAGGGGACGACCACGCGCGATGCGCGTGTCGTGCGGTTCATTCGGCTCGTGCGGTCCCGTTCGGCATCGCGACCGACCGTGCGGCCACTGCCATCCTACGCGCGCATGCCGACGAGGCAAGAGACGCCGCACTTCGTCCGCGCGCACGTCTGACGAATTCTTCACGAGTGACGCCTGTCGCCGGCGTCATCGCTTGGCGGTGCGACGATTCTCGCGGGGAAGCGTCACGTGGAAGGTGCTGCCCACGCCGATCGACGATTCGACCGTGAGCGCGCCGCCCAGCAACTCCGCGAGCCGTCGCGAGATCGGAAGGCCGAGTCCGGTGCCACCGGGTGCGGTGCCCGGCAGCTGCACGAACTCCTCGAAGATGCGCTCCTGGTCGTCGCGCGCGATGCCCGGCCCGCTGTCGCTGACGCTGATGAGCACGGCGTCGGCCGCGGTACGCCGGCGGCGGCGGCCCGGCTGCACGGCTCCGTGCGGCAGGCACTCGCACGTGATGCGCACCGGATGGCCGGCGCCGAACTTGGTCGCGTTGGAGAGCAGGTTGAGCAGGATCTGCCGCAGCCGCCGCGGATCGGTGCGGATCGACAGCGCGCACGCGGAGCGCGAGAGCTCGAGCACGCACCCACGCTCCTGCGCCATCGGGCGGATGGTCGTGAGCAGGTCCTCCAGCAGCTCGTCGAGGCGCACCGGCTCCGGCGCGACGTCGATCTTCCCCGCCTCGAGCTTGCTGAGGTCGAGCACGTCGTTCACCAGCTCCAGCAGGTGGCGCGCGGCGCGCTGGCTGCGGCGGATCCCGTCCTCGTGCGTCGGCGGCAGCGCGCCGTACACGCCGCCCAGCAGCAGGTCGTTGTAGCCGAGGATCGCGTTGATGGGCGTGCGCAGCTCGTGGCTCATCGCGGCGAAGAAGCGCGAGCGCATCGCCTCGCTGCGCTCCGCGCGCTCGCGGGCGCGCACCTCGGCGCGCGTGAGGAGGAAGAGCGCCAGGCTGACGCCGAGGCCCGCGAGCGCGACCAGCACGGCGAGCGCGTCGCGCGACGCGCCGCCGCGCTCGGGGATCGACTCGAAGACCAGCGTCCACGGCCGTCCGCCCACGTCGAGCGTGCGCACCGCCTGCAGCGGCGGCGCGGCGAGCGGGTCGAGCACGGCGCCGTCGTTCACCGGGAGCTGCACCCCGGGGAGCCGGCGCGAGTCGGCCAGCAGCGTGGCGCGCGAGGTGTCGCGGCCGTCGTGCAGGCGGAAGAGAACGCGCGGCTCCTGCTCGCTGCCGAAGATGCCGGCGAGCAGGTCGTCGGCGCGGAAGGCGGCGTAGACGAAGCCGGTGAGCGCCTCGCGCCGCGCCGCCACGTCGCCCACCGGCGCACCGGTGCGGTAGACGGGCACGTAGACGAGGAAGCCGCGCTGGCGCTCGGGCCCCGCGTCCTGCACCAGCGTGACCGCGCCGCTGGACGCGGGCAGGCCGGTGTCGCGCGCGCGCGCCATCGCCGCCCGGCGCACCGCGTCGCTGTACATGTCGTAGCCGAGCGCGGTGCGGTTGCGCGCGTCGAGCGGCTCGAGGAAGACGATCGCGTGCTGCTCGTCGCGCGGGACGTCGGGCCAGAGGCGTCCGGCCGCGCTGCCGCGCGCGTGCAGCGACACGAGCCGCGCGGCGACGGCGGCGGTGTCGGCGGTCCACGGCCCCAGGCGCTCGCTGTAGCCGAGGGCGCGCACGCCCGGAAAGCGCCCCGCGAGGTCGAGGTGCGAGACGAAGCTGCCGAAGTCCGCGGCGGTGACCGTCTCGCTCGCGGCGAACAGCGCGCCCGCGCCGTGCAGCAGCGCGATGTAGGTGTCGATGCGCGCGTTGATGCGGTCCTCCGCCCCCTGCCGCGCGTTCTCGAAGCGCGCTTCCGCGCGGCTGCGCCCGGAGATGGCGACGAAGGCCGTGGCCGCGACGGTGAAGAGCAGCGACGCGGCCAGCACGAGGAAGGGCGAGCGGCGCGGCCAGCGCCGCGCGGCCCGCTGGCGGGCCTCGACGTCCCCGGCCCGCAGCACCGCATGCGCGCTGACGCCGCGGGCCGGATCGTCGCTCGCGTGGTCCCCGGGATGCTCGCCCGCGTGCTCGCCCGCGTGATCGCCCGCGCGGTCGCCACCCCCGGCGCCGGCCGCGCGGGGGCGGACCGCATCCGGGGGCGCGGCGTCGAGCGCGCCGGGCGCGTCGGGGGCGCCGGGCGGCGGGGGCGAGGACATCAGGGCAGGATGCGCAGGGGCGGCGGAGCGACGAAGGTAGCGGTCCCTGCCGTCCGCTTCGCAAGCGCGGGGCCGGATGGGTGGCCCGACGCGCGACTGGCCTCCGGGCGCCGTTGGTTTAGACTCCACCGCGGCGCACGGCGGCGCCAGCCTCGTCGTCTCCGAGGCCTGTCCTGGCCCCCGCCGCGCGAGCCCCCGCGGTCACCGAGCCTCATGTCGCCAGCCATTCCCGCCGACGCCGTCGCGGCGCCGGGCCCGCCCGCCGCCCTGTCCGCCGCCGTGGTGCACGCGATGCCCACCGCGGTCGTCGTGGTGGACGCGCAGGGGCGGGTCGCGCTGGCCAACGCGGCGGCGACCGCGCTCCTCGGCGCGGGCGCGGGCGCGCTGCCGGACGCCGCGCTGCGCGCCGCGCACGCGCGCGTGGCCGCCGGCGGCGCGCCGGAGACCGTGCAGGCGCGCGGCGCCGACGGGCGCTGGCTGCAGCACCGGCTGGTCGCGATCGCCGACGGCGTGGCGATCTTCACGACCGACGTCACGGTCATGCCCGCGGGCGAGGCGCTGCGCGCCGTCGGTGACGGGATGTGGGCGTGGGACGTCGCGACGGGCCGCGTGACGCTGAGCGCCGAGTGGTGCGCGCTGGCGGGGCACGCGCCGGGCGAGCTGGGGGAGGACGTGGAGGCGTGGCGCGCGCCGATCCACCCCGAGGACCTGCCGGACGCGCTGGCGCTGCTCGAGGAGCACCTGGACGGGCGGACGCCGCACTACGAGAGCGAGCACCGCATGCGGCGGACGGACGGCCGCTGGGCGTGGGTGCTGGACCGCGGCCGGGTGGTCGCGCGCGATGGCGCGGGGCGGCCGCTGCGCGTGGTGGGCACGTGCACCGACGTGAGCGCGCGCAAGCTGCGCGAGGCGATGCTCATCGAGCGCACGCGGCAGCTGGAGCTGGCCGTGCGTGCGGGCGGGCTGGGGACGTGGAAGTGGGACATCGCCAGCGACGTGATCTCGTTCTCGGCGAGCTACTCGCCGGTGTTCGGCCCGCGGGCGGCGGAGCGGGTGCCGCACCTGGAGGCGTTCCTCGGCACGATCCATCCCGACGACCGCGCGCACGTGCGCGGCGCGATCGGCGACGCGCTGGCCGGCCGCGCCGAGTACGACGTCACGTGCCGCGTGCTGCAGGCCGACGGGAGCGTGCGGTGGCTGGCGGACCGCGGCGACGTGATCCGCGACGCGGCCGGCGCGCCGGTGGCGATGATCGGCGTCGCGCGCGACGTGACCGAGGAGCGCGTGCAGGCCGACCTGATGCGGGCCAGCGAGGCGCGGCTGCGGCTCGCGCTGGAGGCGGCGCGCATGGGGACGTGGGAGTGGGACGCCGACGCGCGCGTCGCGAGCTACAGCGACACCGTCGGTCCGCTGCTCGGCCAGCCGGCGGGGTGGACGCCGTCGCCGGACGAGCTCCTGGACCTGGTGCCGGTGGACGAGCAGGAGCGCGTGCGCACCGCGATGTTCGAGCTGCCCGCGGGCGGCGGGCCGTCGGTGACGGAGTTCCGCGTCTCGCTGCGCGAGGGCGGCTCGCGGCACCTGGAGGCGCACGCGGTGGCGCGGCACGACGGCGGGCACACGCGCGTGGTGGGCGCGCTGAGCGACGTCACGGACCGCGTGCGGCTGGAGGAGCAGCTGCGCCAGGCGCAGAAGATGGAGGCCGTGGGGCAGCTGGCCGGCGGCGTCGCGCACGACTTCAACAACCTGCTGACCGTCATCGGCGGGAACCTGAGCTTCGTGCGCGCGGACCTGCCGCCGGACCACGCCGCGCAGGCCGACCTGGCGGAGATCGCGCGCGCGTCGGACCGCGCGCGCACGCTGGTGCGGCAGCTGCTCGCGTTCAGCCGCAAGCAGGTGCTGTCGCCGCGCGCGCTGGACCTCAACGAGGTGGTGCGCGGCGCGGAGAAGCTGCTGCGGCGCGTGATCGGCGAGGAGATCGTGCTGGAGACGGCGCTCGGCCGCGACGTGGGGATCGTGCTCGCGGACGCGGGGCAGCTGGACCAGGTGCTGCTGAACCTCGCCGTGAACGCGCGCGACGCGATGCTGACGGCGCAGCACGGCCACGCGGGGAGCGGCGGCACGCTGACGCTGGAGACGGGGACCGTGACGCTGGACGCGCGCACCGCGCCCGCGTGGGCGCCGCTGGCGCCGGGCCGCTACGTGCGGCTGATCGTGCGCGACACGGGGCACGGCATGGACCAGACGACGCGCGCGCACGCGTTCGAGCCGTTCTTCACGACGAAGCCCGTGGGCGCGGGCACGGGGCTGGGGCTGGCGACGGTGTACGGCATCGTCGCGCAGAGCGGTGGCACGGTGCGGCTGGACAGCGCGCCGGGGCAGGGGACGACGGTCACGATCCTCCTCCCCGAGGTCGAGGCGATGCCGCGGGAGGGCGATACCGGCAGCTGGCCCGTCCCGACGCCGGGGCAGCAGGGGATCGTGCTGCTGGTGGAGGACGAGGCGGCCGTGCGGGCGACGGCGCGGCGCATCATGGAGCGGCACGGCTACGCGGTGCTGGAGGCGCGCCACGGCGCGGACGCGCTCATGCTGTGGCAGACGCATGGCCGCGAGGTGACCGCGGTGGTGACGGACCTGCGCATGCCCGAGATGGGCGGGCGCGAGCTGGCGAGCGTGCTGCGCGAGGACCGCCCCGACCTGCCGCTGGTGCTGGTGACGGGATACGCGGACCAGCCGCTCGTCGCGCACCTCGGCCGGGGAACCGCGTACGTCGAGAAGCCGTTCACGGGAGACGCGCTGCTCGCGGCGCTGCGCCAGGTGGTGTCGGGCGAGCCGTGAGCGTCCGCTCCCCCGACCCGTTGCCGATGGCGCCGCCCGAGACCGACCTCGCCGCGCACCGCGAGGTGCAGGACGTCGTGCGCGACGCCGCGCGGCTCGAGGCGCTGCGCGCGAGCGGGCTGCGCAATGACGGCGAGGGGCCGGAGCTGGAGCGCATCGCGCGGCTGGCGGCGCGCGCGCTGGGCGCGCCGGCGGCGTTCCTGTCGCTGGTGGACGAGTCGTGCGACCACTATCTCGCGTCGCACGGGCTGCCGGAGCCGCTCGCGACCACGCGGCAGCTCACGGGGCCGACGCTCTGCCACCACACGATCGCGGTCGCCACGCCCGCCGAGCCGCTGGTGATCGGCGACACCGCGGCCGATCCGCGCTATCGCGACGTGCCCACGGTGCGCTCGCTCGGCGTGGCGGCGTACGTCGGCGTGCCGCTGCTGTGGGACGGGCAGGCGATCGGCGCGCTGTGCGCGATCGACGTCGTGCCGCGCGCGTGGAGCGACGACGACGTGGCGGCGATGCGCGACGCGGCCGCGGCGGCGCAGCACGCGCTGGAGCTGCGTGGGCTCGCGCGCCAGGCGGCGGACGCGCACCGGCGCGTGGCGTCGGTGCTGTCGAGCATCAGCGACGCGTTCTTCACGCTCGACCGGCAGTGGCGCTTCACCTTCGTGAACGACCGCGCGGAGCAGGTGCTGCTGCGCCGCCGCGACGGGCTGCTGCGGCGCACCATCTGGGACGAGTTCCCCGCGGCGGTGGACTCGGCGTTCGACCGCGAGTACCGCCGCGCGATGGCGACCGGCGAGCCGGTGGCGTTCGACGCGTACTACCCGCCGCCGCTGGACGCGTGGTACGAGGTGCGCGCGTATCCGGGCCCCGAAGGGCTCGCGGTCTACTTCCAGGACGTCACCGCGCGGCGCCGCGCCGCGGCCGCGCTGGCCGAGAGCGAGGCGCGCTTCCGCACGGTGCAGGACGCGTCCACCGACGGCTCGTTCCTGGCGCACGCGGTGCGCGACGCGCTGGGACGCATCGTCGACCTGCGCTTCGTCTACGCGAACGCGGCAGCGCGCGAGATCCTGGGGCTCGGCGACGTGCCGGTGGTGGACCGCACGCTCTCCGAGCTGTTCCCCGCGAGCGTCGCCGAGGGGCGGCTCGCGGTGTACGCGCGCGTGATCGAGACGGGCGAGCCGTGGCTGGGCCAGGTCGCCTACGCGCATCATGGCGTGCAGCGCGGGCTGCGCGCGACCGCGGTGAAGGTCGGCGACGGCGTGCACATCGCGTTCGCCGACCTCTCGGAGCGCATCCGCGCGGCGGAGGAACGCGAGCGCCTGCTGCTGGCGCTCCAGGAGGAGCGCGCGGTGCGCGACGCCGTCAACGCGCAGATGCCGGCGGGGCTGATCGTGGTCGAGGCGCCGAGCGGGCGCCTGCTCTACTGGAACCACGAGACCGAGCGGCTGTTCGGGCACCCGATGATCCCCGTCGACGAGGTGTCGGAGTACGGCCCGTACGGCGGCGTGCACGCCGACGGCCGGCGCTTCGCGCCACAGGAGTACCCGATCGCGCGCGCGGTGCGCGGGGAGGTGCTGGACCAGTTCCCGCTGACGTACCAGCGGCCCGACGGGACGATGGTGCGCCTGAGCGTGAACGCGACGCCGGTGCGCGACGCGGCGGGCACGATCACGCACGCGGTGTGCACGATCATGGACGTCACGGCGCGCGAGCGCGCGGCCGAGCGCACGCGGCAGCTGCAGGTCGTGTCGGCGGCGCTGGCGGCGGCGGTGACGCCGGCCGACGTGACGGAGCTGTTCGTGTCGCACGCGGTGGAGACGATCGGCGCGTTCGGCGGCTCGCTGGCGCTGGTGGAGGGCGACGGCACGCACGCGGCGTTCGCGCACGCGGTGGGCTACGACGCCGCCGACGTCGCGCGCTGGCAGCGGTTCCCGATCGCGCTGGCGACGCCGTTCGGCGACGCGATCCGCACCGGCGAGACGATCGCGCTGGCGACGCGCGACGAGTGGCTGGCGCGCTATCCGCACCTCGTGCCGGCGGACCGGCCGCACGCGTGCGAGTCGCTGCTCGCGCTGCCGCTGCTGGTGGGCGACCGCGCGATCGGCGTCGTGGGGCTCGGCTTCCACGGCGCGCGCGGGCCGTCGGCCGACGAGCGCACGTACCTGCAGACGCTGGCGGGCATCACGGCGCAGGCGCTGGACCGCGCGCGCGCCTACGAGGGCGAGCATGTCGCGCGCGCGGAGGCCGAGGAGGCGCGCCACCGCGCGGAGGTCACGCGCCGCGAGGCGGAGCTGGCCAACTCGGTGAAGGCGCAGTTCCTGGCGACGATGTCGCACGAGCTGCGCACGCCGCTGAACGCGATCGGCGGCTACACGCAGCTGCTAGAGATGGGCGTGCACGGCCCGGTGACGGGTGCGCAGTCGGAGGCGCTGGCGCGCGTGCAGCGCAGCCAGCAGCACCTGCTGGGGCTCATCAACTCGGTGCTGAACTACGCCAAGCTGGAAGCGGGGAAGATCACGTACGAGCTGACCAGCGTGCCGGCGCCGGAGATCGTGCGCGCGGTGGAGGCGCTGGTGGCGCCGCAGGCGCGCGCGAAGGGCGTCGTGCTGACGGTCGAGGAGCCGGCGGCGCCGCTGGCGGTGCGCGCGGACCTCGAGAAGGCGCGGCAGGTGGTGCTCAACCTGCTCTCGAACGCGGTGAAGTTCACGGCCGGCGGCGGGCGCGTGACGGTGGCGTTCGCGCGCGCCGACGGCATGGCGACGATCGCGGTGCGCGACACGGGGCGCGGCATCCCGGCCGACCAGCTGCCGCGCGTGTTCGATCCGTTCGTGCAGGTGGGACGCCGGCTGACGTCCGAGGACGAGGGCACGGGGCTGGGGCTGGCGATCAGCCGCGACCTGGCGCGCGGGATGGGCGGCGACCTGACGGCGGAGAGCGCGGAGGGCGTGGGGTCGACGTTCCGGTTCACGCTGCCGGTGGCGACGGGCGCGTAGCGTGATCCGTCGCGACGGCAGCGCTCCAGTCGCACGCGCCAGGCGCCGAGACTCGGAGCGGCATGTCGTCTCCCGATCTAGTCCGCAGCCCCATTCCCGCGATCCTCCGTCTCTGGCGTCGCTATGTGACCTGGCGTCGCACGCAGGACATGAATGGCGTGGAGATCGCGTGGTTCGTCGGCGGGATCTGGTCGCTGTGCGCCGTCGGGTGGCTCGACACGCGCCTCCCGCCGGCCGTCGCGCGCGACCTCCTCTATCTCGGGCCGCTCGCGCTCGTGGGGTGGCGCCTGGGACCTCGGGCCGCGTGGACGCTGGCGTTGTACGCGGGCTCCATCCGCGTGTTCGCCGCGAGTGAGCGGCTCGACTGGCCCGTCGACGCGACCGGCCACTGGAAGGTCGTGCTGTGGGGCAGCGTGCTGGGCTCCGTGCTCCAGTTCTCCCTGGTCACGTACGGCCTGCTGCGGCTCCGCGCGGCACTGGCGTCCGAGCGGCGGCGCGCGAACGAGGATGGCCTCACGGGGCTGCTGAACCGCCGGGCGTTCGGCGACGCCCTGTCCGCCGTGCTGCGCGGCGACCGGCGATCCCGAGGCGCGACATCGGCAGGCGCGCTGGCCTACATCGATCTGGACGGGTTCAAGGCGGTCAACGACACCCGCGGCCACGACGAGGGCGATGCGGTGCTCCGACTCGCCGCCGAGGTGCTGCGATCCGCGGTGCGCGCGGGCGACGTGGTCGCGCGGCTCGGAGGCGACGAGTTCTCCCTCTGGCTGCGCGGCGCGAGCGAGGCCGAGGCGCGCGCCGTCTGCGAGCGCGTGCTCGATGCGCTGCGTACGCGCGCCGTGGAACGCGGATGGAACGTCGGGGCGAGCATCGGCGTCGCGGTCTTCGCCGAACGGCCGCAGAGCGCGGAGGCCGCGCTGACCGCGGCGGACACGTTGATGTACGGCGTGAAGCGCAGCGGCAAGGGCCGCGTGCACGTCGCGCTGGTGCCGGTCGTGACGTCGTCCTAGCTGGCGGCGCGCCGCGTGCGCGCGACCAGCCGCCGGATGCTCGCGATGCCGAGCGCCGGCCCGACCGCCAGCACCGGGAACGCCCACGCCCATCCGATCCGCTCGGCCAGCCGCGGCACCAGCTGGATCGTGACGCTCGTCAGCAGGAAGCCGATCGACGTCTGCAGCGTCAGCGCGGTGCCCACCGCGTCGGGCGGCACGCTCTCGGTGACGAGCACCGAGAACTGTGCGCTGTCGGCGATGACGAAGAAGCCCCACGCCAGCGCGATGGGCACGACGAGCCAGAGCGGGCGCCCGAACGCGAGCCCGATGCCGAGCGCGCACGCACCGCTCATCGCCATCGCGAGCGTGACGAGCCACGCGCGTCCGCGCCGGTCCGCGGCGAGGCCGCCCCACACGCAGCCGATGCCGCCGACGGCGAGCGCCGCGAACGCGATGGCCGACGCGATGGACTCGCCGCGCGCGCCGGCGCTCGGGTCGCGCGCCGCGATGCTGGCGGCGAGGAACACGGGGAGCCACGTCCACGCGGCGTACAGCTCCCACATGTGTCCGAGATAGCCGCCGGTCGAGAGCCGCCACCGCGGCTCGCGCACGATGCGTCCCACGAGCCCCCACTCGAACGGGCGCGGCGGGAACGGGTACGGGCCGTCGCGATAGCCGAACCACACCAGTGACGCCGCCAGCAGCGCGCCGAGCGACGCGGTGAGCGCGACGGGCGCGATGCCGGCCCCCGGGATCGCGTGCACCAGGTACGGCGTCGCCTTGCCCACCGTCAGCGCGCCGACGATGGTGCCCACCGCGAGCCCGCGCCGCGCGCGGAACCAGGTCGCGATCATCTTCATCGCGGGCGGATAGACGCCGGCCAGGCAGACGCCCGTGAGCAGCCGCCAGAACAGCGCCGCGCCATAGCCGTCGGCCGTCAGCACGAGCGCGTTCACCGCCGCACCCGCGACCGCCGACAGCGCGAACAGCCGCCGCGCGGGCACGACGTCCGCGAGGTTGAGCAGCGCCGAGAGCGCGGTGCCGAGCACGAAGCCGAGGTTGACGACGGTCGTCAGCCAGCCCGCCTGGTCGGCGGAGAGCGCCCACAGCGCGCGGTACTGCGGCGACACCGCGCTCGCCGCGAACCAGAGCGACATGCCGAGCAGCTCGGCCACCGCGAGCAACGCCAGCGTGCGCCAGCGCAGCGGGTGCGTGTCGTCCGGTGACGCGACGGGAGATGCACTGGGCGATGCAGCCAGCGGCGCGGCGCGCATGGCGGCGGAAGCTAGCGCGCGGGCCACGCGCGCGGGATGACCGCCGGACGTCCGCTACACCCCCGACGCCGCGCCGTCGCCGACGTCGGAGTCCGCCGGCGACTCGCCCGCCAGCGCCGCGCGCACCGCGTCCACCAGCTCCGCCGCCGCGAACGGCTTCGGCACGAGGTGGGGCACCAGGTTCGGCAGCCGCGCGAGCGCCTCGCTGCTGTCCAGGTAGCCCGACATCAGCAGCACCCGCAGCCCCGGCGCGCGCGTGGCCAGCTGCTCGGCCACCTCGCGCCCGCCCATGTGCGGCATCACCGCGTCGGAGAGCACGAGGTCGAACGGCTCGTGCGTGCGCGCCACCAGCTCCAGCGCCTCGCGGCCGTCGCGCGCCTCGACGACGACGTAGCCCGCACGCGTGAGCACGCGCGCCGCGACCGCGCGCACCGGGCCCTGGTCCTCCACCAGCAGCACGCGCGCGGCCCGTGCGCCGGCCCGCGGCGCGGGCGCCCGCTCGGCCTGCGGCTCGGGCGCGGCGCCCGCCTCGGGCCAGTAGGTCGTGACCGTCGTGCCGCGCCCCGGCACGCTCTCGGCGACCACCACGCCGCCCGCCTGCCGCACGATGCCGTGCACCACCGCGAGCCCGAGGCCCGTCCCCTGGTCGGGCGCCTTGGTCGTGAAGAACGGCTCGAAGATGCGCGCCAGCGTCGCCTCGTCGATGCCGACGCCGCTGTCCTCCACCGCCAGCGTCACGTAGCGCCCCGGCGCGCCCTCGGCGCCGAGCACGCGGCGGACGTCGGCGGCGTCCACGTCGCGACGCCCCGTGCGCACGACGATGCGTGCGTCGCGGTCGTCGGCCGCCAGCGCGTCGCGCGCGTTCACCACGAGGTTCAGCAGCACCTGCTCGATCTGCCCCGGATCGGCGAGCACGCTCGGCAGCCCCGGCGCGACGTCGAGCGTCAGCTCCGCGCGCTCGCCGACGATCGGCTCCAGCAGCCGCTGCGCGTCGCGCACGGTGGCGCCGAGGTCGATGCGGCGCGGCACCACGGGCTGGTGGCGGCTGAACGCGACCAGCCGGCGCGCGAGCGCGGCCGCGGCGGATGCCGCACGGCGGATCTCGGCCGCGTCGTCGGGGTTCGCGGCGCCGGCGGCCGCGTCGGCCTGCAGCAGCTCCGCGTACGACGTGATGACCGTCAGCAGATTGTTGAAGTCGTGCGCCACGCCGCCGGCGAGGTGCCCCAGCTCCTCCAGCCGCCGCGTGCGCTCGCGCGCCTCGCGCTCGCGCCGCTCGACCGTGACGTCGCGGCCCACGCCCACGACGTAGACCTCGCCGTCCAGCACGACCGGCTGCGCCGTCAGCACCGCGTAGCCGAGCGCGGTGCCGCCGTCGGGCAGGTGACGTGTGAACGCGAACTCGAAGCCGTCCACGCTGCCGCGCTCCGCCATGTGCTGCGCGAGTCGCGCCGAGTCGCTGGGGTCGCGCCAGATCGAGAGCGTGCGCTGGCTGCGGCCGACGACGTCCTCGCGCGCGTGGCCGGTCGTGCGCGTCCACGCCTCGTTGACGTCGACGATGAGCTCGTCCCGCGCGCGGAAGATGATGATCGCGTCCTGGCTGGTCGCGAAGGCGACGTCGAGGATCGCGCGCGAGTGCTCGGGCGCGACGGCCACGGAGGCGGCCACGGAGCGCGCGGTCGGCACGCCGCCGTCGGACGGGTCGAGCGGCGGGCGCGGGTCGGGCATCGGTGGCGAGAGCAGGGGGCGAGGGGAACCCTGGCCGACGTCGCCCGTCGGCGACCGGTGTGCAGGGCCTCCTGCGACCGACGTGCCAGCCGCCGCGCCCCGCACGCATGGCCTCGCCGGACGCACGCTGGAACATCGTCTGCACGCCACCGGCTGACGTCCCGCGCCATCCACCCGGGAGGAGCCCGCGATGCCACTCACCCTGCGCTCACCGGCGTTCGAGCACCACGGCGAGGTGCCGCGCCGCCACACCTGCGACGGCGAGGACGTGTCACCGCCGCTCGCGTGGGAGCAGGCGCCGCGCGACACGCGCAGCCTGGTGCTGATCGTCGACGATCCCGACGCGCCCGACCCGCGCGCGCCGCAGCGCGTGTGGGTGCACTGGATCGTCTACGGCCTCGCGCCCGACGTGCGCCGCCTGGACGAGGGCGCGAGCCCGGGCGGCCTCCCCGACGGCGCGCGCGAGGCCCGCAACGACTTCGGGCGCACCGCATGGGGCGGCCCGTGCCCGCCCATCGGCCGGCACCGCTACTTCTTCCGCCTGCACGCCCTCGACGTGGCGCTCGACGACCTCGGGCCGTCGGCGGGGCGCCGCGAGGTGGAGGCGGCGATGCAGGGCCACGTGCTGGAGACGGCGGAGCTGATGGCGACCTACGAGCGGCCGGCGGGCGCGCGCTGACGATCGTCGCGCCGGGCCGCCTGGCCTATTGGAGAGGATGCGGATGCTCCGGATGCGGCGGATCAATCGGATCGCTCCTCTCGGTCCATGGGACGTCGCCGCCACGCGGAGCGATCCGGAGCATCCGCTCGATCCGGAGCATCCGCGTCCTCCCCAAAGGCAGCGGGTCCGGCGCGCTGGACCCTGAACGGCGAACGGCGCTAGACACGATGACAGGATGACGAGGAGGCTCCGTACCGGTGCTTCGAACATCGCGCACCGCGGAGCCTCCTCGTCATCCAGTCATCCTGTCGAGCAGTGCGCCGTTCACTGCACGACGAGGTGCCCCACCATCCCGAGCAGCGCGTGCGGGTCGCACTGGAAGAAGTAGCGGCCCGGCGCGGACACGACCTTCACGTCGTACGTCTGCCCCGGCAGCTGCAGCATGTCGCTCGGCGCCGACGGCAGGCCCTGCGCGGCGGCGTTGGAGTCGGCCACGAAGTGCACGTTGTGCACGCCCGAGACGAGCGTGTAGCGCACCACGTCGCCCTTGCTCGCGGTCACCTCCGCGGGGCGGAAGACGTTGTTCCCCTGCTCGTCGGTCAGCATCTCGACGGTGACGACCTTGCCGCCCGCGTCGGGCGTCTGCGGGCCGCCGGCCGGCGCCGGCGACGCCTGCGCGCCGGACGGTGCGCTCTCCGCGCTCGCGGAGGAATCCTTCGCGCCACCGCAGGCAGCGAGGACGAGGACGGCGGCGAGCGCGGTGCCGAGACGGGCGTTGGTGCGCATTGCGGAAGGGATTGGACGTCTGGGAAGGGCCGCGCGGTCCCGCGCGGCCGGGTCGCACGTGGAACGTTCGCGACGCGTGAGGGAATCCACCGTCGGGGGAAGCCTGAGCGCGCGCTGGGATTCCCTCACACGCGCCCGCGGCGTCAGAAGTCGCGGCGCCGGAACGCGCGCACGCCGAGCAGCACGGGCACCGCGATCCACGCGCCCAGCATCGCGGCGGCCACCAGCGCGCCGCCGCCGCCGAAGAAGCGCGCGAACACGGCGCCCGTGTAGCCCAGCAGCGCCGCGCCGTCCAGCCGCAGCAGGAGCAGCACGCGCGCGAGGTCCACCGGATTCGCGAGCATGAGGCCGAGCAGCGGACGCTCCAGCGGATAGTCGGCGAGCAGCGCGACCAGCAGCAGCACGGCGCCGTCGTACAGCAGCGCGAGCGCGAGCCAGAGGCCGATGGCCGCGCCGAGGCCGCGCACCCGGTCGTCCGCGCGCAGCGCGACCAGGAACGCGAGCGCGACGAAGGCCAGGGTCAGCGCCGCCCCGCACGCCAGCAGCGTCGCGAGCGTCGCGCGCTGGCCCTCGGGCACGCCATGGACCAGGAAGGGGAGGCCCGCGCCCGCGACGAACGCCAGCGCCAGCGGCAGCGCCAGGCCGGCGTACAGCCCCGCGAACAGCTGCCCGCGCCCCACCGGCTGCGCGAGCAGCACCTCGGTGAAGTCGCGCGCGTCGTACAGGTAGGTCGTGCCGCAGACGAGGCTCGCCAGCGGCACCACCAGCAGGCTGACGCTGACGAGGCTGAGCATCGCGCGCGCGTCACCGCCGCCGAAGCGCACCAGCGCGTCGGTGACGACCGCGAAGAAGAGCGCGTACGCCAGCAGCCACCGGCTGCGGAGGACGTTGCTGACCTGGTAGCGCGCGACGCGCGCGGCGTGGGCGGTCATGCGGCCAGCACCTCGAGGCTGGGGCGGAGCAGGTGGGCGATCGCGCGCTCCAGCGTCGGCTGGCGCGTGGCGCGCAGCAGCTCCTCGACCGGGCCGGCGAAGCGCACGCGCCCGTCGGCCAGGAACGCCACGTCGTCGGCCAGCTCCTGCAGCTCGCTCATGACGTGCGACGTGAGCACCAGCGTGCGTCCCTCGTCGCGCGCGGCGAGGATGCGGTCCTTCAGCGCGCTGCTGGCGACCGGGTCGAGGCCCGCGGTCGGCTCGTCGAGGATCAGCAGCTCGGGGCGGAAGAGGAACGCGAGCACCGCGTTGACCTTCTGCCGCGTGCCGCCCGAGAGCGCGCGCATCGGCTTGTCGAGGTGCGGCGCGAGCGCGAAGCGCTCGATCAGGCTCTCGTCGCGCGCGACGTCGTGCGCCACGTCCGCGCCGGCGGTGCGCCGCAGCTCCACGAGCATCGCGATCAGCTCCGCCGCGCTCAGGTTCTCGGGGTAGCGCGCGATCTGCGCCATGTAGCCGATGCGCGCGCGGTACGCGTCGCCGCGTGCGCCGGCGCCCACGACGGTCTCGCCGCCGAGCAGCACCTGGCCGCCGTCGGGGCGCGTGAGGCCGAGGATCGACTTGATGAGCGTCGTCTTCCCGGCGCCGTTGGGGCCGAGGATCGCCGTCACGCGGCCGGGCCGCACGGCGAGGTCCACGCCCTTGAGGACGTCGAGCCGGCCGAAGCGCTTGGTGAGGTTCCGGATCTCGAGCATGGGAGCGTGGGGTCAGCGCGCGAGCGCGCCTCTGGGGCCAGCGCCGTGCGGCCGCATGGCCGGGCGCGCGTCGGCGATCGTCTCGGGCGTGAGCGCGGGGATCACCCGCTCGGCCGCGTCCATCAGGTCGACGAAGAAGCTGCGCAGGAGCACGAGCGACGGCTCGTGGTTCGCGACGAGGAGGGAGAAGAGGCGCACGGGCCGGTGCGGCACGTCGCCGCGCCCGTCGCGATCGAGGTCGTAGCCGCGGTAGCCGTCGTAGTAGTTGGCGGCGAACGTGGCGCCGGCGTCGCGGGCGTTGGTCGCGACGTCGAAGGTGTTGGCGAGGAAGTCGTTGCCGGCGAAGCGCGCGTCCTGCGTGTTCGCCTGCAGCTGCACGGCCCAGCCGTTGCGCGCGAACCGGTTGCCCTCGACCACCAGGCGCGTGGCGCCGTCGGCCATCAGCGCGACGGTGTTGTCGCTGAACGCGTTGTCCGCCAGCACCGGGTCGCCGATCTCCTTCAGCAGCAGCCCGTAGGCGGACGCGCCGCGCGCGGCCTCGAAGCGGTTGCCGCGCATCTCGACCTGCCGCGTGTACATCACCGCCACGCCGGCGCCGTTGGCGCGGAAGGTGTTGGCCAGGTAGCGCGACGAGTCGGAGTACATGAAGTGCAGCCCGTAGCGCAGGTTGCCCGCGCTGACGTTGCGCTCCACCCGGCCGTGGCGCACGAACTCGAAGTAGATCCCGTCGCGGTGGCCGCGGACGTCGTTGTCGGCCACCAGCACGTCGCGCGAGCTCCAGAGGTGGATGCCGTTGCCGCTGGCGGCCTCGCTGGTGGCGTGCGCCACGAGCCGGTTGCCCGTCACGCGGCAGTCGGTCACCTCGGCGAGGTAGACGCCGTAGAACGCGTCGTCGAAGCGGTTGCCGGCGATGTTGCAGCCGGACGCCCGCACGACACGCAGCGCGGCGCGGTCCTCGGTGTAGCTGCGCCCGACGTTGGCGAAGCGCAGGCCGCGCACGGTCACGCGGTCGGCGGTCACGCGCAGCAGCTCGCGCGCCCCCTCGCCGTCGAGCGTCGGCCAGCCCTCGCCCTCGAGCGTCAGGGGGCGGTCGACGACCACGGTCGGCTCGCGGTAGGTGCCGCGCCGCACGAGCACGCGGCCGCCCGGCGCGGCGCGCCGCACCCCTTCCGCGATCGTGCGCACCGGGCCGTCGGGCGAGACGACGACGGTCGCGGGCTGCGCGTTCGCCGGCTGCGCGAGCGCGGGCTGCGCGACGGCGAACGCCAGGAGCAGCGCCTCAATGCGCATGCGACGCCCCGCCCGCGAGCCCCTCGTCGCGCAGCAGCGCGAGGACGTCAGACCACGCCATCTCCTCCGCCGCGCGATTCACGCCGCGTCGCGTGGCGGCCAGCCCCCTGCCCATCGGGCTGCCCGCGGGACCGGCGAGCCGGCGGAAGCGCGCGCTGTCCACCGGCACCAGCGTGCCGGGGTGCTCGTAGTCCGTGACCCACCGCCCGCGCGCGTCGCCGCCCCTCGCGAGCGTGTACGCCGCCAGGCACTCGATCGAGTCGAACACGTAGAGCTTCCCCTTCGCCGTCACCAGCTCCGCGCCGAAGCGTGGATCGCCCGCCACCATGCGGCACTCGGCGCACGCCTCGCGGCCGTAGGCGATGGCGCGCGGCACCGCCGGGGCGCAGCCGGCGAGGGCGAGCACGCCGGCGACCGTCGCCACCGCGACGCGGCGCTCCCGGCGCCACGCGACGACCAGCGCAACCACCGCGAGCGCGCACGCCAGCCCCGCGAGCACGCCGCCGAGGTCGGGCCACGAGTGCGCCGTGAAGTTCAGCAGCTGCTTGCTGCCGATGAGCGGCGGCTGGTACGCCATGTCCGGGATGCGGATGATGGCGTGCGGGTCGAGATCGTGGCCGTAGTCGTAGCCCCACTTCCAGAAGTCCACGAGCCCCGCGATGCCCGCCACGCCGAGCGCGCCGAGCCACGCGACCAGCGCGCCGCGCCGTCCCACCAGCGCGGCGGCCAGCCCCGCGGCCACCAGCCCGCCCACGATCCACGGCATGAAGCGCAGCTCGGGGATCGCGTCGGGCTCGATGGCCTTCATGCCGATGTAGTGATTGAGCCCGTTGATGTTCTGCAGGTCGTTCGGCTTGATGCCGTCGACCGTGTGGATCCGGATCAGCATCCCGATCCCCTCGGGGTACTGCGGCGCCTCCAGCTCGATGCGCCAGAGCGGGAAGGCGAACGTGCCCAGGAGGAGCACGGCCGCGAGCGCGGTCAGCACGCGAGAGACGAGGGGGAGTCGGCTAGACATTGAGTGATTCCTGATGGGAGCTGCGTGCTTCGTGCTGCGTGCTGCGTGCACTGCCTCGGGACGCCCCTCACGCAGCACGCAGCACGATGCACGCAGCCGTCAGTCGTTCGCCTTGTGGTTCGCGTGCTGCCCCGCCGCCGGCTTCTCGTACTTGCCCGCGCGCGAGAGCTGCGTCTGCGCCTTCTTCGACACGTTCGCGATCAGCGGCACGTTGGACCCCGCGGGCGAGACGCGGACGTAGCCCGACATCTCCTGGTGCAGCGCCGAGCAGAAGTCGGTGCAGTAGAAGGGGTAGATGCCCGTGCGCTGCGGCACCCACTTGAGCGTGCGCGTCTCGCCCGGCTGCAGGATCAGCTCCGCGTTGTTGGCGCCGAGCACCGCGAAGCCGTGCAGGATGTCCCAGTCCTGCTCGACGTTGGTGACGTGGAACATCACCGTGTCGCCGAGCTGGATCCCCTCGATGTTGTCGGGCGCGAAGTGGCTGCGGATGGCGGCCATCTTCACGTGCACCGTCTTCCCCGTGCGCTCGATCGCGGCCTCGGGCTCGCCCTTGATGCCGTGCGGGTGCGTGCTCTCGGAGAGCTTGAAGAACTTGACCTGCTTGTCCTTGATCAGGCTCGCCGGCAGCGCCTGCGCGTAGTGCGGCTCGCCGATGGTCGGGAAGTCGAGCAGGAGCTTCATCTTGTCGCCGCTGATGTCGATCAGCTGCGCGGACTGCGCCAGCTCGGCACCGGTGGGCAGGTAGCGGTCCTTGGTGATCTTGTTCATCGCCACCAGGTACTTGCCGAACGGCTTCCGGCTGTCGCCCCCCGGGATCATGATGTGGCCGACCGAGTAGTAGACCGGGATGCGGTCGAGCACCTCCCAGGTCCCGAGCTTCCACTTCACGACCTCGGACGAGATGAAGTGCGACGTGTACGCGTTGCCGCGGCCGTCGAACTCGGTGTGCAGCGGGCCGAGGCCCGGCTTCTGCACCTCGCCGGCGAGGATCGCGTCGTACTTCAGCACGGGGATGCCGTCGATCTCCTTCTCGAACGCCCTCGCCTCGATCGCCGCCAGGAGCTTCTTCGCCGAGTGGACCGGGATCACGGTCGCGAGCTTGCCGCCGGCGACGATGTATTCGCCCGTCGGGTCGACGTCGACGCCGTGGGGCGACTTGGGCGTCGGGAGGTAGTAGACCATCCCCGGGCACGCCTTCGGGTCGAGCAGCCGCACCGACGTCTTCTTCTCGGACGTCGCGACGCGCGACTTCTCGTCCATGAAGTTGTGGTAGTACGTGACCGCCGTCGGCTGCGCCTTGCCTTCGGCGACGCACGCCTCCGCCTTCCGGTAGTTCACGGCGGCGATGTAGTCCTTGTCGGCCTGCGAGGCGTTGGTCTCGAGCTTCGTGTAGGCCTGCTCCGAGTTGTACGAGGTGAAGAAGAACCACCCCTCCGACGGTCCCTTGCCCGCGTGCCCGAGGTCGTAGTTGTAGCCGGGCATCAGGATCTGGAACGCGACGTCCATCTTCCCGGGCTGGTCGGCCGTGATGAACGACAGCGTGCCCTTGAAGTTCTCCTTGTAGCTGTCGATCGAGACGTCGGCATTGCTGCCGAGCGGCACGCTGAAGCGCGTGGCACTGACGACGTAGCGCCCGTCGGGCGTCGTGAACGGCGAGGCGTGCCCGCCGGCCGAGTTGGGGAGCTCGAGGATCTCGCTCGTCTCGAACTGCGTGAGGTCGATGCGCGCCACCCGCGGCGTGTTGTTGGCGTTGATGAACAGCCACTTGCCGTTCACCTCGCCCGCCGTCTGCGACAGCTCCGGGTGGTGCGAGTCGTCCCACGGCACGAAGCCGTACGACGTCTGCAGCATCGCCTTGGTCTCCTCGCTGTAGCCGTAGCCGTTCTCGGCGTGCTGCGAGAAGACCGGGATGTGCTTGATCAGGCGGCCGGACGGCAGCGCGTAGACGGCGACCTGGCCACTGAAGCCGCCGGAGAGGAACGAGTAGTACTCGTCGTGCTGGCCGGGCGCGACGTACACGCGCGAGGCGGCGTCGCCCGTCACGAGGTTGGGGCCGCCCTTCGTCGCCGTGGCCTGGCAGGCGAACAGCAGCGTGGCTCCCGCGGTGGCGGCGATGCCGCCGGTGAGGAGCTTGCGGACCGTGGAGGTCATGGGGACAGTCACTCCCGACGCGCCGTGCGCGTGGACGGAGGGAAGGGGAGGTGAGGCGCGCGCCCTCCACGCGCGGCCCGCCGTGGTCCGCGGCACGGCCGGCCCGGTG
Source organism: Roseisolibacter agri (assembly GCF_030159095.1). Taxonomy (NCBI): domain Bacteria; kingdom Pseudomonadati; phylum Gemmatimonadota; class Gemmatimonadia; order Gemmatimonadales; family Gemmatimonadaceae; genus Roseisolibacter; species Roseisolibacter agri. Next base: position 915,416 of record NZ_BRXS01000002.1, read on the forward strand.
CGGGTCCGCGTGTCGCGAGCGACCGCCTGGAGCTCGGGCGGCGATCGCTCCGTCAATCATGCGGATATCCGGAATCGCGCCCGTCGGCCGTCGTCCCGATCCGGCGTGCGGGTTGTCCGGGTCGCGCGTGGGGGAATCGCCGTCGGGGAAAGCACGACGGGGCGAGGCGTCAGTGCGCCGCGCCCCGCGTGTCGTGACCTACGATCGGCGTGCCGGACCGCTCTGCCCGTTGGTGAGGATACGGATGCTCCGGATGATACGGATCATGCGGATCGCTCCTCGAGGCGCGACGTCCCATGCACGACGCGGAGCGATCCGGAGCATCCGCGACATCCGGAGCATCCGTATCCCTCCCAAAGGCCCGAGGGCTCGGGCGCGCCGGACCCTGAACGGCGAACGGCATTGCAAGGATGAAGATCGGATAGGGTCTGATAAGGACGGATGGCTCCATGGGGTGCGAGATCCCTCGCCGCCACACGGAGCCATCCGTCGTCATCAGATCCTACCGGATTCTCATCCCTGCAAACGGCGTCTCACAGCTCGACCTGTGCCCCCAGCTCCACGACGCGGTTCGGCGGCAGGCGGAAGAAGGTCGTCGCCGGCCGCGCGTTGCGCGACATGAGCGCGAACAGCCGCTCGCGCCACAGCGCCATCCCCGGCCGCTTCGTCGCGATCAGCGTCTCGCGGCCCAGGAAGTAGGTCGTCTCCAGCGGCTTGAAGGGCAGCTCCGGGTGGCCGAGCGCCTGCAGCGCCTCGGGCACGTCCGCGTCCTCCATGAAGCCGTAGCGCAGCACGACTTCCCACAGCCCGTGCCCGATCTCCGTCACGCGCGCGCGCTCCTCGGGCGGCACGTGCGGCACGCCCTCGGTGCGGATGGTGAGGAACACCACGCGCTGATGCAGCACGCGGTTGTGCTTCAGGTTGTGCAGCAGCGCCGGCGGCGTGCCGGTCGAGCTGCCGTACATGAAGACCGCGGTGCCCGGCACGCGGTGCGGCGGATGCGCCAGCAGGCTCTCGAGGAACGCCTCGCGCGGGAGCGTCCGGTCGGCCATGCGCGAGGCCAGCACGACGCGCCCCTTCTTCCACGTCGAGAGCAGCGTGAACACCACCGCGCCGATCACCAGCGGCACCCAGCCGCCGTGCGGGATCTTGAGGAGGTTGGCGCCCCAGAACGCGAGGTCGATGACGAGGAAGAAGCCCGCCACCGCGCCGGCCTTCAGGATGCTCCAGTGCCACCGCTCGCGCGCGACGAAGTAGAACAGGAGCGTCGTGATCGCCATCGTCGTCGTCACCGCGACGCCGTACGCCGCGGCGAGGTTGGTCGACGTGCGGAAGCCCAGCACCAGCGCGATGCACGACGCCATCAGCGCCCAGTTCACCGACGGGATGTAGATCTGCCCCATCTCGCGCGCCGAGGTGTGCTCGATCTGCACGCGCGGGCTGTAGCCCAGCTGCACCGCCTGCAGCGTGAGCGAGAACGCGCCCGAGATCAGCGCCTGCGACGCGATCACCGTCGCCAGCGTCGCCACGATCACCACCGGCAGCAGCGCCCATCCGGGCACCATGCGGTAGAACGGGTTCGCCACTGCCGCCGGGTCGCGGATCAGCAGCGCCCCCTGGCCCAGGTAGTTGAGCAGCAGCGCCGGCAGCACGAGCCCGAACCACGCGAGCTGGATGGGGCGCCGACCGAAGTGCCCCATGTCCGCGTAGAGCGCCTCGCCGCCCGTGACGACGAGGAACACGGATCCCAGCACGACGAAGCCGTGCCAGCCGTTGTCGAGGAAGAAGCGCAGCGCGTGCGTCGGCACCACGGCCGCGAACACGTGCGGCTCGGCCACGATGTGCGCCACGCCGAGCGCGGCGATCGTCCCGAACCAGAGCACCATCACCGGGCCGAAGATGCGCCCCACCGCCGACGTGCCGTGGCTCTGGAAGAAGAAGAGCGTGGCGATGATGGCGACCGTGATGGGCACGACGTACGGCGAGAGCGCGGGCGTCAGGATCTCGAGCCCCTCGACCGCGCTCAGCACGGAGATCGCCGGCGTGATCATCCCGTCGCCGTAGAGCAGCGCGGTGCCGAAGAGGCCGAGGATGATGAGCCCCCACCGGCCGCGCCGCAGCGCGTGCGCGGGCGTGACGAGCGACGTGAGGACGAGGATGCCGCCCTCGCCGCGGTTGTCCGCGCGCAGGATGAAGACGATGTACTTGATCGAGATGACGAGGATCAGCGACCAGATCACCAGCGACAGCACGCCGAGCACGTTGTCGCGCGTGGGCGGCACGCCGTGCGCCGGGAGGAACGACTCCTTGATCGAGTACAGCGGGCTCGTGCCGATGTCGCCGTAGACGATGCCGAGCGCGGCGAGCGACAGGAGCAGCAGGTAGCGCCGGTCGTGCGGCGCGTGGTGGGCGGCCGCATGGCCCTCGGCGTGGCCCTCGGCGTGGCCCGTCGCGGGGTCGGCGGCGACCGGGACCGGTGTGGCACTCATACGAGAAAGCTAGCCCGGCCCGGGCAGCCTCACGCGCGTCGCGCGCAGCTTTTGTGACTTCTTTATGCCCGCGTGAGACGCGTGAACGGCGCCAGCAGCGCCGCGTGTTGCGCGCGAGCGAGGCGGGCACGGACGAGCTGCGCGAGCGCCGCCCGCACGGCCGCGTCGCGCGCGGCGACCCACGTCGCGCCACCCGATCCGTCACCCGATCGCGCGCCGCTGGCGAGGTGCGCGGCCGTGTGCACCACGTCGCGCACCAGCCACGCCGTGACGCCGAGTCGGTGCGCGGCGACGGCCGCGTCGAGCGCGTCGGCGGCATCGGTGGCGTCGCGCGCGGGCGTCGCGGCGCGCCGGCCGATCGCCAGCCACTCGTCGTGCGACAGGCGCTCCAGCCGGTCGAGGAACGTCGCGCAGCGCGCCGCGGCGGTCGCGTCGCTGCTCGCCAGCTCCCAGCGGAACGCGTGGGAACGGGTGTGGGTGGGGCGGGCGTTGCTGGCTGTCGTCACGGGAGACCTCCGATGCCGACCAGTGTACCGGCACCGGCATCAAGAGCGCGTGAAGGCCGGCGGCCGTGCGCATAAAAAGGTCATGAAAGACCGCGCCGCATCCTCCGCGCGCGCCCGCGACGGCGCAGATTGCTGGAGTCCGCGCGTCCCGTCCCGTCCGCCAACACCTCGTGCTCGCCGGCACCCTCCTGGCGCTCGTCATCGACGACGAGCCGCAGATCCGACGCGTCGTCGGCAACGCGTTGACCGCCGCGCCGCTCGTCGTCCCCGGCGCGCCCGAGGAGGACGGCCTCGCGGTGCGCGTGCTCGAGTCGGGAACGGGGCGCGCGGGCGTGGACCTCGTGGCGGCCGAGGCGCCGGGGCTCGTGATCCTCGACCTCGGGCTCCCCGACATGAACGGGATCGACGTCTGCCGCGAGATCCGGCGCTGGTCCGCGGTGCCGATCATCGTGCTGTCTGCTCGGCACGCGGACACCGAGAAGGCCGCGCTGCTCGATGCCGGCGCGGACGACTACATGACCAAGCCGTTCAGCACCGTGGAGCTGCTCGCGCGGGTGCGCACGCAGCTCCGCCGCGCGCGCGCCGACCACCGTGAGGAGGCGGCGGTGGTGACGTTCGGCGACGTCGCCGTGGACCTGCAGCGCCGGCGAGTCGAGCGCGGCGGCGCGCTGCTGCACCTCACGCCCACCGAGTGGGCGCTGCTCCGCACGCTCGTCGGCCATCCGCGCCAGACGCTCACGCACCGCCAGCTCTTCCACGCCGTGTGGGGCAACGCCGGCGGCGACGCGCAGCAGTACCTGCGCGTCTACGTGGGCCACCTGCGGCGCAAGATCGAGGGCGACCCGGTGCGCCCGCGCTTCATCCAGACGGAGCCGGGCGTCGGCTACCGCTTCGAGCCCGACGGGACGATGCCCGCGTGAGCCGCACCCCGGCGGGAGGCACGCTCCGGCAGTGGCTCGCGTGGCTGGCCGTGCTGGCCGCGCTCACCGTCGGCATGCTGTCCGTGCGCGACCGCCTCGACAAGGCGCACGTCGCGCTCGGCTTCCTGCTCGTGGTGCTCGGCGCCAGCGCGGCGGCAGGGCGAGCGCTCGGGCTGACCGTCGCGGCGGCGGCGTTCGTCGCGTTCAACCTCTTCTTCCTGCCGCCGTACCACACGCCCGTCATCGCCGATCCGCTGGACTGGCTGGTGCTGCTGGCGTTCCTGGTGACGAGCATCGTCGCCGCGCAGCTGCTGTACCGCGCGAACGCCACCGCGGACGCCGCGCTGCGCCGCGCCGCGGAGGTGGACCGCCTCGCCACGCTCGGCGCCGAGACGCTGAGCGCCCCCGATGCCGACGCGGCGCTGCGGGCGATCGTCGCCGTCATCCGCACGACGGTCGGCGTCGACGCGTGCGAGGTGTTCCGGCGCGGCCAGGTGGACGAGGGGCCGACCGGTGGCCTGGTGGGTTGGGTGGTGCGGCACGGCCGCAGCGCCGCCGAGCTGTCGGACGGCACGGTGCGCATGGCGCCGGGCGGCGGCGGCCCCGCCGCGACGACGGCGGGCGTCGACTACGTGGTGCACGGCCCCGAGTCGCTGCCCGGCTGGCGTGGCGCACGACCTCCCGACACCGGCGACGTCCGCGCCCTGCTGCTGCCGCTCGTGGTGCGCGAGCAGACGGTGGGCGTGCTGCGCATCGCGTCGTCGGCCGGCGTGTCGCTCTCCGCCGAGGCGGCGCGCCTGCTCGTCGCGCTCGCGTACTACGCCGCGCTGGGCGTCGAGCGCGTGCGCCTCGTGGAGACGGCCGAGCGCGCGGAGGCGGAGCGGCGCGTGGAGTCGCTGCGCAGCGCGCTGCTGATGGCGGTGTCGCACGACCTGCGCACGCCGCTGACGACCATCAAGGGGATCGCGCACGAGGTGGCGACCGGCGCGAGCCCCGCGCGGGCCGCGATCATCGAGGCCGAGGCGGATCGGCTGAACGCGCTCGTGGGCGACCTGCTGGACCTGTCGCGCATCCAGGCGGGCGCCGTGTCGCCGAACGTCGCGGTGAACACGGCCGACGAGCTGGTGGGCGCGGCGCTGCAGCGGGCCGCGGGCGCGCTCGGCGAGCGCGCGGTCGTGGTGGACCTGCCGCCCGACGAGCTGCTGGCGGGACGCTTCGACTTCACGCAGGCGCTGCGCGTGCTCGTGAACCTGCTGGAGAACGCGGCCAAGTACGCGCCGGCCGACACGCCGGTGACGGTGCGCGCGCGGCGCGACGGCGCGTGGCTCGTGCTGGCAGTGCTCGACGAGGGGCCCGGCGTGCCGGAGTCGGAGCGCGAGCGCATCTTCGAGCCGTTCTACCGGCCGCCCGGCACGCCGCCCGACGTGCGCGGCACGGGGCTCGGCCTCTCGATCGCGCGCGGGCTGGCCGCGGCGCAGCAGGGCACCGTGCGCTACGAGCCGCGCACCGGCGGCGGCTCGGCGTTCGTGTTCGCGCTGCCGGCCACCGACGCCGTGCTGCCGGAGGACGACGACAGCGACGACGGCGAGCCCGCATCGGCGGGCTGACGCGCGGTCGCGGCGCGGAGGTAGAGCCAGCCCACCACGCCCGTGACGGTCGACGCCGCGAGCACGCCGATCTTCGCCGCGTCGAGCAGCAGCTGCCCGTCGGCGGTGCCGGGCGGGAACGCCAGGCCGGCGACGAACAGCGCCATCGTGAAGCCGATGCCGCCGAGGATCCCGATGCCGGCGAGCGCGCGCCAGGTGGCGCCGCGCGGCAGCGCGCCGACGCCCAGGCGCACGGCCAGCCACGAGAAGAGGAAGATGCCGACCGGCTTGCCGACCAGCAGCCCGAGCGCGGCGCCCATCGTCACCGCGGTGGCCGCGCCCGCGCGCAGCGCGCCCAGATCCAGCGTCACGCCCGCGTTGGCGAGCGCGAACAGCGGCATGATCCCGAACGAGACGATGCCGTGCAGCGCGTGCTCCAGCCGGATGAGCGGCGGCTGCACCTGCTCGCACAGCGTCTCCAGCTCCTCCACCGTGCGGTGATGCTCGCTGTTGGAGAGGACCGTGACGCCGGGGTCGCTCTCGGTCACGTGTGCGGCCGCGTCGAACTCCTCGAGCGCGCGGCGCGCGCCCGCCAGGAACTGCCACTCGTGGATGCGTGTGCGCACCGGGATGGTGAACGCGAGCAGCACGCCAGCGACGGTGGCGTGCACGCCGGAGACGAGGACCGCGGCCCACAGCGCGAGCCCGATCGCGCCGTAGGCCCACGGGCGGCGCACGCCGGCGCGGTTGGCGCCCGCGGCGAGCAGCAGCAGCACCGCCGACATGCCCAGCGCGCCGACGTTCACGCTGCCCGAGTAGAAGATCGCGATCACCAGCACCGCGCCGATGTCGTCCGCGATCGCGAGCGCCGCCAGGAACACCTTGAGCCCCACCGGCACGCGGTCCCCGAGCAGCGCGAGCACGCCGAGCGCGAACGCGATGTCGGTGGCCATCGGGATGCCCCAGCCGGGCGCGCCCGGGCCGCCCGCGTTGAGCAGCGCGTAGATCGCCGCCGGCACGACCATCCCGCCGAGCGCCGCGACGAGCGGCAGCGCCGCGCCGCGCGCCGACGACAGCTCGCCGGCCAGCACCTCGCGCTTGATCTCGAGCCCCACCACGAAGAAGAACACGGCCATCAGGCCGTCGTTCACGAGGTAGTGGAGCGTCGCGCGCCACTCCGTCGCGCCGATGGTGAGCGCCAGCGGCGTCTCCCACAGGTGGTGGTAGGCGGCGGCCCACGGCGAGTTCGCCCACGCGATCGCCACCACCGCGGCCGCGAGCAGCACGACGCCGCTGGCCGACTGCAGCCGCGCGAACTGTCGGAAGGGCGCGAGCACGCGCTCGACGAGCGGCGGCGGGAGATCGGGTGCGAGAGCGGGCACGGCGGACGGGTCGTGAGACGGAGGGCGGCGCAGGGCCGACGGGATGGGTGGCCAGGGCGCGGACCGCGCACAAGGGGTGCGCCACGACACGCGGCGGCGGCGTCGTCCGGTGGCGGGACGGCCGCCCGCCGCGTACGATGCCGTCGCGGCCAGGGCGGCCGCGCATCGGACCCCGGGGGAGGCGTGACGGTCATGGATCAGAAGGTCGTCGAGGCGGCGCGTGCCGCGTTCAGGGCGGGCGGCAACGGCATCGTGCTCGGCGCGTGCGTGCACGGCGGCGAGGCGCATCCCGAGCCGCTGATCACCGTGCCACTGGCGATGATGAACCGCCACGGCCTGATCGCGGGCGCCACCGGCACCGGCAAGACCAAGACGCTGCAGCTGATCGCCGAGCAGCTCTCGGCCGCGGGCGTGCCCGTGTTCCTGGCCGACGTGAAGGGCGACATGTCCGGCGTCGCCGCGCCCGGCGAGACGGGCCCGCGCGTCACGCAGCGCGCCAGCGAGACCGGGTACCAGTGGCACCCGACCGCGTTCCCGGTCGAGTTCCTGAGCCTCACCGGCGCCCACGGCGCGCAGCTGCGCGCCACGGTGTCGAGCTTCGGGCCGCTGCTGCTCGCCAAGGTCCTCGGCCTCAACGAGACGCAGACCAGCGTGCTCGCGCTGGTGTTCAAGTACTGCGACGACAAGGGGCTCCTGCTGCTCGACCTGAGCGACCTGCGCGCCGTGCTGCAGCACCTCGCGGGCGACGGCGCGTCGGAGCTCGCGGAGTACGGCGGGATGTCGAAGCAGACCGTCGGCGTGCTGCTGCGCGAGATGGTGGAGCTGGAGCAGCAGGGCGCGGGGAAGTTCTTCGGCGAGCCGGAGTTCGACCTCAACGACCTGCTGCAGGTCGAGCGCGACGGGCGCGGCCTCATCTCCGTGCTGGAGCTGAAGGACACGCAGGACAAGCCGGCGCTCTTCTCCACGTTCATGATGTGGATGCTGGCGCGCCTCTACAACAACCTCCCCGAGGCGGGCGACCTGGAGAAGCCGAAGCTCGTCTTCTTCTTCGACGAGGCGCACCTGCTGTTCGAGGGGGCGAGCAAGGACTTCGAGGAGCAGATCGAGCGCGTCGTGCGCCTCGTGCGCTCCAAGGGCGTGGGCGTCTTCTTCATCACGCAGAGCCCGAAGGACATCCCCGCCGACATCCTGGGCCAGCTGGGCAACCGCGTGCAGCACGCGCTGCGCGCCTTCACGCCCGACGACGAGAAGGCGCTGCGCGCCGCCGCACGCACCTTCCCCAAGACGACGTTCTACGACGTCGAGGAGACGCTGACGACGCTCGGCATCGGCGAGGCGCTGGTGACGGTCCTGAGCCCCACCGGCGCGCCCACGCCGCCATTCGTGTCGCGCATGGTGCCGCCCGCGTCGCGCATGGGCCCCCTCACCGACGCGGAGCTGCAGCAGCGGCTCGCGAATTCGGCGCAGGTGAAGGAGTACGCGACGGCCGTCGATCGCGAGAGCGCGCGCGAGATGCTGACCGAGCGGGCGGCCGCGAAGGCCGCCGCGACCGCGGAGGCGGAGCGCGCGGAGATGGAGGACGCGGAGGTGGCGGCGCCGGCGCGCGTGCAGGAGCGTGCACCCGCGTCGCGCAGCCGCGCGGCGAAGGAGCCGCCCAGCACGTTCGAGCAGATCCTCAAGTCGCCGGTCACGCGCACCGTCGCCGGCGCGATCACGCGTGGCCTGATGGGCGCGCTGCTCGGCGGCACCACGCGCCGGCGGCGCCGCTGAGCACACGGCGCGGCGGCCGGCGGCGCCTGGGGCGGCGCGTCCGCGAGACCGCGGCGCGCCACCCCACGTGGCTGGAGTGGCTCACGCGCGTGGGCTACGTCGCGCGCGGCGTCGTCTACCTGCTGGTGGGCGGCACGGGGCTGTTCGTCGCGGTGGGGCTCGCGGAGCGCGCGCGCGGGTCGTCCGACGCGATCCGGCTGCTCACGCAGCTCCCGATGGGGCGCGTGCTGATCGCCGCGCTGACCGTGGGACTCGTCGGCTACTCGACGCTCTCCTTCGTCGCCGCGGTGCGCGCGCCCGAGGGCACGACCGGCGCGCGCGGCGCGATCGTGCGCGCCGCCGACGCGATCGCGGGGCTCGTGTACGCGGGGCTCTCGGCGCTCGCGGTGCGCCTGCTCGCCGATCCCACCGCGGACACCGGCTCGGCCAGCGAGCAGTGGGCCGCGCGCCTGCTCGCGCTGTCCGGCGGCCGCACGCTGATGGCGGTCGCGGGGCTCGTCGTCGCGTGCGCGGGCGGCTACCTCGCCTACAAGTCGATCGCGCTCCCGGTGACCGCCCAGCTGGAGCGGCGGAAGGTCTCGCCTGCGGTCGTGCGCGCGGTGGTGTGGCTGGCGCGCATGGGATTGGCCGCGCGCGCGGTGCTGTTCACGCTCTGCGGGGCGCTCCTGATGCGCGCCGCGGCCACGGGCGAGCCGCGGCGCGTGGGCGGGCTGGGCGACGCCCTCGACACGCTGGCCGACGCGCCGGCGGGGCCGGTGGTCGTGGGGCTGGTGGCGCTGGGCTGCGTCGCGTACGGCGTCTACCAGCTGGCCAAGGCGCGCTGGCGGCGCGTGCGGCTCGGCGCGCCCACCGAGGCGGCGGACCAGGTGGCGGTGACGGCGGGCGCGACGCACGGGTAGGGCAGGGGGTCCGCGCACGTCACCCGCCTCCCTCGTCGCACGAGGTCCGCATGCGCACACCCGTCGTCCTCGCCGCTGGAATCGCCGCTGGACTCGCGCTCACGTTCCTCGTGGGCACCGTCGCCACCTCGCGCGCGGCCCGGCCGTCCGACACCGACGTCGCCGAGTCGCGCGCGGCCGCGCGGGCCGTGGAGGTCGCGCGCATCCGCGCCCACTTCGACAGCGTGCTGACGGAGCTTCCGGCGCGCGACCTGTCGGCGCTCACGCCCGCGCAGCGCGGCCGGCGAGCGGCGGCGCTGGCGACGCTGCGCGCGTACCGCGACCGCGGCGAGTTCCCGCACAACTACGACTTCCCGGGCCAGGCCGTCCCGTACTTCGTGGACCGCGGCACGGGCACGCTGTGCGCGGTCGCGCACCTGCTGGCCGCGAGCGGACGGCGCGACATCGTGGACCGCGTCGCGCGCACCGACAACAACGTGTGGATCGCGGCGCTGGCCGGCGACACCGCGTTCACCGCGTGGCTCGACGCGAACGGGCTCACGCTGGCCGAGGCGGCGCGCATCCAGGTGCCGTACGTCGAGGGGTGGGACGAGTCGCCGGCCGCGGTGGCGACGCGCCGCCCGGTGTACACGGCCGGCTCGGTGCTCGCCGTCGGCAGCGCGCTCGGGATGACGGTGTGGAACGCGCGCTCCAACGCCCGTGGCACGGGCCGCGTGCGCAGCGCGCTCGGCGCCGCCGCGGGTGCCGCCGCGCTCGGCATGGGCGCGGCGAGCCTCGGGATGCCCGACGTGCCGCCGGCGATGGGCGTCGCCAACGCGGCCGCCGGCGCGGCGAGCCTGTTCATCGCGACGCGCGGCATGGTGCGGCATCGCCACGACCTCGCGGACGCGCGGGCGCGCGAGGCGTCGCTGGCGCAGCGCACGGTCGTCACGCCGCTGCTGCCGGCGGGCCGCGACGCGGGCGCGGGCGTGTCGGTCGCGATCGCGTTCTGATCCGAGCGCCGGACCCGAACGGCGACAGCAGCAAGGATAAGATCGGACAAGATCCGATTCCGACGGATGGCTCCGCGTGACGCGACGTACCTCGCACCTGCACGGAGCCATCCGTCGTTATCAGACCTTCTCAGATTTCCATCCTTGCTGCCGTTGTCGTTCGGGTCCGGCGCGCGGGACCTGTTGGGCCATTGGGGAGGATGCGGATGCTCCGGATGCGGCGGATCATTCGGATCGCTCCTCGAAGCACACGGAGCATCGCCGCCACACGGGAGGATCCGGAGCATCCGCGTCATCCGGAGGATCCGCATCCCTCCCAAAGGCAACGGGTCTCGCGCGCATGCGTGCGCACGGACCGCTGTGGTCTACGGGCGGCCGGTGCAGACCAACGGCGCGCGCATCACGAGGTCCGCCCCGAAGCGGGCCGCCGAGAAGCTCAGCGGACCCGCGAGCACGCCCGCTTCGATCAGCTGCATCATCGACTCCACGCTGCGTGGGGCCACGTAGGTCGCGGGATCGAAGTTCGGGCCCGGCACGACGAGCCACACGTCCCACGTGCCGTTGTAGCCCGGCACACCCGGCGCGACGCTGGCGATGTGGTCGTGGTCGAGCTCCGGATGGCCTAGGTCGTGTCTGACAATCCAGCCAGCGGTTCATAGCTTCGAGGGACGCTGGCTGGAGGTGCGCATGGGGTTGGCCGCCGACACGAACTGACCGACGCGGCATGGGCAGTGCTCGCGCCGTTGTTG